>NZ_KV810419.1:31366-129976 GCF_001812775.1 Rothia sp. HMSC068F09
ACCCGTCACCCGGACGCTCCGCCCTCTCCTTGCTTCGCTGCGGAGAGCGTCCGGGCTGACACCCTGAGGGCGCTTCCGGAAAATGCGGCTACACCCGCTACTACCGAACAGGAAGGTACGGCGCCTCCTGCCTACGGTTCGGCTGCGAACGTACAATAAAACTATGTCTAGTACCGTTATTCTTCTGAACGAGCAGAACCCGCAGGGCATCTTCGTTGACCCGTCCGTGCCCCTCATCAGCGTTGATGATCAGGGCTTCACCCGCGGCGACGGCGTCTTCGAGACCATGCTGTCCGTCAACCGTCGCGTACGTAAGCTCGGCATGCACCTGTCCCGCCTCGAATCGTCGGCGCGCATGCTGGATTTGCCCGACCCGGAACCCGAGATTCTGCGTTCGGCGGTGGAGCGCCTCATGCGCGAGGCGACCGCCGGTGCCGAAACGGCGCTGGGTGAAGAGCACATCGTGAAGATCATTATTTCGCGCGGCCCCACCCAGGCGGTCACTTCCATGCAGCCGGGCCCGTACACGCTGATTATGGCGTCGCCGGTGCCCGCCTCCATCGTGAAGCGCCGCACCGAGGGCGTGAAGGCGATGCTGCTGCCGCGCGGTCACGAGCCGATGGACAACAGCGCCTACCCGTGGCTGTTGGCGGGCGCGAAGACCCTCTCCTACGCGGTGAACATGGCGGTTTTGCGATACGTGCAGGAGCGCGGCGCGGACGACGCTATCTTCATCACCGACGAGCGTCGCGTGCTGGAGGGTGCCACTTCTTCGGTGCTGGTCGCCAAGATTGAGGACGGCAAGAAGGTGCTGTACACGCCCGAGCCGAGCCATGGCATCCTTCCCGGTACCACGCAGGGCGCGGTGTTCGAGGCGGCGCGCCAGGCAGGCTGGGAGCTGGGTTTTGGCCCTCTCTACCCGCAGGATTTGTTTGAGTCGGACGGCGTGTGGTTGGCGTCGTCGGTGCGTCTGATTGCGCCGGTGACCCACCTGAACGGTACGGCGCTGGCGCATGACCCGGAGCTGACCGCCACGCTGTTGAGCTACCTAGCGCAGCAGAGCTAAACGCATCAGAAAAGGGACTGCCGCATATCTCCTCCGCGCCTCCCCTGTAGGAGCGAAGGAAGAGTACAAGCTCCTCCCTAACTACTACAACAAACACAGCAAAGCCCCGGATGCGCAACCCTTAGCAGGTCGCCCATCCGGGGCTTTAGCTATACAAAAATCAACAACAGGCTAGTGGCCCGCCGGCGCGCCCTGACCTTCACCAGCGCCGTGGCTCTCGCCGTCAGCCGAGTAGTCCGAATCCTTACGCGGCGTAGTCCACAGCACCAGCGCCGTCAGGACCGCGAAACCCAGATTGGAGAAGCCCATCGGCAGGTACTCATGCTCACCGGCAAACGACACCAGCGGCGCCGCCAACGCACCCAGCAGAGCCTGAACCGTGCCCATTACCGCCGATGCACTACCCGCCATGTGGCGTGCCTCGTTCAACGCCAACGCCGAAGCATTACCGAAAATCAGGCCGCACGAGCTGGTCAGCAGGAACAGCAGAATCAGCGTCGGCACCAGCGAAATACCCACCAAGAAGCTGATGGTCAGCAGCACGGACACCACGAGCAGGCTCACCACACCGGTGTTCACGATGCGGCGCTGCGCCACGCGTCCAACCAGCTTGGTTGCAATCGCACTGAACAGCACAATGCCCAGCGAGTTCACGCCGAACACAATCGTGAACTGGGTTTCGGAGAGACCCAGAATCTTCTGCAACACGAACGTCGAACCAGAAATGTACGAGAACAGCGCACCAAACGCGAAGCACATGGTCAGCATGAAACCCATGTAGCGGCGCACCGTGAACACCTTCGGCAGCTCCGAGTACACGCTCAGGGCGGTGCCCTGGTAGCGTTCCTCAACCGGCAGGGTCTCCTTCACCACGAAGACCACGCCGAGCATCATAATTGCGGTGACCACGCCGAGCACATGGAAAATATCGCGCCAGTTACCCCACGACAGCACCCAACCACCAAACAGCGGCGCGAGCACCGGCGCGAAGCCGTTAATCATCATCATGACGCCCATGAGCTTAGCGGTCGCCAAGCCCTGAGTCGTATCAGTCACGATAGAACGAGCCAGCACCGCACCAATCGAACCGGTGAAGCCCATCATGAAACGCGCAAAAATCAGCAGCTCAATATTCGGCGCAAAACCACACGCCACGGTCGCAATGAAGCAGACCACCACACCGAACAGCAGCGGCTTGCGGCGGCCCGTCTTATCCGACAGCGGGCCCACAACCAGCTGACCGAGTGCCATACCCACCATGAACGCACTCAGGGTTAGGGACGCGTTCGTGCTGGTCGTGTTCAGGTTCTCCGCGACGGCGGGCAGCGCGGCAAGGTACATGTCCGTAGCGAGCGGCGCAATAGCGGTCAGCAACGCCAGAACAACAATGAAAAGGGGCGATAGCCCGAAGGAGGTCTTAACCGACTTCGAAGACATATGTCTTAGTTTTTTCTTTCTGTGTGATGCGCGTGCAACGGCGCCTGTGGCTCTAAGGGTGGATGCGGCGGTGCCGGATCCGGGGATGAATTTGCGCAGGCTGGAGGCACAACTTGTCCACGGTAGCAGAATTGGACGCGGCTTCGTAAGTTAAACGTTTGACTTTTTTTGAGCCGGGAGGGGCACTCCGTTTGGCTCCTTCGTGCTTGGCTTGCTGGTTGGCTTGGCAGGCGGCGCCCGCCCTCGCTCCTACAGGGGTTAGGGGAGGGTACGCCACATATTTCCTCCGCGCCTACGCAGGGGCACCCGTCGCACAGATGCTCCGCCTCTCCTTGCTTCGCTGCGGAGAGCGTCTGTACGACACCATGAGGGCGCTTCCGGAAAACGTGGCTACACCCTACGCATACTGGAGCAAAAGGGCGGTGTTATCCACGCTCCGTTGGAGAGATAACACCGCCCCTTTCACGGTTTGTTTTAGCCTGCCGCTCAGCCTCCAGCCCATGTAGAAATATTTGAGAAATATTCTTGAGAAGCATTGCTAGGCCCAACGGCATAACTTACGTTGGTCATATCACGCGATACGACCGGAGGGACAACCTCAGATGCGCAACCACTATTACAAATATTTGCTATGTATCCTGCTGCTCATAGCTTGCGTCTTGCTCGTAATCCTTGCTGTGCTTTCTAGCAACAACCCGGGTAACGAAAAGGACGGCACTGCCTCCACGCACGCGCCGAGCAATACCTCAACCTACTGGGATAAAGACCGCATGGAATCCGCTAGCCCGGCTCCCATGCCTGAATAAAACAGGGCCTCAGTAAAACTGCCTCTGAATAGCCGTAGGACCCAATGCTTCGAGATGCACGAAGCATTGGGCCCTACTGTCTTGTAGGCGGCTGTTACTGCGCCGCGCTGTCGTAGATGAAGTCCACGGTCGCGTAGTCCTCCGGGATTTCGGCGAGCAGCGCCTCCTCCTGCGCCGCCCAGCGTTCCCAGTGCGGGCGGAACGTGTCACCGTCACGAGCCATGGCGCGCTCGCGGCGCACCTCGTCCGGGGCGGTGGCGAGAATACGCACCTCGCAGGCGCCCGCAATCGCGCCGACACCCTCACAGATAATGACCTGCGTAGCCGCCGGGTCGACGGTACGCACCTCACCGGGGGCGCCCGCCTCCCAATCCCACGGGGTGTAGGTCCCGGCAATACCTTCGGTCAGCTGCACGGATAGCGCGTCCCACGCCTCCACGCCGTCGAAGAGGCCGTCCCAGCCGGGGTAGAAGTCGTCCAGGTGCAGCACGTGCACGCTGTGCCCTGCGGCGGTGAGCTCCTGCTCAAGCTGCGCGGCGAGGCTGGTTTTGCCGGTGCCGCTGCGGCCGTCAATGCCGATGATCAGCGGGATCTGCGCGAAGTCGGCGAGGAACTGGGCACGGAATTCGGTGAATTCGGCGGTGTCCATGTCGAAGTCGTTGCCGATGCCGTGCTCCAGGCGCAGCATGTCTTTGCAGAGCTCCAGGATTTCGGTGGTGCCGGTGACGCGGCGGTTCTGGTTCAGGGGAATACGCTGACTCACTGCGCGTCGCCTTCCTGCTTGAGGTGGTTGATGAGGCCGCGTGCGGCGGCGTCAATGAGGCCGGTGGTGTACACGAAGTCGCGTTCGCTACCGTACCAGGGGTCGTAGATGCCGAGCTGGTCCAGGTGGGTGGTGGTGACCTTCGGGTCGAAGCTGCGCATCATGCGGATCTTGGCTTTGTCGGCCTCGTTGCGGGCTAGGGCTTTGAGGCGCAGGTAGTGGGGTGCGTCCATGGCGAGGATGAGGTCGTTGCGGTCGAAGTCCTCGACGGTGAAGACGCTGGCGCGGTGCGCGGACGGGTCGATACCGCGGGTGGTGAGCTGCGCGGCGGCGCGCGGGTCGATGCGGTTGCCTTCTTCTTCGTTGCTGATGCCGCTGGAGGTGACGGTGACGGGCACGCCGGCTTCTTGGGCGTGCTGGCGGATGAGGTATTCGCCGACGGGGGAGCGGCAGATGTTGCCGGTGCAGACAGTCATGATTCGGTACATGGTTCTAGTGTATCGGTGGGGTAGCGGGTGGTTGGGCGCGGCGGTGGCTTGGGGCGGTTCTTTTGGCAGTTCGACGACGAGCGGAGGCGCTCGCCGCCGGGGCTGTCGATACCGGACCCGGGCGCAAAAAGGCCCCGCCGACGAAGGCCGGCGGGGTCTTTTAGGGGTGAGTACTATTCGGATTTGTCCTCTTCTCCGTCATTAGATTTATCTAATGGCTTTGCTGGCTTACTGGTTTCTCCCGAACTGGGGTCGAAGAGTACCGTTCCCACAGGGATGCGGTATTTTACACCGTCCAGCTCAGCCTCTCCCCAATGAATGGGTTGGCTATCTTCATGTACTGCGAAGTTATGTGCTTGTTGTTTTTTGGGTTGCTTTTTGGGTTGCTTTTTGGGTTGCTTTTTATTCTTCTTCTGGAGGTCTGTTATAAGAAGTTCGGCTCCGTCTGGGATATAGTATAAATCTCCGTAAGGCGATAAATGGCGTTCAGTTGTAATGTAGAAAGGGGTGGAATGCCTTTCCGGAAATACATGTTGAACGTGGAGTAATGTAGTCGTATGTGGAATCTTTATAGACCCAAGAAAGGAAGCGCCTTTAAAATTTGGATCAAATGCATAAAAGGAGGCTGAAGAGAAATCGGTGGTTGCATAAAATTTTGCCCCAGAAAAGTCTGCTTCATCTATAAAAGTCGCATTTGTAAAATTAGTGCAGCGTGCTAATGGTTTAAAATCTTCATTTTCCCCAAATGTTGCCTGGGTAAAACTGACCTTATTGCAGAAAATGGCTCCTAAAAAATGGGCGTTGGTGTTAAATTTGGCATAGGAAAAATATGAAGGGGTGTGAAATATTGAGTCTTCAAAATTTGCAAGCATATTAAATTTTGCTTCAAAAAAACTGCTAACCCCTTCAAATTCAACCCCTTGGAAACTGACTGATTGAAATTGAGCTTCTTGGAAATTGAATTGACCGAAGCCTCTATGGGATGCATGCAAAAAGTATGCGCTAGCCCTAAATTTTGTCTTGGAAAAATCTGTTGAATTATGGAATGCTGTGTCGATAAAATTAGCTTCTGTTGCAAAAAGTGAATTTGAGAAATTGACACTATTTTTAAAGGTGCACCCGAAGAAGTCGACTTCGTAAAAAAATACTGAATTGGAAAAATTAAAGTGAAAGTTTGACCAGTCATTCTTTAGCTGGTAAATGTCAGGGCTTATTCTTTCTTTGATCTCCTTTATGATTGTTTTTCGAATCTCTACTTCTTCCTTAAGGTGGTCTGGAAGGTTGGCTTCCTTACTTTTTTGGAATTGCCCCAGTGTTTCTAAGGGGTAGCATTTAAGAATATTTTTCTCATCCTTTTTTGGTAGTGGTCCACGAATATATGCACAGAGATTATTGATAATTATTTGCGTTTCTTCCGTGCGGGTTGATTTTTTAATTAAATTATCTGTAAGCCACTCATCTGCTAATCCAAAGAGTGTATAAATACCGCCTAGGCGAACTGGTGCTTTCTGATCCGCGAGTTGCTCAATAGCTTTAGTGTAGCGAGCACGACGCTCTGCATGCACTTGGCGGGCATGGTCTTGGTCGTTCTTCTCTTTCTCTTGATTGTTCTTACGATGGGTTTCACCCAATGTAATTACACCAAGAAGACCACCAGTGGTGTAGAGGAGTGCTTGGCGAAGTCGCGAGCCATCATCATCTTTATTGAAACCAGAGTTAATAGCAATGGGTAGGAAAAAACTTATTAATCCACCAAAGACTGCGATGGCGGCAAGCCAAAGATAAAACGGCTTAACTTCTCGTTTCTTATTCCATGGAAAAATTTTCTTGGTAACAAAAATGATAAATACAAGTGTGCCGATAGCAAGTAATATTATGGATACCCATTGAGCGATTGCGTCCCATGTGATGGGCCCAGCACTCGGGATAGTGAGAGTAGGGGATGGACTTGGTTCTGGTGTCACTGGTGTTTCTCCTGTCTTCTCTGATAGGAATGGTCATCTTTTAGTTTAGTGCAAAATTGTCTGACCTGCGCTTCTATCGGCTACATACAAAGGCCCCACCACACGTTCAATGTGGCGGGGCCTCTGAATATTACTGCGCGGGCTCACTCAGGCGCGTGTATTCCTTCTGCTGTTCATCCCAGGACGCCGGATCGAAGAGCACCGCCCCGACCGGGATACGGTAGCCCACGCCGTTTAGTCCGGCTGTACCCAGCGGAATAGGCTGGCTGCCCTCGTACACCGCGAAGTTATGCGCCTCCTGCTTAGCGGATTCTGAAGCGGCAGACAGCGCAGCGAACCGAGCCCGGTACACCTCACCCGACTCAACATTCTTCGCCGCGAAGAGCGGCGGGCTCTTCACGAAAGACACATCGCAGAAATCTGCAACACCTATAAAGGATGCGCCATAGAACTCAGCATCAGCCTCAAAGGTAGCCTCGCTGAAATCTGCACCTTGGTCAAAAGCCGCCTCACTAAAGTCTGCGGTTTGCGTGAAAGTCGCCCATTTGAAGCGTGCGACCTGCACGAAAGCCGTCTCACTGAAGCGGGCATCTTGGGTAAAAGTCGCTCCGCCAAAGTCTGCAATCTGACCGAAAACGGTCCCGATGAAGTGCGCGTTTTGAGCGAACACAGCCCAGCTGAAGTCTGCGTTCTGAGCAAAATTTGCTCCGCCAAAACTTGCATTCTGGATGAAGGCCGCCCCACTGAAGTTCGTATCCTGAGTGAATTTCACCCCGTCGAAATGCGCGCTCTGCATGAAGGATGCTCCGCCAAAGTCAGCGTTCTGAGTGAAGGTTGTGTGGCTGAAATTTGCGTCGCCAGCAAAGGTAGCGTCACCGAACCCCGCAATCTCTCCGAAGGTTGCGCGGCTGAAATCCACGGTTCCCACAAAAGTTGCCCCGCTGAAATCCGAGCCGTTGCAGAACTTCGCCGCAGAGAAATCGGCGTTCTCAATCGTCAGACCGTCGAGAGGGTAGAAGACGACCGCCCGGCTGAAATCGAACTCAAAGCCGCTCCACGCGCCGGGGACAACAGTCACCTCGCCCTTCTCGTTTTCGGCAAGGGTGCTGCTGCGCTTACTCATCTCAACGAAGACGCTGCGGCGAACATCCTGCTCACCACGGAAAGCCGCCAGATCCGTAGCGAAATCACCCGCGTAGTTAGCAGGCGGCGTATCGGATTCAAAAGCTTCTGCCTTGAACGCCCGCGCGAACGGCGAACGAACATAAGCGCAGAGGGCATTGACGACGACCTGCCCCTCCTTCTGCCGTGCCTCAACGCTGAGCTGCTCGTCAGCGAGCCACTCATCCACCAGACCCGCAAGCATGCTGAGGGCGCTCGCACGGACTGCCGGATTCGGATACGCCAGCTGCTCAACTGCCTTGCTGTAACGGGTACGGCGCTCGGCGTGCACCCGCTGGGGGTGTTTCAGCTTTTTCTGGGTGTTCATGCGGTGGAACTCCCCAAGAAAGAGAACACCTAGCAGGGTACCGGTGATGAAGAAGATGAACGGCTGAACCTCAAAAATAACGATGTCAGTGTCAAAGGTGAAAGGTATAAAACCCGCCGTGACAATGCCCAAGAGAGCGATAGCCCAAACCCAGGTGCGGAAGCTCGACAGCTTCCCCTTGAGGTTGCCGAACTGCGCGGCGAGCGGGAAAAGCAGAATGACGACTGCGCAAGCTATCAGCCAAGCCCACGCGGTGCTGGGTGCGAGATGCATGTGGTTCTCCTGTCATCGTTGAAAGGGGCGGGTCATACTCAGCATAGTGTAAAAGTTGCTGGGCTTGGGTGGTTGCTGGTCAAAAGCAAGAACCCCGCCAGCGCTGGATGTGCGGGCGGGGTCCGTGCGTGTGTAGGAGCTTCCCCGCCGGTGGGGGAGAGCTAGGTTTTACTGCGCGGGCTCACTGAAGCGGGTGTAGTCCTGCTTCTCTTCGTCCCAGGAATCCGGGTCGTACAGCACAGTGCCGAGAGGGAGAACGAACGTTCTATTAAGAAGCGTTGCTGTGCCGCAGCTGAAGCCGTGCCTGCTCTCCGGGCGTGCCTCGAACAGGTAATCCTGCGGATCCGCCTGCGCCGAGAACCTGGCCCTCGGCAGTCGCCTCTCCAAAGCCTCAAAGGACGGCTTAACAAACATGAAGCTAGTCTGCCTGAAATCTGCCCGCTGACCGAACGTCGCACCCTCGAAGTAGGCTCCCTCAAAGTTCGCCCCGTTGAAGCTCACCGCCCGTGCAAACGTCACCCCACCAAAGCCAACACACGCCGTGAACGTTGTCTGACTAAAGTCGGCATCCTGCGCGAATGCCGCGTGACCGAAGTCCGCGTACTGCGGGAGTTCCCTATCATAGCTCGTCCTCGGCAGCTCAATAAACGACGCCTGGCTAAACGTGGCGTCGCCGTCGAACTGAGCCCCACTAAAATCTGCGAGGTGCGTGAAGGACGCCCCGCTAAAGTCCACCGCGCCCGCAAAGCTCGTGTCGAGGAACATCGCGGACTGCTTGGTGGCTATACCGGCAAAGCGCGCGGCCCCGCCGAAAAGCGAATCGGAGAATACCGCGGGGCGGTTGAAGACCGACGCGGCGAAGTGTGCTTCATCGTGGAACGTGGAGGCGGTGAATATTGCCTCTCCGCCGAAGGTGATCGCCGTGAAGCTGGCTATGCCCGCGGCGTTCAAGCGTGAGAAGTCGGCGTCGGCCTCGAAGGCGGATACCGCGAAGTCAGCCGCAGCCGAGAAGACCGCGTCTGAGAAGTCAGCTCCGCCGGTGAAGGTTACGGTTGCGAAGCTTGCCGCGTCCGCAAAGCGTGCCCCGCTGAACTCTGCTGCGCCCGCGAAGTGTGCGGCGCTGAACCCCACCCAGTCGTTGAAGTTCGCGCCGTGGAAGGATGCGTCAGCGGTGAACTGTGCTGCGGAAAAGCTGGTGTCACCGTGGAAGGTTGCGCCGGAAAAATCCGCCGGGCCGTAGAAGGTTGCGGAGGCGAAGTCGGCGTTCTGAAAGTGTAGCTGCTGTAGCGGGTAGAAGATGGGTGCGCCGCCAAAGTCGAAGCGCAGATCAGCCCACATGGGCGATATTGGCGGCACCGTGCGCTGGCTTTCCTCGTTGCCTGCCTTGCTGCTTTCGGCGGCGGCGAGGCGGCGACTGAACTCCATGAAGACTGCGCGCCGCACTAGCTGCTCTTCGCGTAGTGCCTCCTGATCGCGCGTAAAGTCGCTTTCGTACCCTTCGGGTGCCTCGTCTGATTCTAGGATCTGCCGGTTCTGTGCGAGGGGGTAGGGCGTGCGGATGCACCCGGTCAGCGCGTCGATAATGGTCTGGGCTTCTTCGAGGCGCACCTGTTCGGGGAGGGAAGTGTCGGTGAGCCATCTGTCCGCGAGTTTTGCGAGCGTGTACACCCCTCTCAGACGCACGGCGGGTTGCCCGTTGAGGAATTGTTCGAGGGCGTGCGTGTAGCGTTTGCGCCGTTTGGCCTGTCTCTGTTGGATGCGTTCCGGGGTGTTTTTGCGTTGCCGTAGCTTTGTGAAGAGTGCTGCTAGGTTCATGGTGGTGTGCCCTTCCTGCGCCGGTGCTGGCTTATATCCAGCATAGAAGAGAACCCCCACCCCTGCGCGCTCGCGCTGGGCAAAAGAAGAAGCCCCGCCTGTGTGAGATACGCAGGCGGGGTATCATTTCGTCTCTATACTCTATATAAAATTCCCTACTTAGCAGGACCACTTGTAACGATAAAACGTTTTGTTTTGCTAGCCCAAGAACAGGAAAACCCATAGCAGGAACCTGCGGGTATCGGATTTTGAGGCCATGCTATACCTATAGGAACAGAGCCGAGATTGATATTTTGAGCGCGGTCAAACTCGTGTGTCTTATTAGTCGAAAATTTAGCGTCTTTAAAATCTGCATAAATTCCAAAGTTATAGAGAATAAATCGAGACGAGTCTTTGAATGTTGTATTTGTAAATATCCCACTATTAGTGATTTTACCCTCGGCAAAATGTGCAGGTCCCTCAAAAATAGCATTGCGAAACACTGCATTTTTTTCAAAGTATCTTTCGGTGAAGCTTGCTCCTTCTTTGAAATAGGCATCGGTAAAATTAGCATCTCCTGAGAATGAGTATTCCTGTGAATATTGAGGACCTCCCCAGATGCTGAATTGTGCTGGTCCATAAAAATTGGTCTTTACAAATTTTGCCGATCCCCTAAAAGATGTTAGTTCAAAATTAGAATATTGATAGAAGTTTACATTTGAGAAATTTGCATTATGAGAGAATGTGGAAAGAGAGAAATCGCTTCCCGCTTTAAAATTTGTTCTGCTGGAGTATTCGCTAGAAAGGGTTGCAGCTAAGGTAAATGTTGTATTTCTGAATGTCGCATCTCCAATGAAGGTTGCGCCAGTAAAGTCAACTTCGGATTTAAAAGTTGTCTTTGCTAAATCAATATCAGAAAAATATGCTGATGAATTAAATGTTGCGTTTTTAAACGTTGCATTGCCTTTGAAAATACTACCGGTAAAATCTGCGTCCCCCTCGAAGATGGTCTTCGCTGATTTACTGTCAGACATATATGCCTCTGAATTGAATATAGTATTTTTAAATATTGCTTTCCCTAGGAATCTGCTTCCAGTAAAATTGGCAGGTCCATTGAACTCAGTATTAGAGAAGTTCGGATTGCAGAAAGTTAATTCATTTAGGTTGTAGAAAATATTAGATTTGCTAAAATTGTAATTAAATTTACTCCAAAACTTGTCAGTTGAAGAATCATCTGTCAAATTTGCAAGTCGAACGCTTATTTCCCTAAAAATTGTCTGTCGAATTTCTTGCTCTTCACGAAGTTTAGCCTTGTCCTCATTTAGATTCCCGGAATAAACTTGGAGGGTGGCTGCTTTCTCGATGATCTCTCGATTTTCGGCAAAAATAAATGGGGAACGAATGTAGGAGCAGAGGTTATTGATAATAATCTGGCCTTCTTTGATGCGAGTTTTAAGATCTTTGACGTCCTCATCTGCAAGCCATTCGTCGACAAGTCCTACAAGTGTGTAGATGCCACCTAATCGAGTAACTGCTTTCTCATCAGCTAGTTGCTCGATGGCTTTAGTGTAACGACTGCGACGTTCAGCATGAATTTGGCGGATGCGCTCTTTATAGAATTTATATGATTCTTGTTTAATTGTTTTATTAAACTGACGTTTCTGTGCTCTAACCTCTTCTTCTCTATCTTTTTTATGTTCATTGTGTATGATCTTTTCGTGCTCAAATTTCTCTTCATCAATTTCATTTTTTTGATGCGTTTTCAGGAGCGTGAAGACCGCCAAAATTCCGCCGGTGACAGTCAAAAGTGAAGTAGTTATATCTTTAGTTTCACCAATAAATTTAAATGAATACAGATATTGAGGTATGGAGAATGCAAGAATTCCACCTAAAGATACAATGGCTACAAAGACTCGCTGTGGATACTTATCTAGAAAATCCATAATCATCTTGGCGAAGCAAGATGCAAAGGCGATTATCAGTATAATTAGGAATAGACCCAGGAGGGAAAAAGTGTTCCTAATGTCGTTAATAGTCTCTAATATTTCATTAGGTGTATTCTCTGGGGCTTTTATTAATTTTTGAACTTCCTCGAGATGGATAATAGAGGCATGAATTTCAGTACATAAAATGTATACGATTGATATAAATATTATTCTTGCGGCAATGCTTATTTTTTTGTTGCGTTCTGGATTGTCTGCAAATGGTTTGCTAAAATCTATTGTTTTTTGGGTGGATTTTCCTTTATTGGAAGCTGCCTTTGTCCCATCAGAAGCGGGGCTATCTGATTGTTTAGTAGATGCTTCTGTGTTGATGGATGCATGCGCGGAATCGTTGTGTGTTTCTGGTTTGCCTTTTGATGGCATGGGAGGGTCCTGTCTACTTTGAGAGGATATGGTCGTAACCAGCATACGGTAGACGGGTGGCCTCAATCCATAGGTGAAGGTTAGGGGATTGTGTGTCGGACAAGCGGAGATGCCTCCATAGAGTGAGCAATGGAGCTTGCATGCGGCCCCCCATATATAACTCCCTATATAAGAGGGGTAAATCTCTGAGATCTCATGGTGGGTGTCTGTAGTTGAGATACCCGGACGGGTGCACCTCTAGCAACGCCGCTAGAGGCTGAGTCCCCAGACCCAAGAACCGCCCCGCACACCCTATATAAGGTGCCCTCATGTCACCTCCCGGTACCTCCTGCACCCCAATTTTTCGGATTTTCCCCCCTCTTTTAAAAATTTTTCGCCAGATTAGCCCTACGGTGTCCGCCGTGCGCTGAATCGCCGCGCCGCGCCCGTACCCAGACCAAAAACCGCGGAATTCCGCGGCAAAACCGCCCACCCTTGCCTCGCCGCCGCCCCGAAATCACCCGCAAAACACCCCTCCGGAACCCCGAAAAACCCACCCCTCATACAACTTCGCGAAAAAAAGTTGAGTAAAGTTCACTCAACCCTATTGACACCCCTGCCAGAAGGGTGCATACTTGAGTACATGAGGCTCAAGGAAGCCGCGCAGACCACTCCACACGGAGCGGTCAGCGCAGCACCCTCGCCTCCAAAACTTTCAAACTATCCCGCCTCGCATTAGAAGAAGCGGGGCACTAACACCTAAGGAGTGAATAAATATATGGCACGTGCAGTAGGTATTGACCTCGGTACCACCAACTCGGTCGTTGCAGCACTGGAAGGTGGCGAGCCCGTCGTCATCGCTAACGCAGAGGGCACCCGCACCACCCCCTCCGTCGTCGCATTCTCCAAGGACGGCGAGGTGCTGGTCGGTAACGTTGCAAAGCGTCAGGCAGTGACCAACGTCGACCGCACCATCTCCTCCGTCAAGCGCCACATGGGCACCGACTGGACCACCGAGATCGACGGCAAGAAGTACACCCCGCAGGAAATCTCCGCTCGTATCCTCATGAAGCTGAAGGGTGACGCAGAGGCATTCCTGAACGACAAGGTCACCGACGCCGTCATCACCGTTCCCGCCTACTTCAACGACGCTGAGCGTCAGGCAACCAAGGAAGCCGGCGAGATTGCAGGCCTGAACGTCCTGCGTATCGTCAACGAGCCCACCGCCGCAGCACTCGCATACGGCCTGGACAAGGGTAAGGAAGACGAGCTCATCCTGGTCTTCGACCTCGGTGGCGGTACCTTCGACGTCTCCCTGCTGGAAGTTGGTAAGGATGACGACGGCTTCTCCACCATTCAGGTTCGCGCAACCAGCGGTGACAACCGCCTCGGTGGTGACGACTGGGATCACCGCGTCGTCGAGTGGCTGCTCGCACAGGTGAAGGCAAACACCGGCGCTGACCTGTCCAAGGACAAGATTGCTCTGCAGCGTCTGCAGGAGGCAGCTGAGCAGGCTAAGAAGGAGCTGTCCAGCGCTTCTAGCACCAACATCTCCCTGCAGTACCTGTCCGTGACCCCCGAGGGCCCCATCCACCTGGATGAGAAGCTGACCCGCGCAAAGTTCGAGGAACTGACCCGCGACCTGCTCGAGCGCACCAAGAAGCCCGTGCTCGACGTAATCAAGGAAGCTGGCGTGTCCATCTCCGAGATTTCCGAGGTCATCCTGGTTGGTGGCTCCACCCGTATGCCCGCTGTCGCTGAGCTCGTCAAGGAGCTCACCGGCCGCGAGCCCAACAAGGGCGTGAACCCCGACGAGGTCGTGGCAATGGGTGCAGCACTGCAGGCAGGCGTGCTGAAGGGCGACCGTAAGGACGTTCTGCTGATCGACGTCACCCCCCTCTCCCTCGGTATCGAGACCAAGGGCGGCGTGATGACCAAGCTGATCGAGCGTAACACTGCAATCCCGACCAAGCGTTCCGAGACCTTCACCACCGCAGAGGACAACCAGCCCTCCGTGACCATTCAGGTCTTCCAGGGTGAGCGTGAGTTCACTCGCGACAACAAGAACCTGGGTACCTTCGAGCTGACCGGCATCGCCCCCGCACCCCGTGGCGTGCCCCAGATTGAGGTCACCTTCGACATCGACGCAAACGGCATCGTCCACGTCTCCGCAAAGGACAAGGGCACCGGCGCTGAGCAGTCCATGACCATCACCGGCGGTACCTCCCTCTCCAAGGACGACATCGACCGCATGGTCAAGGACGCAGAGGCACACGCTGAGCAGGACAAGGCACGCCGCGAGGCTGCTGACACCCGCAACGCAGCTGAGTCCGCTGCATACTCCGTCGAGAAGCTCCTGAAGGAGAACGGCGAGAAGCTGCCCGAGGACGTCAAGACCTCCGTGCAGGCTGATGTCGACGAGCTGAAGAAGGCACTCGAGGGCGACGACGACGCAGCTGTGAAGTCCGCATTCGAGAAGCTGCAGGCTTCCCAGTCCAAGCTGGGCGAGGCACTCTACGCGGCAGCACAGGCTGACGCTTCCGAGTCCAAGCCCGCCGCTGACGAGGACGTTGTCGACGCCGAGGTTATCGACGAAGACGAGAAGAAGTAATCATGGCTGAGCAGGAAAACACCACCCCCGACCCGCTGGAGGAGGCGTTCAACGCCCCCGCAGCGGAAGGCCACCCCGAGGCTGAATCGGCTGAAACCGCCGAGGATGCCGCGGAGGCTGTCGAGGCTGAGCTGCAGGAAGACATCGCGGCTGAATCCGCCGATGCCGCCCTCGCCGCTGAGCGCCTGGACTCCCTGCTTCGCCTGCAGGCCGAGTTCACTAACTTCAAGAACCGCACCGCTCGCGAAAAGGAGCAGCTGCGAGGCTTCGTAACCAGTGAGCTGGTGACCGCGCTGCTGCCGGTGCTCGATGACATCGACGCCGCACGTAAGCACGGCGACCTGAAGGAAGGACCCTTCGCCTCCATTGCCACCAAGCTCGAAGAGCTGCTCGGCAAGCAGGGCGTGGAGCGCTTCGGCGAGGTAGGCGACGCCTTCGACCCGAACATCCACGAGGCAGTGCTCCAGCAGCCCACCGACGAGGTGGCCGAGGACCACATCTCCATGGTTCTGCGTTACGGCTACCGCGTGAACGACCGAGTGGTTCGCACCGCTCAGGTGGCTGTGGCTGTCGCACCGTAAGGTGACCGGTTAGCATCAGCTGAATAACTGACGACGGGCGGGTGCTCTCCCAGTGGGGGAGCACCCGCCCTGTTGTTTGCCTTGTGTTGTTTGCCCTGGATATTTTGCCGGGGTCGTTTGTCAGGGTGTTTGTCAGGGTGTTTGTCTGGGTGCGGCGAGCTGTGGTCGCCGCGAAAAACCCTTGGGGAGCGCTATTTTTTGGCCTAGCCCCTTCCAAAATTGAGTCAAGTAGACTAAACTTTTATATAGAGCATTAAGACAAGAACGTGGTGCCCTGCTGGCCGTCCCGTAACCGAGGAGGGCGGCGCATCACCGCGAGAGGAGAAACAAACATATGGCAAGCGAAAACTGGATAACTGACGACTTTTATAAGGCACTGGGCGTTAGCGAAGACGCAAGCGAAAGCGACATTAAGAAGGCGTACCGCAAGCTCTCCCGCAAGTACCACCCGGATTTGAACCCCGGTGACGAGCAGGCTGAGAAGAAGTTCAAGGAAATCTCCGAGGCCTACGACGTGCTCTCCGACAAGAAGCAGCGCGAGGAGTACGACCAGATTCGCCGCTACGGCGCTGCAGGCATGGGTGCGGGTGGCTTCGGTGGTGGCGGCTTTGGCGGCGGATACCCCGGCGCGGACGCCTTCGGCGGATTCCGCGGCGGCACCAGCGCCAATATCAACATTGATGACCTGCTCGGCGGCCTGTTCGGCGGAAGCACCGGCGGTAGCCGTCGTCGCTCCGCAGGCTTCACCAGCGCCGACTTCGGCGGCATGGGCGGCGGCGGCTTTGGCGGCGCACAGCACGCGGCCCCCGAGGAAAGCACCACCAGCACCCGCATCACCCTGGCCCAGGCATACACCGGCGCAAACGTGACCGTGTTCCTGCCGGACGGCTCCCACACTGAGGCACGCATCCCCGCCGGCATCAAGGACGGCCAGAAGGTGCGTCTGCGCGGCAAGGGCCTGCACGGCGCCGACCTGAAGGTCACCGTGCGCGTCTCCGACGACTCGGTGTACTCCCGCGAGGAGAACAACCTGATTATGCGCGCCCCCGTCACCCTCGCCGAGGCCGTTGACGGTGCCGTCATTGAGGTTCCCCTGCCCGATAACACCACCGTGAAGCTGCGCCTGGCCCCCGGCCAGGTGGGTCGCCGACTGCGCGCCAAGGGCCGCGGTTTCAAGACCAAGAACGGCAAGGGCGACCTGCTGGTCATCCCCGAGGTGGTTCTGCCCACCAAGCTCAGCGACGAGGCTCAGAAGGCCTTCGAAGAGTTCGTGAAGCTGGCACCCCAGGAGAACCCCCGTAAGGATCTGTTGAAGAAGGCGAAGTAAACCATGGCAGCTCGTGAATCATCATCGAAGTCCCGTCGTAGCGAGCCGCTGCACAGCGTGGACCTGCCGGTTTTCGTGATTTCGGTGGCGGCTGAGCTGGCGGGCATGCACCCGCAGACCCTGCGCCAGTACGACCGCATCGGCCTGGTTCAGCCCTCGCGTGCACCCGGTAAGGCGCGCCGCTACTCGCAGCGTGACGTTAACCGTCTGCAGCGGATTCAGCAGCTCTCGCAGGAGGGCGTCTCCCTGGAAGGTATTCGCCGAATCATCGAGCTGGAGGCTCTCCTGGAGTCGCAGAAGGAACAGATTGCGGCCTTGCAGAGCCAGATTGAGGATGCGAAGGTGAAGCTGGGGTTGGCGGAGCGCGTGTTCGCAGCCGGTACCAGCGGCGACGTGGTGCATATTGCCCGCGGTACCCGCCCGGCGGCCCGTCAGCGTTCCTCGGCGGTGGTGCTGTACCGTCAGCATCACCAGCCGGCCACGGCGGATAATACGAAACCGCCGCGCTAAACCGGCTAAACCCGCTACACTTGGGTAAACGGTTCGGCTGTTCTAGCTCACTTCTAGCTCATTTGAGCTGGTCAGCCGCCCATAGAGACTTGTGCGTCTTAGTGTCATACGAAGCGAGGGGAGGGTAGACCCCCGCCCCGCATGCACTTGGGCCCACACACAAGGAGGTGAGGCTCCCCGAATGACCGGGGAGCCTCACCTCCTTAACGTATAAGTCGCGTACTAGCGCTGGCGCAGCCGCTTACTTGCGGCGGTAGGTCAGGTCGTGCGCGCGGCGGCCCGCCTCCTGAGCCTTACGCTCAAAACTGGTGAGGGTACGACCCTCCCAACGCGGAGCCCAGCCACCCTGCGGGTCCTCCTCGGTCGCACCAGCACCGGGGTGAACGTTCTCAAAGTCGGGGTGCGCCTCCAGAACATCGCGCATGACCAGGGCGTACTCCTCCCAGTCGGTGGCCAGGCGCCAAATGCCGCCGGGCTTGAGCACGCGCGCAACCTTATCGGCAAAAGCCGGGGACACCAGGCGGCGCTTGTGGTGGCGGGACTTGTGCCAGGGGTCCGGGAAGAACACCCACAGCTCGTCCACGGAGTTCTCCTCGAGCATGTTGTCGAGCAGCTCGGGTGCGTTCGCCTGAGCCACACGCACGTTCTCCACGCCCGCGTTGCCCATCTTCAGCAGCAGGTCCGCGATGCCGGGGGTGTACACCTCGACGGCGAGGAAGTTCGCCTCGGGCATCTCGGCGGCGCGGTGCACGATTGCCTCCCCCAGACCGGAACCGATCTCGACGACCTGGTAGGCCTCGCGGCCGTAAATCTTAACCGGGTCGAAGGTCGCCTCGGGCGCGACGGAGGTGTCGGTGCGCAGGCGCGGAATGTCCAGCACGTGGGTGGGGGAGTAGGTATCCCAGGCCTTCTGGCGGCGCGCGGTGAGGCGGTCGCCGCGGCGGACGAAGGAGTAGGGCTGGCGGAAGAATTCCTCGGGAACCGGCTTCTTGGCCTTCTCTTCGGTGGATTCGGGTGCCTGGCTAGGCTGCGTGTTCTCAGTAGACATACCTAAAAGAATAGCGCAGGGCCGCTGCACCGTGCGGTTTCGCGGTTTGCTCGGGTGGGGTGATGCCGGGCTGGCCGGGTACGAGCGAACCGGGGGGGGCGGCAGATGCAGAATCGGCGCGCATGCAAAAGTGCGGCGGGAACCGGATGGTTCCCACCGCACTAAAGAGAGGTTGCTTGAGGAGTGAGCTAAGAGGAAGGTCCTACTTCTTGGAGCCCAGCAGTGCCAGACCTGCGCCGAGCATCACGATGTTGTTTGCGAGCTGCTGGCCGTCCTGGGTGGGGCGGAAGAACTTGTCGTGCATGTCCGGGTTGCGGAAGTACATGGTCATCAGGTTTGCCGCGAATGCGGTCAGGCCTGCACCCGCCAGGCGGGAGGGGATGAAGGGGGTCAGCAGGGTTGCGCCGAGGGTGGTCTCTGCGCCGGAGATGAGCTTACCGAAGGTTGCTGCATCCAGCTTGGCGACTGCGGGAACGCCGGTTGCGGCCATCTGCTGTAGGAAGGCGTAGGTGCCCTCGTCTGCCTTGAGCTTCTTGACGCCTGCGTCGAGGATGAGTGCGCCGGCGGTGAGGCGGATTGCTGCGTTGGAGAACTTGCCCATTGTGGTGTCCTTCTGTTCTGTGCTTGGTCGGTTAGGTTTTCGTTTGAATGGTTACTACTTTAGCCCCACTTTCTCACCTTGTAAAGTTTTACTGGTAAAGTTTCTTAATTTTTTGAAAACCCGAAAAAAGAGACAGCGGAAGGGTGGCTGGAGGAGGATGAGAAACCCCTGTGCCCGATGGCTCACGGTGAACCCGCCCCGTGCCCGCATCGTCTCAAATTTCCGCCCATGTTGGATTCATTGCGCTCGTGTGGGTATGAGGGGGTAAAATTTGAGATTATGCATTCTCTGTATATTTCTCATCGGTGATACAAGCCCCGGCAAAACCGTGTCATCAGGGCCCGCAAGCCCCGAAATACCGCACGTACCGCGGAAATGGGAGGTCCACCTCCCTGTACGCCGTTAAGGAATATGAGTGAATACCAACCACCCGGATAAGCCCCCGAGTAAAAAACAGGGCAACCGACGCAGAAAAGAGAAATACGTGACACAGCAGCCAACGCCGCAGAACTCCGTCACCGGCCTAGATTCGGAGGCTGAGCACTCCAAGCTCCAGCGCGGGCTCAGCTACCGACATATCCAGCTGATTGCTATTGGCGGCGCCATCGGCACCGGCCTCTTCCTCGGCTCAGCCAAAACCATCGCCCTGACCGGCCCCTCTATCGTCTTCGTCTACGCCATCATCGGTAGCGTCATCTACTTTGTTCTGCGCGCCATGGGCGAGATTCTGCTCTCCAACCCCAAGTACAAGTCCTTCACTGACTTCATTACCGATATTCTCGGCCTGCGCGCAGGATTCTTCGTCGGCTGGTCGTATTGGTTCTTCTGGGTTGTCACGGGTATCGCGGACGTCATCGCGATTACCGGCTACGTGCAATACTGGCTACCCGGCATGCCCAAGTTCATTCCGGCGCTCGTGGTCATCACGGCACTGCTACTGCTGAACCTGCCCTCGGTGAAGAACTTCGGCGAAATCGAATTCTGGTTCGCGGTCATTAAAATCGTCGCGATTGTCGCCCTCATTATTGTTGGTGCGCTCATGGTTGCCTTCAGCTTCACCAGTCCCGACGGTACCACCGCCTCCCTAGCCCACCTGTGGGACCATCCCGGCCCCTCCGGTAGCGGCATCTTCACCCAGGGCGTGACCGGCTTCCTGGGCTCCTTCCAGATTGCCCTCTTCGCTTTCGTGGGCGCCGAGCTCGTCGGCACCGCCGTGGCTGAGACCAAGCACCCCGAGCGCACCCTGCCCAAGGCCATTAACGCCGTGCCCTTCCGCATCGCGCTCTTCTACGCCGTGCCGCTGCTGACTATCCTCGCCGTGACCCCCTGGGACAAGCTGGACAAGTCCATGAGCCCCTTCGTGGGCATGTTCTCCCTGGCGGGCATCGGCATCGCCGCCTCGCTGGTGAACTTCGTGGTGCTGACCTCCGCGGCATCCTCCGCAAATTCCGGTATCTTCTCGACCTCCCGCATGGTCTACGGCCTGGCGCACGACGGTGCGGCACCCTCCGCACTGGGCAAGCTCACCAAGAACGGCGTGCCCGCCAACGCCCTGTACCTGACCACCGTGCTGCTGCTGTTCAGCCTGGTCATGCTGTACGCCGGCAACGGCATCATGGAGGCGTTCACTGTGGTGACCTCCGTGGCCTCGATGATGGGTATCTTCACCTGGAGCATGATCCTGATTGCGTACCTGGTGTACCGCAAGAAGTTCCCCGAGCGCCACGAAGCCTCCCAGTACAAGATGCCCTGGGGTATCGGTATGAGCTGGTTCGGCCTGGTCTTCTTCGCCGTCATGATCTACGCCCTGAGCCTGTACCCGGACACCGCCATCGGCCTGGCGCTGACCCCCGTCTGGTTCATCGCCCTGGCCATCGGTTACGAGATTCTGACCCGTCGCCACGCCGCCAAGCGCGCCCGCGCCGAGGCGGCTGAAGGAGCCTCTCAGAAGTAGCCTCTAGCGCTACCGCTCGTCGTTGTTCTGTGCCTCGCCCCCGTGGTCTTTCTGGATGCGGGGGCGAGGTTTTTCTGTGTTTATTTACCCCCGTCAGGGGGCTAAATGGTGACCTATGCGATAGATTTGCGACACACCAAAGGTTGAAAAATACTTCATTCACCTTTCAAAACGTGTAGAATATCTATCCAAACAGATGTGAAAGCTCCCAGAGGTAGCCGCATCGGGCGATGTTCGAACTCGCCCCGGATGCGGTGCGAACCATGGTTGAGCCCATCTTCCGCCCCGAAAGCCGGGGCTGCCCCGCATGAATAGTGGTTGCATATCTATACGCGAAACCTGCCGGATGACACCGAAAACCCTCATCCGCCATGCACTATATGCGCTACGGGGCCTAACTGCAGAAAAGAGGACGTCGTGACTGAACATAACCAGGCCACCGTCACCCCCGAGGCTCCCGAACAGACGGAGCGCCTGCACCGTGGTCTGAGCAACCGACATATTCAGCTCATCGCCATCGGCGGTGCCATCGGCACGGGCCTGTTCATGGGCTCCGGCCGCGCTATCTCCCTAGCGGGCCCCTCCGTGATTTTCGTGTACATGCTCATCGGCGCCGTCATCTTCCTGGTGCTGCGCGCTATGGGTGAAATCCTGCTGTCGAACCTGAAGTACAAGTCCTTCTCGGACTTCACCACCGACCTGGTCGGCCCCATGGCCGGTTTCTTCCTCGGCTGGTCGTACTGGTTCATGTGGGTGGTGACCGCGGTTGCGGACATCATCGCAATCGTCGGCTACCTGCGCATGTGGTGGCCCGACCTGCAAGCCTGGATCCCGGCGCTCGCCGTCATCAGCGTGCTCCTGGTGCTGAACCTGGTCTCCGTGAAGAACTTCGGCGAAATCGAGTTCTGGTTCTCCATGATTAAGATTGTCGCCATCGTCGCCCTGATTGTGGTCGGCGGCGCCATGATTGTGATGGGCTTTACCTCGCCCACCGGCGCGCAGGCCTCGGTCGCAAACCTTTGGAACGACGGCGGCCTGTTCCCGAACCACTTCATCGGCTTCCTGGGTGCCTTCCAGATTGCCGTCTTCGCGTTCATGGGCTCCGAGCTGGTCGGTACCACCGCTGCCGAAACCCAGGACCCCGAAAAGACCCTGCCCAAGGCGATTAACGCCGTACCGGTACGTATTATGGTCTTCTACGTTGGTGCGCTCGCCATTATCCTGATGGTCACTCCCTGGCGTCTCGTCAGCCCCGATAACAGCCCCTTCGTCGCCATGTTCACCCTGGCGGGCCTGGGTATTGCCGCGCACATCATCAACTTCGTGGTGATTACCAGTGCAACCTCCTCGGCGAACTCCGGTATCTTCTCGACCTCGCGCATGGCCTTCGGCCTGGCCCGCGAGCGCAGCGCACCCCAGTTCCTGGGCAAGCTCTCGGGTAACGGCGTGCCGCGTAACGCGCTGTTCCTCTCCGCTGTGATGCTGCTGTCCTCGCTGGTGCTGCTGTACGCGGGCGATTCGATTTCGAGCGCCTTCAACCTGGTGACCACCGTGGCTGCGGTGCTCGTGATTTTCGCGTGGACCATGATTATGGTCAGCTACCTGATGTACCGCAAGAAGTTCCCCTCGCGCCACGCGAAGTCGCACTTCCGCCTGCCCGGTGGCCGTGTTGCGGCGTGGCTGACCCTGGCGTTCTTCGCCTTCACCATCGGCGTGCTGGCCATGTACGAGGAGACCCTGCACGGCCTGCTCGCCATGCCCGTGTGGTTCGCGATTCTCGGTATCGGCTGGTTCTTCAAGCGCCGCGCCGATGCACGCCGCCACGAGGCGATTTCGACCCGCACCGCACAGATTGCGATTGTGGAGGCGTCCGAAATCTTCTCGGCACGTTAGGCCACACCGGCTATCGGTGCCGGCTGCCGCAGCTGGTATCCCGCGCACGCGTAAAGCCCGCGCCCCTGCTCCTTTTCGGAGGTGGGGCGCGGGCTTTCGCTATCTTGAGAAGCCCTCGGGAAGTGCCGAGAGGGCGGGCGCTTAGATGGAAGCTGCCTCGACCTCTTCCGCCAGCGGCTCCTCGTTGTCATCGGTGCGGTAGAAATCCCAGCGCTCGCAGCCGCATCCGGAGCGCATCGCCTCAACGACGGCGGAGGCGGCCTCCTGCGGGTCGAGCGCGTGCAGGTTCCACAGCGCATGCACCGGTACCGGGTGCCTCCAGCCGTGCTCCTGCAGGAACTCCGGGTCGAAGGCGGGCAGCGCCTCGACGGTGGGTTCAAGCTCGCAGAGGAAACCGGTGGGGGAGCGGAAAACCGTCACCACGGGGGTCGGGTCGGCATCTTCCAGGCAGGCTCCGTCGAAGAAGTAGTAGGTGCTCAGGCGGCGGTTCCAGGCAAGCTGCGCGAGGCGTTCGCCGAAGACTTCCACCGTCTGCTCCCACTGGGTGCGGTGGTACGCCGCAAGGTCGGTGTGGGCGGTCTGCACCACGCCGATGCCCTGCTCGGTGAGTTCGCGGGCGCTCAGACGTGCGGGTTCTGTCGGTTCTGCCGGTTCCGCGGGAGCGCCCGCAGGGGAGCCGTCCGGGGTATCCAACTCTGCTAGTTCTGTTTCGGGGAGCTCAGCGTTAGTCAGCTCAGCGTCAGCGTTACTCAGCTCAGCGTCGAGGAGCTCAAGCTCCTCAGCGGCACTCGATTCAGCAGCGCTCGCCTCAGCGGCACCCGACTCCACGGCAGCTACGTTGGCTTCGTTTTTCGTCCACAGGCGCAGCTCGCGGGCAATCTGCGTGCGTCCGCGATGCAGGGCCGTCTGCCAGGAACCGAACTTGGCGCGTACCGCACCCAGCGGCGGCACCTGCTCAATGAGCGTGGGAATGGTAGACCAGTAGCCGTAGTTCAGCGCCGTCGGCTCGCGGTCGTAGCGGGCGCAATAGCTCAAAAACAGGCTCAGAGTCTTCGGTGCAAAATCCTCGGGTACCGCCGCGGCGTCGATATACCACTCGTTCTCGAGCGCCTCCGCCGGGTAAATGCCGGTGCGGAGCATACCCAGGGACCAGTCGCCGTCACCGAGGTAATCGTTGACCGTCTGTGCAGGGGCAGGCCACGCCGATTCGCCCTCCATGCTGGCGGCAAGCAGGGTGTACAGGCTACCGCCCTCGGTGCCGATTTCTTTCACGCCGCGCTGCCTGATGTCCTCGAGGGTCTGCGCGTAGGCTTCTTCCTCCAGCTGGGAGTAGGGGTGTGCGGCAAGGTACTTGAGCGTTGCCCCAATCTTCGCCAGAACGTGCGCAATGTCTTCATTGTTGAAGTGGCGTGCCTCCAGCGCGGACGGCAGGTCGTGAATAATATCGCAATCAAGAATCAGCGCCGCGTACTCGGGCTCTGGAGGCAGATCGTAGGCTTCCGCGAAAACGTACCAGAGGCCGCATGCGAGCACCGTGTAGCTCGGGGCGTCTGCCGTGACCGGGCCAAACTGCCAGATGCCGGAGCTCAGCGCATAGTTCAGGTACTTCTTGTTGATGTGCGGGTACAGAAAGTTGAGGCGGCGGAGAACCTGGGTAGGGGTGAACCCCAGCGCGGCGAGTTCGGCGATGAGTTCCGCGTACTCGTCGTGAAAATCTAAGTAGCCCTCCGGCGCGTTTGATAGCGCGGTGCGTTCGCGCATGGGTCCCTCTTTCCTCTGCAGGTGGGCGGCGCATCGTCGTACCGTGCCGTCGCACCCTGTATTTCTGCGAGCAGAAAAGGTCGTGCGGGCGGCCGCGCCACCCCCAATCTGCATAAAAGCGAGAAAAATTTTAAAAAATATATCCTTTTAGTTCAAAAATAGTTGAACGTTATATAGGCGTTCAAGCGGAGGGGCCGATAATCAGCTAACTAACCAAAAGATGACGCGGGCGGCGGCAGAGGCCCAAATGATGCAGAACCGCCCGTCGGCTGTACGCACTCGGGCTCTGCGGCTGGAACCGGCGCTGGAGCCGGCGGCTGAGGCCGGGCGGGGTCGATACTACCCCGGCAGGCTCGGCGGCGGCCGCGGGGATCCCGACAGCGGTCCCGGCGGCCCGGCTCCCGGAGCGTCGGCGAAGTATGCGAAACTGGAGGGATGAGCGAACACCCCCTCCCGAGCAGCATCGCGCCGCGCGGCGCATCCGCCAACGAGTCGCACCCCGAACCGAACTGTAGCCGACAGGACCGTGACGGGCGGGCCGAGCGGGCCCCCTCCTCGCACCTTGTCTCGGTACTCGCCGCAGAGCTCGGCATCGCCCCGCACCGTATCGGCGCCGCCGTGGCACTGCTCGACGCAGACAACTCCGTGCCCTTCATCGCCCGCTACCGCAAAGAAGCGACGGGCGCGCTCACCGACACCCAGCTGCGCGCCATCCAGACCCGCCTGGGTCAGCTACGCGCCCTCGAAGAGCGCCGCGCCCGCGTGCTCGAGGCGCTCACCGCGCGCGCCGACGAGGGGTTTATCGACCCGCTCACCCTGCTGCAGCTGCGTTCCTCGCTCATGAACGCCGCCACCGTCGCAGACGTGAACGCCCTCTACGCCCCCTACCGCAGCGAGCGCGTGACCCGCGCGCAGCTGGCCCGCGCCGCCGGGCTCGACTCCCTCGTTGAGGACCTGCTGGAGGTGCCCCTCGCCGACGCGCACGCCATCGCCGCCGCCTACATCACCACCGATGAGGAGATTGCGGAGGCCCGCGCGGAGGGGGATGAGACGCTGCCCATCCGCACGGCCGAGGAGGCCCTCGAGGGCGCCCGCGCGATTCTGATCGACCGCGCCCTCACCGACCCGGTGCTCGGCGAGAAGCTCTTGACCCGCCTGCGCGAGCAGGGCGTCATCGAATCCCGGGTCATTGCCGGGCACGAAAGCGACGGCGCGAAGTTCTCGGACTATTTCGCCTTCTCGGACCGTATTCGCTCCATCCCGCCGCACCGCGTGCTGGCCCTGCACCGCGCCAAGGACGCCGGCGTGGTGCGCCTGAAGGTGGACGTGGCACCCGCCCCCGCACCGCTCAGTCGCCTGCGCGGTGCCGCCCGCGTCGAGGCCGAGGCCGCAGCCGAAAACTACGAGAACGTACGTTCTACATACGAGCGTGAGGTGGCCGCCGCGCTGCGCATCCCCGTGCAGGTGCTCAACACCGTGGACGACGAGGACCGCGTGCTCGGCTGGCTCGCCGCCACCGTGCGCACCGCCTGGCGCAGCCACCTGCGCCCGCGCCTGGCTGAGCGCATCCGCCACCGCCTGCTCGATACCGCCGCGCAGAACGCGACCGAGGTGTTCGCCTCCAACCTGCGCGATATTCTGCTCGCCGCGCCCGCCGGGCACCGCCGCACCCTCGGCCTGGACCCTGGTCTGCGCCACGGCGTGAAGTACGCCGTCGTCGACGAGACGGGCGAGCCCCTGCGCACGGGCACCGTCTACCCGCACGCCCCGCGCAATCAGTGGGAGGAGGCGCTGCGCGAACTCGCCGCCGCCTGCCGCGAGGAGCACGTGGAGCTCATCGCCATCGGCAACGGCACCGCAAGCCGCGAAACCGACAGGCTTGCCAGCGAACTCATTCGCGCCCTGCGCGAGGAGGGCGTGGAAGCACCCCAGAAGGTGACCGTTTCGGAGGCGGGCGCATCCGTCTACTCCGCCTCGGCCCTGGCCGCCGCCGAGCTGCCCGACTACGACGTGACCGTGCGCGGCGCCGTCTCCATCGCGCGCCGCCTGCAGGACCCGCTCGCCGAGCTCGTCAAGATTGACCCGCAGTCCATCGGCGTGGGCCAGTACCAGCACGACGTGCCGCCGGCCGCCCTACGCCGGGCCCTCAACGACACCGTCGAAGACTGCGTGAACGCCGTGGGCGTGAACCTCAACAGCGCCTCCGTGCAGCTGCTCGCGCACGTGGCGGGCGTGGGCACCGCGACCGCCGAATGCATCGTCGCCTACCGCACCGAGCACGGCCCCTTTGCGAACCGCCGGCAGCTGCTAAACGTGCCGCGGCTGGGTGAGAAGACCTTCCGCCAGGCAGCGGGATTCATTCGTATTCGTGGCGGCGAGGAGCCTCTGGATGCCTCCGCGGTGCACCCGGAAGCCTACCCGCTCGCGCGCCGCATTATTGCCGACGCGCAGGCCCGCAACGGCGCCCGCTGGGTGTCCGGCGCTCTGGGTACCTCGGACGGTAGCGACCCGCTGGCCGGGCTGAACCCCGCCGACTACGTGCAGGAGGGCGGACAGGACGGCGCGGAGGAGGGCACTGCCGGCGTGTACACGGTGCAGGACATCTTCACCGAGCTTCGCCGCCCCGGCCTGGACCCGCGCGGCAGCTTCCGCACCGCACGCTTCTCCGAATCCGTCTCGCATTTCGAGGACGTGCGCCCCGGCATGGTGCTCGAGGGTACCGTCTCGAACGTGGCGGCCTTCGGCGCGTTCGTGGATATCGGTGTGCACCAGGACGGCCTCGTGCACATCTCGCAGATGAGCCGCGGGTTCGTGGCGAACCCGCACGACATTGTGCGTAGCGGCGACATCGTGCGGGTGCGCGTCGTGGAGGTTGACCCGGTCCGCCGCCGCATCTCCCTCTCGCTGCTGGTGGAGGACGAGAGCTAATCGTCGAAAACTGGCGGGCGGGAGTTAGTTACGAAGCGCCCGCCAGGATAGCTGATGGTTTGCCGAACAATCCAAGAACGAGCGTTCGCTAAAACCGGTCTTCGAAAGCCCGAAAAGCCGCGCCACCAGGGCACGCAAAAGCCCCGACAAGCACTATCTGTGCCTGTCGGGGCTTTATGTAGGTGCGATTCAAACTCTACACCCGCGCTACACCCTAGAAGTCGATGTTCGCCGGGTCAGCGCCAATACGACCCTCGGGGGTGGAAAGCGCATCCACGGCCGCGATGTCCTCGGCGGTCAGCTTCACGTTCACCGACGCCAGGTTCTCCTCAATGCGGGAGGGGGTCACAGACTTCGGGATAACCACGGTGCCCTTAGCCAGGTGCCACGCCAGCACAACCTGCGCGGGGGTTGCGCCGTGACGCTCCGCGATCTCAGCCAGCACGGGGTTCTGCAGCAGATCGCTGCCGTTGCCCAGCGGGCTCCACGCCTCGGTCACGATGCCATACTCGGCGTGAACGGCGCGCAGCGCCTCCTGCGAGAAGTAGGGGTGCAGCTCAATCTGGTGGATAGCCGGAACCACGCCGGTCTTCTCGATGATCTCGCGCAGCTGCTCCTCGGGGAAGTTCGACACACCAATCGAGCGGACCTTACCCTGCTTCTGCAGCTCAATCAGCGCGCGCCAGGAATCCAGATACAGGCCCTGCTGCGGCTTGGCCCAGTGAATCAGGTACAGGTCAACGTAGTCGGTGCCCAGCTTCTCCAGGGAGGCATTGAACGCCTCAAAAGCGCTCTCGTAGCCCTGGTCGGAGTTCCACAGCTTAGTGGTGAGGAAGATGTCCTCGCGAGCCACGTCGGAGTTAGCGATAGCACGGCCCACGCCCGCCTCGTTGCCGTAGATGGCGGCGGTGTCGACGTGGCGGTAGCCGGTCTCCAGGGCGGTGCCCACGACCTTCTCCGCGACCTCGTCCTCAACCTGCCACACGCCGTAGCCCAGCTGGGGGATGCTGCGGCCGTCGTTGAACTTTACGTTCGGTACGTTGTAGCTCATGATGCTCCTTCGTTTTCTGCGGGGGAGGTGAGGCCTCCGCGGGGTCTATTGGTTCTCTATGCTACGCCCGCGGCCGAGGCGAAGACGAGTCGGTTGTGCCTCGAGCTTAACGAGGCGAAGAATCATGACGAGCCGCGGCGGGGGAGAGGGACCGCTATCTTGCGTCCTTCTCATCCGGCAGCGCGAAGAGCTCGCGCACATCCTCGGCCGTGACCGCCGCGGAGGCGAACTCGCCCTCACCGACCACCGCATCGAAGAGCGCGGCCTTCGACTCCTTGAGCTGCATGACCTTCTCCTCAATCGTGCCCTCGGCGACCAGGCGGTAGACGTGCACCTCCTTGTCCTGGCCGATGCGGTGAATACGGTCCACCGCCTGCTGCTCGGCGGCGGGGTTCCACCACGGATCCATGATGAACACGTGGTCCGCCTCGGTCAGGTTCAGACCGAAACCGCCGGCCTTGAGCGAAATCAGGAACACCGGCGCGGCCCCGGCGCGGAACGCCTCGATGACCTCGGCGCGGTTGCGGGTCGAACCGTCCAGGTACAGGTGGTCGATGCCCTTCTCGCTCAGGGCCCGGGCGATGCTCTTCAGGTAACCGGTGAACTGGCTGAACACCAGCACGCGGTGCCCGCCGGCCAGCAGCTCGGGTAGCCGCTCCACCAGGTACTCGCGCTTCGCCGAGGTGACGCCCTCGTAGGCGTCCGGGTCGATGAGCGCGGCATCCAGGGCCAGGCGGCGCAGCAGCGTCAGCGACTGGAAGATCGTGAAACGGTTCTTGTCCATATCCTCCAGCAGGCCCAGAACCTTCTGGCGCTCACGCTGCAGGTGCGTGTCGTAGATGCGGCGGTGACCGGGGGCCAGCGGCAGGTTCACGCGCGTATCGTTCTTCGCCGGAAGCTCCGCCGCCACCAGCTCCTTGGTTCGGCGCAGCATGAGCGGCCGGATGCGCCGGCGCAGGCGAGCGGTCGTGGCGGCCGCGTGCGCGGGGTCCTCACCGGACTCCGCCGGGCGGGCGTACAAGTCGCGGAAGGCGCGGGCGGAGGGGAAGAGCCCGTCCGCCACAATCGCCAGCAACGCCCACAGCTCCATGAGGTTGTTCTCCAGGGGCGTGCCGGTCATGGCGATCTTGGTGCGCGCGGGCATGGCGCGGGCGATAGACCAGGCGCGGGTGCCGGTATTTTTGACGAATTGCGCCTCGTCCAGCAGGAGCGCACCCCAGCCGGGGGTGCCCGGGCCCTCCTCCGAGCCGAGCCCGGCCGCGTAGGAGACGTACGCGTCCTCGTCCATGCGCAGCAGTGTGTAGCTGGTCAGCACCAGGTGCGCCCCGGCGATGCGCTCAGCCAGCGGGGTCTTACCGGCGGTGGTTTCGGTAATGGTCACGACCTTCGCCTCGGGCAGGAAGCGTTCCGCCTCCGCCGCCCAGTTGGTGATGACAGAGGTCGGCGCAACCACGAGGAAGGGTGCGAACGGCTCGACGGGGGCCGCGGCGCGGTGCTCCTCGATGGCGTGGGCGAGCAGGGCGAGGGCCTGCACGGTCTTACCCAGGCCCATGTCGTCGGCGAGGATGCCGCCCATGCGATGCTCGTACAGGAAGGTGAGCCAGCGGTAGCCCTCCACCTGGTAGGGGCGCAGGGTGGCGCGCAGGCCCGCGGGGACCGGGTACTCTCGGTTTAGGTTCGGGCGCACCACACCCCCATTGTTGCGCTTGTCATGCGTATCGGGGCTTGCCGCGGGCTTATCCGCACCCTCTGCGGGGTTAGCTTCGCGGGCCTCGGAGGCCTCCACGAGCGCCAGCAGGGAGCGCACCTGCTCATCCCAGCGCCGGGTGGTCTGCACGCTGACCGCCAGCGATTCCAGCTCGGAGAACAGCCCGGCCTGGTGCCGGTTGATGCGCAGCTCGCCGCCCGCCTCGTCGAGCTCCCGCGCCTCCGCGATGAGGGTGCGCAGGGTCTTAAATTCGGGTCGGCGCAGCGAGAAGTAGGTGCCGTTGCCGAGCAGAATACGGTCCGCCCCGCGATCGAGCGCCTCAAAAATCTGTGCAAACGGTACAGTCCAATTGTTGACCTTCACCGCAATGCCCAGCCCGAACCAGTCGCGCGAATTGCCCTCGGTGACGGTTACCTCGATGAGCGCGTCGGTGGCTTCCACGAACTCGGGCGGGGTGCCGTTGAAACGCACCTGAACGGCGGAAATGCGGCGCAGCTTCGGCAGCACGACGCTCAGCAGCTCGCGGGTTTCCCAGCCCTCGACGCGGCGCTCTTCTAAGCTGGCCAGGGCCGGATGCGCGGCCAGCACCGAGCGCACCGAGCGTAGCACGCGGGCCTCGAAGCGCTCGTCGCGCACCTCGCCGCCCTCCTCGCCGGGGTACCCGAAGACCGGCAGGCGCTGAACGCCGGATTCGTGTTCGGCCTCGAAGGGGTTGAGGGGGTACTCCCAGTGCCAGCCCAGCTGCGCATCGTGGCGAACCTCCTCGTCGAAGGTCAGCTCGAGCACCAGGCGCGGCGGGGTGACGGCAGGCAGGGCCAGAGCCGGGTCGGGGGTGAGCGCGGGTACGGAGCGGCTGAGAGCCGGCAGAAAATCGCGCTGGAACGCGGGGCGTTCGGAGGCGGGAATCTTGACGGTTCCCGCCGAGATGAGCGCCTCGGAGGCGGCGTCGAGCGGCTCGACCAGGGGGATGAGCGCCAGCTCCACGCCCTCGGGGAGGTTCGGAACCGCGGCCTGCTCCGACTGCGCGGCCTGCTCCGGCTGCGCGGAATCCGCCGACTGCACGGTTTGCTCAGACTGCACGGTTTGCTCAGACTGCACAAAGGCGCCGCGCCCCACCTCGTCCAGCGCGCCCGGCCGGGCGGTCTTCCAGTGCACGGCCTTGGCGGCCTGCTCGTACTCCTGCTGCGCAAGCCCGCCGAGCGCGAAGAAGCCGGTGCGGGGCGTGCCCATGGGGTGGCAGTGGACGGCCGGAAGCCAAAGCTGTCGCAGAAGCTCGCCCTCGCGCCCCTCCCAGCTCAGCGCGGCCTCGAGGAGCAGACCCCCGTCCGGGTTCTCTTCGGAGTCTTCGGGCAGGGCGGCGGCGCGCAGACGCACCCGCGCGGGCGGCAGGATGGCGTACTCCACCTCGCGTCCGTTGATTAGTAGCGGCAGGCCGATTTCCTCGGCGCGTGCGAGCACATCCCAGAGCAGGGCAGAGCCCGCGGCGCTGAGCGAAATCCAGTCGCGGTGCGAGGAGTACATGTTCTGCCAGGGGCGGGCAATCGAGTAGAGCTCGGCGAAGAAACGCTCGTGCTCCGGGTAGATATCGTGGCGGCCGACCGGCCCGCCCACGCTCGAGGCGAAAGTGTCCCAGGTGAGGCCGCCCTTGACCCAGCGGCCGGTTTTGGAGCGCATGAGCGGGCGCGCGAGCAGGTTGATGGCCGGGGTCGCCCCGGGCATGTTGCGGCCGCGCGCGTAGGATCCCGAGACGCTCATCGACAGGTCGAGCGCGCCGCTGACCCGTAGCGAATCGATGCCGGAAAGGTCCTGACGTGCGGAAAGAACCGAGGAGAGATTCTTGCGCCAGGCCGAAATCTTGGAGGCGGGTGCCTCTGCCTGCAGGCTCGGGGAGGCGCCTAGCTCGTTGAGCGCAAAGCTTCCCTGGGGGTTTTCGGGCTCGACAGCCGCTGCATCGGGTGCGGGCAGTTTCGCCGCGGTGGTGAGTGCACCGGAGGCGCGCAGTGCTGCGAGCGGGTCGGCGGATTTCTTCGCCTCCGCAACGTCCGCGCTCTTTGAACCTGCGAATCCCTTTGCATCTGTCGCCACCTTCGCAGCGGTAGCCTTCGTTACGGCACCGGGTGCGCTGACCGGTCCGGGGTGTTCGCTGAGTGCCTTTTTCGCTACGGAGGCGCGGTCCAGCGCGGTGAGCATGAGCGCCACGGCGTGCTTGCAATTGCTGACGACCGGGCAGGTGCATCGGGCCGCGAAGGCGGCAGAGCCGGCGCGCGGGGGGAAGAACCGAATCGTCACCTCGTAGGGCACGAGGGTGCTTCCGTTAACGAGTCCGGTGAGGGTGCGGTTGTCCTCGTCGTAGCTGTAGCGCACGACCTCGCGGTTGCGCTGGTAGGCGGCCCCGCGCTGGTAGGTGCGGTGGCCGACCTGTCGAATGATTTGGGGTACGGTGACGGGGATTTCGGGGAAAGGATTGTTGGGCACCTGCCCATTATCTCGCATCGGGTGAGGTACCGCCCGGCGGGCGGTCATTGCCTCTCGAGCGTGCGCGCTACGAGGGTTTAACGAGGCGAATTGAACACGCTGAAAGCGGCCGCCGCGCCCCGCGCGGGATTGGTCTGCGTGCTCGCGGAGGGGTGAAAGCGAGGGGCTACCGAGGGTCAAATATTACGCGTCGAGACTGCCATGGAACGTTTGTAAACGCTTTGATAAGTAAAAATACATGTGACCTGAATCTTTTGTGAAGAACGCTTTACTTAAGGTGAGAACGTGCTGTAAGCTGGAGCCAGCTTCAAGAGTTTCGACTGATAAGCTCCGACTATGGTCGAACGCCAACCCCATGTTCACGGGTGGCTCGGATGACGAAGCGGTTTGTATTCACCACCCTCAGAGGTGGTAACCGGTACAGACAAGAGCAACGCGAAAGGATCGCGCCACTCACGGCGCAGGTTGTCACATGTACAACGGCTCTGCAACCGAAGCAGTAATCTCTCTGAACCCCTCCCGCTCCTACCAGGACAGCCTGCGTGCCGCAGCAGTTCCCGCTCGAGGCGGTTTCACCGCGGTCAGCATTGACGACTACTCCCGCATTTCTTCTAAGCGCGACGAGTTCCTGAACTTCCTTCTTCTGCCCAACCCCGAGGGTATTCCCGCCATCGAAATCGCCGGTCTGCGCGTAGCGTAGCATTAGGGGTATGAACTTTTCCGGTATGCTCCTGGACTCCGACGTTCTCGCGGAGATTCGTAAGGCGAATCCAGACCCCGCCGTGGTGGCGTTTCTGCGCCGCCGCTCGTTTCGCCACATGTACATTTCGGTGTTGAGCATTGGTGAGCTCAAAGGCCTCTACCCCTACCCCGAGACCGACCGTTGGATTACCGAGCTGCTCGAACGCTTCGGTGACCACGTCATTAACGTGGATGCGCGCGTGAGCCTCGAGTGGGCGGGCCGCCAGGCCCCGCGCGGTCAGCACGCGGTGGGGCGCGACGGCGCCGGCCCCCTCCCCACGGCCGCCCTGGAGGGGCTGATGGCCGCGAGCGCAAGCGCCTACGATCTGGAGCTGGTCTCCTCGAAGGCGCAGGTGTACCGTTCCTGGGGCGTGAATGCATCCAACCCCTGGACCGATCACTAGGGGTGCCGCAAAGATTCCCGCCGAGGGACTAACCCAAAAACTGACGCGACGTGCAAAAACCTGTCTTCGAGGGCCATCACCGGCCCTTCCGGAGGCGGGTTTCGTCGTTAATTCGTGGCATCATGGAAGGACGATGAAAAGCACCTCACCTATCTCCCGCTATTCCGTGCCCATGCCCCTGTGGCTTCAGGGCGTCGTTGAGCTGATTCTAACCGCCCTGATGTCCGGCGTCCTGGTGGTGGCCGCTATGGCTGCCGTGTGGGCGACGAACGGTTTTGGCGGCACGGAGTTCTCGTCGGTGGCCGCAATGTCGGCCCACCTGTGGCTCCTGATTCACGGCGTTCCCCTGGACCTCTCGGCTGTCTTTGGCGCCTCCGCGGGCACCATGACCCTGGTGCCGCTGGGCCTGAGTATTCTGCCGCTGCTATTTTGCTACCGTTCCGGTCGCAGGCTGGCGCGCGCCTCGTACGAGGGGGAGTTCCTCATTCCGGTGCTCTCGGGCTCGGTGACCTACGCGCTGATTTGTTCGGCGGTGTACGGTTGGGCGAGCCCGAGCCCGAAGCCGCTGCAGGTGTTGAACGCCGCGCTGGTGCCGCTGGGTATCGTGGTGGTCGGCCTGATGTGGGGCGGCTACCGTGAGGCGCGTTCGCTCTCGCGCATGGTGGGTGTTGATACGGCGGAGCAGATTTCGCAGATGAGCCAGTACTCGCGTTGGGCCGGGTCCTACGCGTGGGCTGTGGTGCGTGCGGCGGTGGTTGCCGCGGTGGCCTTTGTGGGCCTGGGCGCGCTGCTGCTGGCCCTGGGTATTCTGGGCGGTTGGTCGCAAGTGGTGGCCACCTATCAGGAGCTGCACGCGGGTGCGGTGGGTGATACCGCTGTGACGCTGCTGCAGCTGGGCTTCCTGCCCAACCTGGTGATTTACGCGATGGCCTGGTCGACCGGTGCCGGTTTCGCCTTTGGCGCGGGTACCTCGATTGGCCTGACGAGTAGCAATGCCGGGTCCCTGCCGATGCTGCCGATCCTGGGTGCGGTTCCTGAGTCTCTGGGAAGCGCCGGCCTGCTGGGTCTGCTGGTTCCGGTGGCCGCCGGCGCGATTGCCGGTTGGTGGTTCCTGCGTGAGGGTGAGGATCACCTGGACGAGTGGGTCGCCCTGAAGGTGCCGTTCCGTCCGCTTTCGGCCCTGCTGTCCTCGCTTGCGCTGGGCATGCTGACCGGTTTGCTGACTTCTCTGGCCGCCCTGTGGCTGGGCTGGATTTCCTACGGCTCGTTGGGCGTCGGCCGCTTCACCGAGGTGGGTGCCGAGCCGCTGAGCTTTGCGGGCCACACGGCTCTGTGGGTGGGGCTCGGCGTGGCTCTGGGTAACCTGCTCAGCCGCGCCCTGGTGCCCGATAGCAGCCGCGATCTGCCGCGATTTGCCGATGAGCGTCCGAACCTGGGCGAGCGCCTGATGAGCCTTGGTGCTTCCGCGAAGGAGCGCCTGGCTCAGCGTCGCGCGGAGCGTGCGGCCGAGCGTGAGGAACGCCGAGCTGCCGAGGCTGAGCGTCGCGAGGCGGAGGAAGCTGAGGAAGCCAAGCGCCGGGAGGAGGAAGCTCGCAAGGCAGAATCCAAGCGCAAGGCCGAGGCCGAGCGTCGCGCCCGTGAGGAGGCTGAGGAAGCCAAGCGCCGCGAGGAAGAAGCCGAGCGCAAGGCCGCCGAAGATTCCCGAAAGAGCGAGCCGAGCTCCGAGGCTTCTGAGAACGAGGACTCCGAGCACGGGGACTCTGAGAACGAGGATTCACAGGAGCCCTCCGAGGCGCACACGATTGTGGACGAGGTGGCCACCGGCCACGTGCCGGTGCATCCGCAGGAGCCTGTGCACGCCTACCCCCTGGAGGCTTCCGACCCCGTGGCCGAGCGCGCCCTGGCGGATGCGCTCGCCGAGGTCGTTCCCGACGAGGACCTGCCCGAGCCGGTGGAATCCGACCTCTCCATCCCCGAGTTTATGAACCCCGAGCCCGTGAGCGCCGCGTCCGAGGCCGGTTCTGAGAACGAGAAGAAGGCGGCCCCGAAGTCCGCGGAAATCTCGAAGTCTTCCGCGAAGACCGCGGGGGAAGGCCCCGCCGAACCCGAGGACGCCTCCGAAAGCGCCGAGCCCGCTCGCCCGCGAGGCCGTGCCGGGCGCATCATGGCGTACTTCGGTTTCGGCGTTCAGCCCGCCGAAGGCTCCGAGGATGCCGCTCCCGACCGTTCGGGGCACGAAGCCTCCGAGGCCCCGGAGGCCGAGCCCTCCGCGGCGGAACAGCGCGCCCGCAAGCGCCGCGAGAAGAAGGCGGCCAAGAGCGAGCGCAAGGCGCAGAAGAAGGCCGGGGGAGAGCGTGACTTCATGGAACGCGAGCTGGAGGTGCTCTCCGCCGACCAGGCCATGAACCGTATCTTTGGCGTGCGCGCCCAGACCGGCATCCTGCCGCTTCTGACCGACGAGGCCTCCACCGTGGAGCTGCCCCCGCTGCCGACCGGGGAAGAGGCTACCGGCTCGCAGGCCCCGAAGAAGAAATAGTTCGAAAAATAGCACGAAACCCGCGCGAGGATGACTCGCGCGGGTTTCGTGCTGTGTGCGCTCCGGCCGCCGCTAACGGGAGGAGGCCCCTGCCGTGCTGCCGGTGCCCGCGAAGCTGTCCATGCTGTTCTGGAGCATCTGGTCGCAGGTGTACATATCGGTGCCGGTCAGCGCGGCCGTGCGGCACTCGCGGTACTCCTGCATCCCCGGCATGACGGCCAGACCGATTCCGCCGATCACGGTCATGAGGCTGTAGAGGATGCTGAGGGAGGCGGCAACGTAGAAGATCCAGGGGCCGCGCGCGCTCGCGGTGCGCACGATGGCCCAGACGTTCAGCCCCAGGCCCACCAGCGCGAAGAGGAAAAGGCCCAGGAAGTAGGGCATGGGAGAGAGCACGAAGGAGGACGCCCCGAAGATGAGCAGCGCGGAGACCACGAGAACCATGGCCGCGCGGAGCAGGATGCGCTGGCGCTGTAGCGGGTCCATCGGCGGCTTGCCGGGGTTTCCGCCGGGCTGATGCGCGCCCGGCGCGCCGGGGTACTGTGCGCCGGGGTGCTGTCCGCTGTACCTGCCGGGGGTCGGCGGCCCCTGGTGCTGTCCCTGCTGCGGGTTGGAGGCGGGGCTCTGCGGCTGAGCCTGCTGCTGAGGGTTGCGGGGCTGGTCGTTCGGGGTGTTCGGCGGGGGAGTAGACATAGCTTTAAGGGTACCGTCCCTCCGGGGGTGGGGCCCGCCGCGCCGCCGTTCGTTCGCCTTCCGCGTCCGGACTCTGGAGCCCTCCGCTCTTCCGACCGTCCCGACCTACCGAGCGCTTCCGCAATACCTTCTCCCGTTTACGCGGGCGACCGTCTCTCCGAGCTCCCGCAACGCATGTGAGATGGGCTATACTGGTTGGGTGCGAATTGTGGTTATGGTATCCGGATCCGGAACGAATCTTCAGTCCATTCTCGACGCCGTAGCGGCGGGCGAGCTTCCCCTCGACATTGCGGCTGTTGGCGCCGACAAGCCCTGCCTGGGCATCGAACGCGCCCAGGCCGCCGGCGTGCCCACCTTCCTGGTGCAGCCCGGCGACTACGCAGACCGCCCGGCGTGGAACCGCGCCCTCGAAGAGAAGATCGCCTCCTACGAGCCCGATTACATCGTGTTCGCCGGCTTCATGCGCATCGTGGATGCTCAGCTGGTCGAGCGCTTCAGCAATCGCATTATCAACACCCACCCCGCCCTGCTGCCCTCCTTCCCGGGCGCGCACGGCGTGCGTGACGCCCTGGCCCACGGCGTGAAGATTACCGGCCTGACCGTGCACTTCGTCGACGCCGGCGTTGATACCGGCCCCATCCTGGCGCAGGCCGCCGTGCCCGTGCTCGACGGCGATACCGAAGAAACTCTGCACGAACGCATCAAGGTGCAGGAGCGCCGCCTGCTCGTGCAGACCATCGCCGACCTCGCGCAGAAGCACTCTGCCGCATAAGTTTTTCATACGGCGGGTGGAGCGCACGCTCCGATTCCCCGCCCGTACAGACGTACCGTCGCGCCCCACCGCCCGAGTGGGGGCACCCCGTGCCCGGCGCGACGGCGGGGGTAAACCCCACCCGCACATCCCGCCCACCGGGGCGGACTCACATCCATCCACCAGCCGTGCCGCCGCATGTGCCGGGCACGGTGCAAAGTATCGGAGTATTTGTGTCTCTTATTGAGCTCGATCGCGTGCCCCTGCGCCGCGCCCTCATTTCTGTCTACGACAAGACCGGCCTGGAGGATTTCGCCCGCGGTCTGCACGAGGCCGGCGTGGCCCTGGTGTCCACCGGTTCGACCGCGGCGACCATTGCGGCCGCAGGCGTTCCCGTCACCGAGGTGACCGAGGTGACCGGCTTCCCCGAGTGCCTCGAGGGCCGTGTGAAGACCCTGCACCCGCGCATCCACGCCGGTATCCTGGCTGACCGCCGCAAGCAGGAGCACATCGACACCCTCGGCGAACTGGACGTCGAGCCCTTCGATCTGGTCGTCGTGAACCTGTACCCCTTCGTCGAGACCGTGGCTTCGGGTGCGGATCAGGACGCCATCATTGAGAAGATCGACATTGGCGGCCCCTCCATGGTTCGCGCAGCTGCAAAGAACCACGATGCCGTCGCAATTGTTGTGGACCCCGCCGACTACGCACGCACGGTTGAGGCCGCTAAGAACGGTGGCTTCTCGCTGGAGGAGCGCCGCCGCCTGGCCGCTGGCGCATTCGCCCACACCGCCGCCTACGACACCGCCGTGGCTACCTGGACCGCATCCCAGTTCCTGCAGGACGAGGACGCCAACTTCTGGCCCCCGTACGCCGGCCTGGGCTTCGAGCGCAGCGAGACCCTGCGCTACGGCGAGAACCCGCACCAGCGCGCCGCCCTGTACGTCAACCCGGCGGCCGCCCCCGGCATTGCACAGGCCGAGCAGCTGCACGGCAAGGCCATGAGCTACAACAACTACGTTGACGCCGACGCCGCCCTGCGCGCCGCCTACGACTTCGATGAGCCGGCTGTTGCCGTCATCAAGCACAACAACCCCTGTGGTATCGCCGTGGCAACCCCCGGTGCGGCCGATCCGATTGCGGATGCTCACGCGAAGGCTCACGCCTGCGACCCGCTGTCCGCATACGGTGGCGTGATTGCCGCTAACCGCCCGGTGACCGCTGAAATGGCACGTACCGTCAAGGGCATCTTCACCGAGGTTGTCGTGGCCCCCGGCTACGAGCCCGAGGCCCTGGAGATTCTGCGCGAGAAGAAGAACCTGCGCCTGCTGGTTCTGCCCGAGGGCTTTAGCCGTGACACCATCGAGTACCGCCCCATCTCCGGCGGCGCGCTCTTCCAGGAGGCCGACCGCCTGCAGGCTGAGGGCGACGACCCGAAGAACTGGACCCTGGTTGCCGGCGAGCCCGCCGACGAGGCCACCCTGCGCGACCTCGAATTCGCGTGGCGTGCACTGCGCTCGCCCAAGTCGAACGCCATTCTGCTGGCCGATAACGGCGCCGCAGTGGGCATCGGCATGGGCCAGGTGAACCGCGTGGACTCCTGCAAGCTGTCCGTTGAGCGTGCGAACACCCTCGGCGGCGAGGGTAACGAGCGTGCCCGCGGTGCGGTTGCCGCATCCGATGCGTTCTTCCCCTTCGCTGACGGCCTGCAGGTTCTGCTGGACGCCGGCGTGCGTGCCGTTGTGCACCCGGGCGGTTCGATCCGTGATGAGGAAGTTATCGAGGCCGCTAAGGCTGCCGGCGTGACCATGTACCTGACCGGTACCCGCCACTTCTTCCACTAAGATTTTGCGGCTACGCGTACCGCCGCGGCCGGTTACGGCTGGGCGGGCGTGAGCGCGTGAGTGAGGCGGGGTGCCCCGGATTTTCGGGGCACCCCGCCTTTTTATGGAATTTTTATTCTATTTTTTGCGTTTTGGGGCTCCACAGCTCGGAAGGTGCGCCCGGAAGGCGCGCGGAGCGCCAAAAAATTCGCTAGGATTAGGTTGTGCCTAAAGTCAGCGAAGAATACAAAAAGAACAGGCGTTCTCAGATTGTAGAGACCGCCCGCGAGTGTTTCATCAAGCACGGCTACCAGAAGGCCTCAATGAGCGAGATCATCGCCGCCACCGGCCTGTCTGCTGGAGCCATCTACAATCACTTCTCCTCCAAGGATGAGATTATCCTCGCCGCCGCGCGCATGGACCTGGCTCCCTTCGACCGCATCCGCGCCGAGCAGCCCTGGGACTACGTGTTCGGGTGCCTGAAGGTGCTGGACACCCCCAAGGTGCGCCGTCACCTGCTGGTGACCTGGGGTGAGGCGGTCTCCATGCCGCAGCTGGGTGCCGTGGTTTCCGAGCAGCTAACCTACCTGCGCGATCAGGCCCTGGAGCGCTACCGCGCCTGGGGCGCCGCTGAACTGGACTTCACCGATGAGGAGCTCGAGGAATGGCTGACCGTCATCGGCGCGGCTGTGCTCTCTGTGCTGACCGGTTACGTGGTGCAGACCCAGCTGGTGGCCGGCGGTAAGAAGGATAGCGCCCGCGAGGCCTACCTGGAGTACGCCTCCGCCATCCTGCGCCAGGCTTAGGACTCACCGACCTGCGCCGCCTTGCCGATAGGCCCACCGGGGCGTGTCAAGCGTCCCGCGCCGGTACCATACCGGCGCCGTAAAACTTCATCATGATGCATCCCAAAGCCCGTTTTCCTTCTCGAAGGAGAACGGGCTTTACGGTATTATGAGGTGTAGCTCATATTTTTTCATTCAGGGTTTTCAGCCGCAGACACTGCCGCAACCCCGATGACGAGCCACCGAAGATACCGTAAAAACACTCCCAGGAGCGTAATGACCGAGCAGAAGATCCTCGAGATGCCCCTCGCCGACCTCGACCCCGAGGTAGCAGAAGCCATTGAGCTGGAGCGCAAGCGCCAGCAGAACACCCTCGAGATGATTGCATCCGAGAACTTTGTCCCCCGCGCTGTGATGCAGAGCCAGGGCTCGGTGCTGACCAACAAGTACGCTGAGGGATACCCCGGCCGCCGCTACTACGGCGGCTGCGAGTACGTCGATATCGTTGAGGACCTCGCCATTGCCCGTGTGAAGGAGCTCTTCGGCGCGGAGCACGCGAACGTACAGCCCCACTCCGGCGCGCAGGCGAACAACGCCGTCATGCACGCGCTGCTGAACCCCGGCGACACCATCATGGGTCTGTCCCTGGCGCACGGTGGCCACCTGACCCACGGTATGAAGCTGAACGTCTCCGGCAAGCTGTACAACGTTGTCGCCTACAGCGTGGACGAGAACGGCTACGTTGACATGGAGCAGGTGCGCGAGCTGGCCCTGGCCGAGCGCCCCAAGCTGATTATCGCCGGCTGGTCCGCGTACCCCCGCCAGCTGGACTTCGCCGCATTCCGCGCGATTGCCGACGAAATCGGCGCGTACCTGTGGGTGGACATGGCACACTTCGCGGGCCTGGTGGCTGCGGGTCTGCACCCGAACCCCGTCCCGCACGCACACGTGGTGTCCTCCACCGTACACAAGACCCTGGGCGGCCCCCGCTCGGGCTTCATCCTCTGCACCGAGGAGCTGAAGAAGAAGATTGACTCTGCCGTGTTCCCCGGCCAGCAGGGCGGCCCGCTCATGCACGTGATTGCCGCGAAGGCTACCGCGTTCAAGATTGCCGCATCCGAGGGCTTCAAGGAGCGTCAGAAGCGCACCATTGAGGGCGCGCAGATCCTGGCGAAGCGCCTGCTGGAGCAGGACGTGAAGGACGCCGGTGTTTCGATTGCCTCCGGCGGCACCGACGTTCACCTGGTGCTCGTCGACCTGCGCCACCACGCGCTCAACGGCAAGGAGGCGGAGGACCTGCTGCACGACGCCGGCATCACCGTCAACCGTAACGCCGTGCCGAACGACCCGCGCCCGCCGATGGTGACCTCCGGTCTGCGCATCGGCACCTCCGCGCTGGCAACCCGCGGCTTCGACGCCGAGGGCTTCACCGAGGTGGCTGACATCATCGCCTCCGTGCTACTACCGAACCCGGACATCGCGGCCCTGCGCGCTCGCGTGGATGCACTCTGCGCCAAGTACCCCCTCTACCAGGGCAGCGAGAACTGGTAGACCCGTGAATGACCCCGTTCGCTCAGCATCCCTTCGTGGGTGCTGAGCGGGCGGGGTTATTTCGCCCTCAGCCCGCCGTCCCGGACCCGCTCTATCGGTGAGGCGCTGCGGGACCCCAAGAACCCAACACATAGACCGTCCGTTTCGGCGAACCCGCCGCAATCTATGGAAGGAAAAACAATGCCCCAGATTCTAGACGGTAACGCAACCGCTGCCGCCATCAAGGCGGAGCTGAAGGAGCGCGTCGAGGCGCTGAAGGCTAAGGGCATCACCCCCGGCCTGGGCACCGTCCTGGTCGGTGACGACCCGGCATCCCGCTCCTACGTGGGCGCTAAGCACCGCGACTGCGCGGAGATCGGTATTAACTCCATCCGCGTGGACCTGCCCGGCGATATCACCCAGGAGGAGCTCGACGCTGAGATTGACAAGCTGAACAACGATCCGGCCTGCACCAGCTACATTGTGCAGCTGCCCCTGCCCAAGCACCTGGACACCAACCGCGTGCTCGAGCGCATCGCCCCCGAGAAGGACGCCGACGGCCTGCACCCGACCAACCTCGGCAAGCTTGTGCTGAACGTTTCGGAGCCGCTGGATTCCCCGCTGCCCTGCACCCCGAACGGCGTGATTGAGCTCGTCAAGCGCCACGGCATCGACTGGAACGGCAAGAACGTGGTGGTGCTCGGCCGCGGTATTACCGTGGGCCGCCCGCTGGGTCTGCTGCTGACCCGCCGCGAGGTGAACGCCACCGCAACCCTGGCTCATACCGGCACCCAGAACCTCGACGAGGTGCTGCGCGAGGCCGACGTCATTGTCGCCGCTGTGGGCGTGCCCCACGTGCTGAAGGCTCACCAGGTCAAGGAGGGCGCAATCCTGCTGGACGTGGGTGTTTCCCGCGCCGAGGACCCCGAGACCGGCAAGAAGAAGCTCTTCGGCGACGTCTCACCCGAGGCCGCCGAGAAGGCCTCGTGGGTGTCCCCGAACCCCGGTGGCGTGGGTCCGATGACCCGCGCCGAGCTGCTGGTGAACGTGGTGGAGACCGCGGAGCGTCAAGCCGCGTAGGTCCCCGCGACGTTCGCATAGACCCGTAACGAAAGACCCGTAACGAAAGACCCGTAGCGAAAGGGCGGTGCCCCGGTAGAGCAATCTACCGGGGCACCGCCCTTTCGCGCGTCTCGTGCGGCCTCCTGTCTCAGGGGAGAGGCGCTAGAGAAGCAGCTCGTAAAAGTAGTGGTCCGAGAGGTACAGGGTCTCAGCGTATTCGACCGGCGTTCCCTCCTTGGTGTAGCCGGTGACGCACACCTTGAAGGCGGCCTCGCCCACGGGAACCTGCTGGTTGAAGGCCTCGGTATCGGCATCAGTGAAGAGGGCCGCGCTCGTGCGTACGCGGGCGTGCTTAATGGCGTTGGGGGTGTCGGCCAGCTGATCCAGGGAGCTGGAGGAACCCGAGAGGCCGGCCATCATGGAGTCCAGGATGCTGCTGGCGGCTTCCTTGACAAAGTAGGAACGCTCGAAGCCGATGACCTCGTGGTTGGCCAGGCGCAGACGGCGCACGAAGAGGACCGACTCGCCCACGGGAACGGATAGTCGGGTCGAAATCTCCTCGGTGGCATCCACCCAGCGGGTCGCAATCATGCGGGTCGAGCCTTCGAACCCGCGGCGGCGCATATCGTCGGCGAAGGTGTCCACGCGCGGGATGTACGTGGCTTCGCTGCGTTCGGCCACGTAGGTGCCGGACCCCTGCACGTTGTAGAGCAGGCCGCGCTCGATGAGGACCTTCAGGGCGCTACGCACCGTCTGGCGGCTCACGCCGAAGTTCTGCTGAATCGTGCGCTCGGTCGGGAGCTTATCGCCGGGCTTACCCGGAATGATGTAGCGCTGCTCGAGGTAGTGAATCACCTGCTCGTACTTGGGTCCCGGAATCGGCGGCAGCTCATAGGTCTGGCTACCGTTGGGGGAAGTACTCGGGGAGGCCTGATCTGCGGCCTGAGCATCGGTGGAGAGCGAGTGGGCGGTGGGTTCGGGGGTATGTGAGGAGTGTGAATTCATCACCCAACATTTTAACCATCTGTGAAAGAAAAATGAATCACGGTGAATTTTTACTTCCGCGCATGCTGGCATAATTAAGACTATGCATTCTTCGATTCCTCCCGTTCCGCGTGAGCCCGGTCTGCTCCGCGTGGCGAGCGTCAACGTCAACGGCATCCGCGCCGCCTACCGCAAGAACATGGCCGACTGGCTGGCTGAGCGAGACATCGACATCCTCTGCCTGCAGGAGGTTCGCGCGCCCGACGCCATCGTGCGTGAGCTCCTCGATGAGTCGCAGTGGAATATTCTGCACGCCGAGGCCGCCGCTAAGGGCCGCGCGGGCGTGCTGGTGGCTACCCGCCGCACCCCGAACTCTGTCGGTGAGCTGCTGAAGGATCAGCCCGTGGCCACCCGCTCCACCATCGGCGAGGAGTACTTTGATGACTCGGGGCGCTGGGTTGAGGCCGACTACGTTCTGCCGAACGGGCAGACCCTGACCGTGGTGAGCGCGTACGTGCACTCCGGCGAGGTCGGCACCCAGAAGCAGGAAGATAAGTACCGCTTCCTGGAGCGTATGCTGGTGCGTATGCCCGAGCTGGCCGAGCACTCCGATCACGTGCTCATCGTGGGTGACCTGAACGTGGGCCACACCGAACTGGATATCAAGAATTGGAAGGCCAACCAGAAGCGTGCGGGTTTCCTGCCCGAGGAACGCGCCTATTTCGACCGCTTCTTTGGCGATATCGGTTACCGCGACGTGGCGCGCGATCTGGCCGGTCAGGTGCCCGGCCCCTACACCTGGTGGTCCTACCGCGGCAAGGCCTTCGATAACGACGCCGGCTGGCGCATCGACTACCAGATGGCGACCCCGGCCTGGGCCGAGCGCGCCGTGCAGGCGCAGGTTGATCGCGCCGCCACCTACGAGGAGCGCTTCAGCGACCACGCGCCGCTGGTGGTGGACTACCGCATCGACGGCTAGAGCCTCGCGCCACCGCGCCCCGAACATAAGTTTTGAGATACACGCTGCACCGTTCGCAGCACCGCACAGGAAGTAACTGCACAGGAAATAACTATGGCAGACGAAAAGAAGCAGGATAAGTCCCTCATCCCGAACGCCTCCCAGCAGAAGACGCGTATCTTCTCTGGTGCCCAGCCCTCGGCCGATTCGATGCACCTGGGTAACTACATTGGCGCCGTGAACAACTGGGTGGCCCTGCAGAACGACCCGAATAACGAATGTCTGTTCTTTATTCCGGATATGCACGCCATCACCGTTCCGCAGGATCCCGAGGAGCTGCGCGAACGCACTCGCCTGACCGCGGCGCAGTACATCGCCTCCGGCATCGACCCGTCCCGCGCGCCCCTGTTCGTGCAGTCGCACGTGCCCGAGCACGCCCAGCTGGCCTGGGTTCTGAACTGCTTCACCGGCTTCGGCGAGGCCTCCCGCATGACCCAGTTCAAGGACAAGTCGCAGAAGCAGGGCGCCGATAAGGCCTCGGTTGGTCTGTTCACCTACCCGATTCTCATGGCCGCCGACATTCTGCTCTACCAGGCGGACGGCGTGCCCGTGGGCGAGGACCAGCGCCAGCACCTCGAACTGACCCGCAACCTGGCCCAGCGCTTCAACTCCCGCTTCGGCGAAACCTTCGTGGTGCCCGAGCCGGTCATCCTGAAGGAAACCGCGAAGATTTACGACCTGCAGGAACCTACCTCGAAGATGTCCAAGTCGGCGGCATCCGACAAGGGCCTCATCAAGCTGCTGGACACCCCCAAGGTTACCCAGAAGAAGATTAAGTCCGCCGTGACCGACGACGGCTCCGTCATCGCCTACGACCGCGAGGCCAAGCCCGGCGTGTCCAACCTGCTCTCCATCTACTCGGCCATGACCGGCGAGAGCATCGACGAGATTGTGGCACGCTACGAGGGCAAGATGTACGGCCACCTGAAGGTCGACCTGGCCGATATCGTGGTGGACCGCCTGGCTCCGGTGCGCGAGCGCACCCTCGAGCTGATGGACGACCCCGCCGAGCTGGACCGCCTGCTGGCCGTGGGCGCCTCCGCCGCCCGCGAGATCGCCGCCGCCACGATCGAAAACGTCTACAAGAAGGTCGGCTTCCTGCCCTCGGTGAGCATCTAGCTACCGGGCGCTTATCAATTCCTCATCTTCAACGAACGCAAAGCGCACGACACCCATGACAGAACCTCGCGAGCAATCGAGTCCCTCTGAGGCCTCCGTATCACCCACCCTCAAGCCCGGTCGCCGCTACCTGAGCATTATTGCTCACGTGAGCGGTGAGAATGCTCAGCGCCTGGAGGAGTGGAAGCGGGAGACAACGGGGGTCCCGGCCGCGTCAATGAGCACCCACGTGACCGTGTACGTGGCGGAGCTGGATGACTCCCTGCTGGATACCGTGCGTTCCCCGCGGTTTTCCGAAGACCTGGGTGCGTCGCGTTTCGAGGCTCGCTGGGGGTCGGTGCACTCCTTCCGCCCGGTGACCGAGGTGGAGTACCTGAACCTGGAGGCGGGCAAGGCCGAATTTGAGCGGATTCACCGGGATCTTGTTCGGATGCTCGGTACGGGTGCGGCCCCCTTCCCGTACGTGCCGCACGTGACCCTGGGCCACGGCTTGAGCGAGGGACAGGTGGCCAGCGCCCGCGAGGCGTTTGACTCCCTGCCCGCGGAGCGGCGCACCTTCACGGTGGACCGCCTGCACTGCTACTCCTACGACGGGCAGAACTGGGAGGAAATCGGGGTTCTGCCGTTGCGGTAGTAGCCAGCCTAAAACGCTAAGAGAGATGCGACCGATAGACTATCGGTCGCATCTCTCTTTATGCTTTCACGTGGTTTATTTCAGCGTGAGATCCCTAGTGGGAGTGGGACTCGCCAGACTCGTGTGCATCAGCGGAAGCCGAGGAAGAGGCAGAGCCGTGAGCTTCAGTGCCGTGTGACTCAGCCTCAACCGGCGCGGTGTTCGAGGAAGAGACGCCCAGGATCTCGTTGGGGGTCTTGGGCAGTTCCACGCTCATGAGCTCCTTCGGAGCCGCTGGGTTCGATAGGGACACCGCGATGAGCTTCTTGGTGGCCGGGTCGGTCACGTAGGCGGTCTTGCCATCCACCCACAGGGCCGGACGCTCGTCCTGCCAGGTCTCGGACTCGGTTCACGCCTCCATGAGCTGTACGGAGCCCAGCTCGGCGCCGGTTGCCGGGTCGAAGATGCGCAGCTTGCCGTCGGTGGTCAGCAGCAGTGCCTCACCCTGGGGGCCGCGAGCCAGCGATCGGAAGGTGTAGCTCACGCCAGAAGGCAGGGAGTAGACGGTGCGGGTTGCCGCGACGGTGTCGATGATGGAGAACTTCTCGGGGCGCTCCAGCTTGGCATCCTTATCGGTCTTGTAGTCCGCCAGAACGTACTGGGAGTCAGCCTTGCCCGCCTGGTTACCGGAACGCGAGTACGGGTCCTCGGGGTTGGTGACCTTGGTGAACTTGCCGTCCTTGTAGACCAGCGCGCCGTCGGTGCAGCCGATGGTGAACGCGCCGTCCTTGGCGATAGCTTCACCGTGCACGCCGGGGCATGCGGGGCTCTCGGTTACGGTCTTGCCCTGCGCATCCACAACAGCGGCGCCGGTGCGGGTCTTGGAGTCGCCGACCGCCACCAGGTACTGGTTATCGGGCAGGGGGATGGCGAAGCCGTGGTGCGGCTTCGGCAGGGTGACGGTGGTGGTCTCCAGGGAGGAGGCGGTGCGCTTGTCCTGGGTCAGCTTCGCCGGGTCGTACACGGCGAAGGAGCCGGTGCCGTCAGCGAAGGCCGCAACCCTGCCGTTGTCCTTGATGACGTGGCCGGTATGGTCGGCGGCGAGGCTCAGGGAGCTCAGGGAAGGCGCGGTGGTGTAGTAGTGCGAGTGATCGCCGTGCGCTACGGACCACACGCCGGTGTCCAGGAAGGTGTAGCTGTTGCCGTCGGCCACGACGAGATGGCGGTTATCGCCGGCATCGGAGAGGCGCAGGAATCCTTCCTTGGGGATGTCTGCGAGCAGCTTCATGTCCTTGGCGTCATAGACGAGCACGCCACCGTCGTAGGTGATGGCCACGCGGCTGGCAGCGCCCTTGCCTTCAGTGATGGGGGCGGGGGTTGCGCTCGCGGAAGTGGAAGTGCTGGGGTTGGTCTGTGCGTTCTGGGTGGCTTGGGAGCCGCATGCGGTCAGTGCGAGGGCGGCTACGGCGCCGAGCGTGCCGGCGCGGGTGAGGAAAAACTTACGGGTCATGTGCATGACAGAATATTAACATGAGAATAATTCTTTATTTAGTCTGATGTGCAGTTCATATCACGGTATGGAAAATTCTTTTGCGCCGCTCTCAAGGCTTCTGCGGCATGCCACGGGCCTCCAACTGGGCGAAAGCCCCTGAAAGCTACTGCGCCCCCGGACTTCAACTTTTTAGATGCAGAAAACCGGTTCCCTTCTGACCAGAAGGGAACCGGTTTTCTTAGAGGTATCTTTTGCTCGAGTAGGGTTCATGCGCCTACTCAGGGCCAAAATTTTAGAGGAGGTTGTTCAGGCCTCGTGCCTTGATCTCACCCACGGCATCCTTGACGGCCTGAGCCTTGGAGCGCGGTGCGACCAGCAGGGCATCGGAGGTGTCAACCACGACGATGTCGTTCAGGCCAATAATCGAAATCTTGCGATCGGTATTGGCCACAACAATGCCGGAGCAACCGTGGTTAATGACGTTATCCTTCTCGCCAAGGATGGTCAGCTGCTCGCCGCTCTTCTCGGAGTTGAGGCGTGCCACGGCGTCGAAGTCTCCAACATCATCCCAGCTGAAGGAGCCGGGAACCATGGCAACGTCGCCGGCGGCGGCGGCGGGCTCTGCCACCGCGTAGTCGATTGCGGTCTTGGGGAGGGTTTCCCACACCCGCTCCATGACGGCCTCGCGCTCGGGGGTGTCCCAGGCGTTAGCGATCTCCATGATGCCCGCGTACAGCTCGGGCTCGTTGGCCTCGAGGTGCTTGAGCATCAGGGCGGCCGGTGCCACGAACATGCCGGCGTTCCAGGTGTATTCACCGGAGTCCAGGTACTTCTGTGCGGTGGCGGTGTCTGGCTTCTCGACGAAGGTGTCCACGGCGTGCGCGTTGGGAGCATCCTCGATGCCCAGGGAAGCGCCGGCGTGAATGTAGCCGAAGGCGCTGGAGGGTTCGGTGGGGGTAATGCCGATGGTGACAATCTTGTCGGTGGCTGCGGTGATGACAGCCTCGGTCACCACGCGGTGGAACTCGTCCACGGGGCTGATGACGTGGTCGGCTGCGAAGGAGCCGATGATGGCGTCCGGCTCGCGGCGGTGGATGATGGCGCATGCCAGGCCGATAGCTGCAGCCGAGTCCTTGGGGGAGGGCTCCAGCACCAGGTCAGCGGCGCGCAGCTCAGGAATCTGCTGGGTGACCGCATTGGCGTGCGAGGTGCCGGTGACGACCATGACGGAACCGTTGCTGAGGTCGATGAGACGGTCGTAGGTGTCACGCAATAGGGAATTGCCCGACGAGGTGAGGTCGAGCAGGAACTTCGGGGCGTGCGCGCGGGACAGGGGCCACAAACGCGAGCCAACACCGCCGGCGGGAATCAGCGGGCGGAATCGAGTGAGTGCAGTATTCATCGCTTCAAGAATAACGGGTGAATTTGTCATATATCGAATTCTTTTAGGATTTGGCAGAAAATGTCAGGCGGCTCTCATTGGGGGAGGGGCGCATTGTTAGGTTAAGGTTACTTCCGCATCAACTCGGGGTAAATCGTAATATCGCAAAAAAAATATAACCTAATTCACCTTTATAGGCTGGGAAAAATCTATAAACAGTGTGTCAATAAGCTGTGAATTTACCTGATATCTTGGAAGTAACAGACGAACAAAGCAGTCGGCGAGTACATAGTCGTGACCGGCTCGCAGGGAGGCGCCCGGTGCCCCTTTGCGCCCCGAGCCCGCCGTCTCAGCAGGAGGTTATTCAGTGTTGAATGGTTCTAAGGGAACCCTCTACCGCGGCCGTTGGGGCATGTGGTCCTGGGTTGCTCACCGCATTACCGGTATCGCGATTTTCTTCTTCCTTCTTGTCCACATCCTCGATACCGCCGTCGTGCGCATCTCTCCGGAGGCCTACAACGGTGTGCTGGGCCTGTACAAGAACCCCATCATGGGCCTGGGTGAGACCGCCTTGGTCGCAGCCATCGTCTACCACGCCTTCAACGGTATCCGCATTATCCTCATCGACTTCTGGGGTAAGGCAACCAACGCACACGTGGAGCACATCCAGGCGAAGAACAAGGACGGCAACGTCGAAATCAGCCAGAAGGCAACCTACGTGCACGTCAAGATTCTGTGGGTTGTGCTGATTCTCTGGGCACTCACCGTTGCCGGCTTCGCCGCCCGCCACCTGCCGATCGTTTTCTCGCACATTGGAGGTCACTAAACCATGGCTACTCCGCTTAAGCCCCGCACCTACGTACCCCGCCTGCGTGATAACCGCATCGACGGTGTGAAGTACAACCGCTCCTCCTCCAAGCGCAACAACTTTGAGATGTTCGCCTGGCTGGGCATGCGCCTGTCCGGCGTCGTGCTTGTGATTCTTATCTTTGGTCACCTCTTCTCGAACCTGATGGTCGGCGACGGCATCCACGCCATCGACTTCGGCTTCGTGGGTGGCAAGTGGGCCAACCCCTTCTGGCAGGTCTGGGACCTGCTGCTGCTGTGGCTGGCCATGCTGCACGGCACCAACGGCATCCGCGTCATCATCGACGATTACGCCGAGAAGGACCGCCTGCGCGTGTGGCTGAAGGTTATCCTCTTCGCTGCCTCCGCATTTGTCCTGCTGGTTGGTACCCTCACCATCTTCGCGTTTGACCCCTGCCCCTCGGGCGCAGCGGCCAACCTGCTTCCCAGCTTCTGCGCGGCACACTAACGACGACGTAACCGGCAGACAAATTCAAACATCGAAAACACAGAAAGAACATCATGCAGGTACATAAGTACGATGTAGTGATCGTCGGCGCCGGCGGTGCCGGTATGCGTGCCGCTATTGAGGCAGGCCAGCGAGTCCGCACCGCGGTTTTGACCAAGCTTTACCCGACCCGTTCCCACACCGGTGCGGCGCAGGGCGGTATGTGTGCCGCTCTGGCCAACGTCGAGGAGGACAACTGGGAGTGGCACACCTTTGACACCGTCAAGGGTGGCGATTACCTGGTCGATCAGGACGCGGCAGAAATTATGGCTAAGGAAGCCATCGACGCCGTGCTCGACCTGGAGAAGATGGGTCTTCCCTTCAACCGAACCCCCGAGGGCCGCATCGACCAGCGCCGCTTCGGTGGTCACACCCGCGACCACGGTAAGGCTGCCGTGCGCCGCGCATGCTACGCAGCTGACCGTACCGGCCACATGATTCTGCAGACCCTGTACCAGAACTGCGTGCGTCACAACGTTGAGTTCTACAACGAGTTCTACGTGCTCGACCTGATTCTGGTCAAGGACGAAGAGGGTAAGCCCCGTCCCGCCGGCGTTGTCTCCTATGACCTGGCAACCGGCGAGGTGCACGTCTTCCAGGCCAAGTCCGTAATCTTCGCATCCGGCGGTTGCGGCAAGATCTTCAAGACCACTTCCAACGCCCACACCCTCACCGGTGACGGCATGGCCATCGCACTGCGCGCCGGCCTGCCCCTGGAGGACATGGAGTTCGTTCAGTTCCACCCGACCGGCCTGGCAGGCCTGGGCATCCTCGTGACCGAGGGTGCTCGCGGTGAGGGCGGTATTCTCCGTAACGCTGACGGTGAGCGCTTCATGGAGCGCTACGCACCGACCATTAAGGACCTCGCACCCCGCGATATCGTGGCACGAGCCATGGCAAACGAGGTGCGCGAGGGCCGCGGCTGTGGCCCCCACAAGGACTACGTGCTGCTGGACCTGACCCACCTGGAGCCCTCGCACATCGACGAGAAGCTGCCGGATATCACCGAGTTCGCTCGTACCTACCTGGCCGTGGAACCGCACCACCAGCCCATCCCGGTGTTCCCCACCGCGCACTACGCAATGGGCGGTATCCCCACCAACAACGAGACCGAGGTGTACCGCAACAGCGAAGAGACCATCCCCGGCCTCTACGCAGCCGGTGAGGTTGCCTGCGTGTCCGTGCACGGTGCAAACCGCCTGGGCACCAACTCCCTGCTCGACATCAACGTCTTCGGTAAGCGTGCCGGCCGTAAGGCCGCCGAGTACGCCGCATCCGCCGAGTTCGTTCCCGTTCCGGACGACGCAGCAGATCGTGTGCTGAACATGCTCAACGGCATCCTCGAAGGCAAGGGCACCGAGAAGGTCGGCGCTATCCGCGCAGACCTGCAGAAGGCCATGGAGGCCGACATGCAGGTGTTCCGCACCGAGGAGACCATCCGCGCCGCACTGGCCACCATCGAGAAGCTCGAAGAGCGTTACAAGAACATCTCGATTCAGGACAAGGGCAAGCGCTTCAACCTCGACCTGCTCGAGGCCGTCGAGCTGGGCTTCCTGCTCCAGCTCGCCAAGGTCATGTCCGTCGGTGCGCTGCACCGCAAGGAGTCCCGCGGCGGTCACTACCGCGAGGACTACCCCAAGCGCGACGACGTCAACTTCATGAAGCACTCGATGGTCTACCTCGACCCCGAATCCGAGTTTGAGGGTGTTAAGGGCCTGCGATTCGACACCAAGCCCGTTGTCTACACCCGTTACGAGCCGAAGGAGCGTAAGTACTAAAATGGCTGAAAACGAACTTCCCGAACCGGAATCCGTCAAGCTATTTGAGGGCATGACCGGCGGCGATTCCGACTCCATCCCCACGTACGACGTGATTATCAAGGTGCGCCGCTACAACCCGGAGGTTTCCTCCGAGGCGTACTGGGACGAGTTCCCGCTGACCATGTACCGCACCGACCGCGTGCTCGACGCCCTGCACAAGATTAAGTGGGAGCTGGACGGTTCCGTCTCCTTCCGCCGTTCTTGTGCACACGGCATCTGCGGCTCGGACGCGATGCGCATCAACGGCCGTAACCGCCTGGCCTGCAAGACCCTGCTCAAGGACCTTGACCTGACCAAGCCGATTACCGTTGAGCCCATCAAGGGTCTGCCCTGCGAGAAGGACCTCATCGTTGACATGGAGCCCTTCTTCCAGGCATACCGCGAAATCATGCCGTTCTTCATTAACGATTCGAACGAGCCTGAGCGTGAGCGTCTGCAGACCATTGAGGACCGTGCACGTTTCGATGACACCACCAAGTGCATCCTCTGTGCAGCATGTACCTCGTCCTGCCCGGTCTTCTGGACCGACGGTCAGTACTTCGGCCCCTCCGCTATCGTGAACGCTCACCGCTTCATCTTCGACTCGCGCGATGATGCAGGCGACCTGCGTCTGGAAATCCTGAACGACAAGGAAGGCGTGTGGCGCTGCCGCACCACCTTCAACTGCACCGAGGCATGCCCCCGTGGCATCCAGATCACCAAGGCTATTGCCGAGGTGAAGCAGGCCATCCTGAGCCGTTCGCTCTAGAACGTTCCTTCTCGGATTCTTGAAGGCCAAACGCCTTCTGCGACAAGCCGTCGCCCCTCACCGGGCGGCGGCTTGTCGCGTGTCCGGGGTAGGGGAGAGAAACCGGGGGAAGCCGGAGTGCGGGAGAGGCACGCCCCGGAACCCCGCAGCCCTCGCCGCCTGCACCTCCGACGAACCTCCGAGCGGTCTTCAAAAATCCGTCACAAAGTCACAGACATTCTTAAAGGGCCGGTAACGGCCGGGACGGATAGGTAAACCGTCACCGGGAGGGTTATTCTACTGTGTATGGTTTTTGCTAATTCTCGCTACGATTTGTCCACCCCCGTCTTCGACGATTGGGTGGAGCGCATGATGGGCACCCTCGTGCAATTCCGCCGCGAAGTGCACGCCAACCCCGAGCTTTCCTTCCGCGAGGTCGTCACGACCGAGCGCCTCATGAACCGACTGCGAGAAGCCGGCATGAACCCCATCGCCTGCGAAGGCACGGGTTGCTATGTCGACATCGGAGACGGCCCCTTCGCCGCGGCTCTGCGCGCCGATATCGACGCACTGCCCATCGTCGAGCAGACCGAGCTGCCCTACTCCTCCACGGTTCCCGGCGTGATGCACGCCTGCGGCCACGATATTCATCAGACCGTCATGTTGGGCGTGGCGCTGGCGCTACACGAGCTCAACGAGAAGACCCCGTTGGGCCGTAGCATCCGTATTCTTTTCCAGCCGGCCGAGGAGCAGCTACCCGGTGGTGCCGTACAGATGATTTCCCAGGGCCTGCTCAAGGACGTTCCGCGTGCTTTCGCCCTGCACTGTGACCCGAAGGTGGACCTCGGTCAAATCGGTACGCGCATCGGTGCGATTACCAGCGCCTCCGACACCGTGAAGATTCACCTGAGCGGCCACGGCGGCCATACCTCCCGACCCCACCTGACCGAGGACCTCATCTACGCGATGAGCCAGATTGCGGTGCAGGTTCCCGCCGTGCTGACCCGCCGCACCGACGTTCGTTCGGGCGTGCTGGTTGCTTGGGGCCAGGTCAGCGCCGGCGTCGCCCCCAACGCGATTCCCGCCGAGGGCTACCTGGCCGGCACTATGCGCTGCCTGGACGTTGAGGTGTGGCGCCAGGCGGGCAACCTGCTGGACGAGGTCATCGAACAGGTCGCCGTTCCCTTCGGCGTGGACGCCCGTGTGGAGCACATCCGCGGCGTGCCCCCGGTCGTGAACACCGACCTGGAAACCACCATGCTCGAGAACGCCGCCCGCGCCGAACTGGGCGAGGATTCCATCGTGCTCGTCGAGCAGTCCATGGGTGGCGAGGACTTCGCGTGGATGCTGCAGGAGGTGCCCGGCTCCATGTTCCGACTGGGCACCCGCGCCCCCGGCGACCCCACCTACGACCTGCACCAGGGCGACTACGCCCCGAGCGAGCAGGCCATCGGCATTGGCGTGCGCGTCATGGCCGCGACCGCCCTGCGCGCGGTGCGCTTCGAGCTGGCCAAGGCCGCGAAGGCCGCCAACCCGGTACGAGACGAGGCCCGCTAGGCCCCGGGGTACCGAGCCGCGCATCCCGCGTTCTGCCGGCGTGCGGGTTGCAGGTTATGTCGTTTCATAGAGTTTCGCCTCGCTATCGGTCGGATAGCGAGGCGAAACTCTATGCACACGATAGAATTAAAGAGATTATGAGGACATCAGCGTTGTGCCCGTGAACCCGCGCGTGGTCGCGAGGGAGGTTCGGCGGGCACCGCGCGTATTCACGGCGCACGCCGAAGGAGGACGCCCAAATGAGCTTCTTTGGGATCGGTAAGAAGAAGTGGGATGAACAGGCGCGCGAGGCGGAGAGCACCGCGGCACAGGCCGGGCACGAGGAAAGCAAGCCGTCCCGCGGCTCGGGGCTGAGCGACAAAATTATGGAGCAGCAGCAGTGGGAGGATTCCCTGCGCCGTTTCGTGAAGTCGGAGGGCACCCGCCAGAACCGCGACGAGGAACGTTCCGAAGAGTATCGCGCCGTGGAAGATCTGAAACGCGCCCTCCTGCACGATGACGAGGAGACCCCCTCGTTCACCGAGGGTTCCCTCTCGAATACCGGCAAGACCACCGACGAGGAAGAGCGTCGTAGCATCCTGGAGGCTCTGAACTCCTACCCGCACGAGGACTCCGAGGCCGCCGCGGCTCCCGAAGCCCGCGAGGAGAGCAACGACTCCGAGGCCGTCGAGGACGCCCCGGCTGCTCCGGAGACCCCCGCCTTCCTGCGCGACGATGAGGACGAAACCTCCGAGAAGACCGAGGGCGACTCCTCCGAGAAGGCCGAACCCTCAACCGACACCGCCGAGGATGCTCGCTCCCAGTTTGAAGAGCACCTGCGCGCCGTCCGTGCGGAGAGTTCCGCGGAGGAAAGCCCGGCTACCTCCGACGTCGACGACACCGACCGTAACGCTGCCGCCGAGGAATACCTCTCGGCTGAGCAGATTCGCGAGGCGCGTACCCGCGCCGCCATCGTCGAAGCAAAGAGCGCCGGCCTGGACGACCTGGCCGCCGTCTACGCGGCTCGCCTGGGCCTGAATCCGGAGAGCGAAGAGGGTAGCTTCGAGGAGGTTGAGCAGGCCGAGGAATCCGAGGCCGTTGCCGCTAAGCAGCCCGCCGCCGAGCACTCCGCTTCCGAGCGTTCTACCGAGCCCGAATCCCTCAGCGCCGAGCCTACCCGCTCAGGCGAAAAGACCGAACCTGCGGCGGAGGTACTTGTGAGCGAAACGGCCACGGTGGAGGAGCTTTCCGAGCCTGCCTCCGAGCCTGCCGAGCCTTCTAACGAGTCCGAGGAGAAGCTCGAGGCCGCTAAGGACGAGGCAAAGAAGGACACCGAGGACCCCGCATCCGAGCCGGGATCCGACGAAGCCGCCTCCGCCGAGCAGAAGCTGAGCGCCGATGACGCCGAGCTTGTGGCCGAATCCATTGTGCTCACCGCCCCCGCAGAGGGTGCCGCGGACCTCCCCGTCCTCGGCGAGCAGCGCGCCCTCCACTCGCTGACTGAGCTCATGCGCACCCGCGGTTCGGGAACCCTGAGCCTGGAGCTGCGCCAGGTGGATGAGGACATGCACTACCGCCTGCTGCACCGCGGTCGCGAGGTCGAGAACGGCATCGTGCTGCCCGGCGTTGACTGGTTTGCGCCCGTCGCAGCCCTGTACACCGAGGCCCAGGAAGCCGGCGCGACCTGGAACCGTGCGGCTGTGACCCTGAACCCGCGCCTGGGTGAGGGCCTGGAGGTGCACGCCTCCTACCTGGGGGCCGTAGATGGGCAGACCACCCACGAGAGCTTCCTGCTCGAAACCCCCGCCCGCGAGGAGACCTCGGTTGTGGCTACCGCTGAGGCAGCCGAAGCTCACCAGGCTGAAGCACCCGAGGTTGAAGCACCCGAGGTTGAAGCACCCAAGGCTGAGGCATCCGAGTCCGGCGATTCCCCGAAGGTTGAGCCCGAGACCCCCGCAGCTGAGGCTCAGCCCTCCGAGGAAGTCCGCGAGGAACAGGCTCCCGAGCAGGTCGAGCGCCAGAGCGCTCCTGCGGGCCTCGCCGTTGCCGGCGCTGCCGTGACCGGTGCCGCCGCGCTCGCCGCCTCGGCCTCCGAATCGGGCGAAGCCTCGGTCGCCGAGCCCGAGTACGAGCACGACTACGATAATGACCCGATTTTCGGTACCGCCAACTCGCAGGACGCCGAGGCTACTTCCGCACAGCCGGAGCAGCCCGAGGTTTCTGAGGCTGACGAGGACACCGAGCCCGTGCACGCCCAGCCCGATGCCGCTGAGGCTGAGGATGCTGAGGCCGAGGCCGTCGACCACGGCGAAGAGATGGAAGCCGCCCTGGCCGCTATCGTCGCCAACGCCCAGGAGAAGCTGGACGATCCGCAGGAACCCGAGGAAACCTCCACCGAGGCTGCCGCGTTCGTCTCCGTCGAGGAGCCCGCGGCACCGGTCGAGGCTCCTGCCGCTGAGGCTTCCAACGCTGAGTCTTCCGCCGCGGAATCCTCCGCTCACGAGGCTCCCGCCGAAAAGGGTGAAAAGACCGCTGAGGAGGTAGCATCCACCGAGGCTGAGCCCGAACTGCCCACCTTCCTGAACGACCGCGAGTTGGTGCCCGCCGACGAAGCAGAGGAACCCTCGAAGACCGCGAAGGCAGAGGAACCCGAACCCGCCCAGGTCCGTTCCGAGGAACCTGCAAAGGCGGAGGCACCGGCGCCGGCCGTCACCGGTGCGCTCGCCGCCGCAGCATCCGCTGCTCCCGTTGCTTCTTCGGCAGCATCCTCGGCGGTGCCCTCGGTACCCTCGACCCCGGTCCTGAGCGAGTTCAACGAGCTGCCCACCGTCGCCGACGAGCCGGATACCCCCGCATCCCAGCCGGTGAGCCCGCTGGTTCCTTCCGAAACTCAGCTGGCCGAGGGCAACCTCGTGCTGACCGAGGCCCAGGTCGCCCAGCGTCTGGCCCCGGTCGTCGAGCACCTCTTCGGCGAGAATGGCACCGCGAAGGACGCCACGACCGTGCTGATTCGCGTGCGTGCGCTCGGTTCGTACTACGACGCCCTGACCCACGTGCGCCGCAACGGCTTCTGGGAGCAGGCACGCACCTTCGAGCTGATTCCCGAAACCCTGCTCGATATTCCCGCCCTGAAGACCGACTCGTACAGCGAGGGTGAGGGCTCGCCACTGGCCATGAGCCTCACCTTCACCCCCGGCGTGCCGGTACAGGCTGCGTTTGACTATGCGAACGAGCAGGCCTTCGTCAGCTACCCGCGCCCGCTGGATGCTGAACGCTACGTGGAGGAGCTGCGCATGTTCCCGCGTCTGGGCTCGAAGATCCCGGCGCACATGACGAGCGCCCTGTCGCACTGGAACCTCTAAAACCATTTGAGCCGCGCCGGCTCCCCGTGTGGGGGTCGGCGCGGCGCGCTGTATTCACACTTTCGATGAGGAAGACCGCTATGACTGATACCCCCATCACTCCCGATTTGCCCGCCACCCGGAGCAGCGAAGACACCGCCCGTCGAGCCGGAGGGGCCTTCGAGACGCTCGTTGAGACGATGGCCCGCCTGCGCGCTCCCGGAGGCTGCCCCTGGGACGCCGAGCAGACCCACGCCTCCCTGATCCGCTACCTGGTGGAGGAAGCCTACGAGGTTGTCGAGGCGGTAGAAACCGGCGCCGAGCCGAATATGCCGCTGCTGCGTGAGGAGCTCGGCGATGTGCTGCTGCAGGTGGTGTTCCACTCTGATATTGCTGCGGCAAACCCGCAGGGCTTCGACATTGTGCAGGTGGTTGAGGGCCTGGTGCAGAAGCTTCGTTCGCGCCACCCCGATGTGTTCGCGGCTGAGTCTGAGGGCTCTTCGGAGGCACCCCGCACCGCCGCCGAACAGCAGGCGGCGTGGGACGAGCTGAAGAAGAAGGAGAAGAGCGACCGTGGCGCGCTGGACGGTATTCCGCCGCATCTGCCGGCGCTCGCCATGGCTGAGAAGACTGCTGTGAAGGCACGTAAGGCCGGCATCATTCTGCCCCCGGAGCCCACGAGCATGGACGACGACCTGCGTTATATGCACACCGAGGAGGATTTCGGCGAGCTTTTGTTCGCGCTGGTCTGCCGTGCTCAGCGCAACGGCCTGGACGCCGAACGCGCCCTGCGTTCGTACATCCGCCGCTATGTTGCGCAGCATACGAATGACGAGCCGCGCTATTAACCGTGGGTGACGCCCCGCCGGTTGGGGTCGTGTTGTGCTTTGGGATACATCCCACACGCGCGGTCGGCGGGGGAGCGGGGGCTCTCTGCGCGTCGATTGCCGCGTCCTGTAGGGCTACTAAGGGTTCCATACACCTTCACTAAGGGGTCTAAAAAAGCGGTGGCTACTAGTGTGTTTGTGTGGGAATTTTGCTAGAATTTAGGGGACGCGACGCGCCACGATCGGGTGCGTCGTTCACATCCTTGACGTCTCATAAGGAGAACAATCCATGGCTGTTATTACCGCAGTTCACGCACGCCAGATCCTGGATTCCCGCGGCAACCCGACCGTTGAGGTCGAGGTTCTGCTCGAAGACGGTGCATTCGCCCGCGCAGCTGTGCCCTCGGGCGCATCCACCGGTGAGTGGGAGGCTGTTGAGCGCCGCGACGGCGACAAGTCCGTATACCTGGGCAAGGGTGTTCTGGGCGCAGTGAAGTCTGTTATCGAAGAAATCGCTGAAGAGGTCATCGGCATCGAGGCTTCCGACCAGCGCGCTGTTGACGCAGCCATGATTGCTCTGGACGGCACCAACAACAAGGGCAAGCTGGGCGCCAACGCTATCCTGGGCGTCTCCCTGGCCGTGGCCAAGGCTGCTGCTGAGTCTGCAGACCTGCCCCTGTACAAGTACCTCGGCGGCCCGAACGCCCACGTTCTGCCCGTCCCCATGATGAACATCCTCAACGGTGGTTCTCACGCAGACTCCAACGTTGACATCCAGGAGTTCATGATTGCTCCCATCGGCTTCGAGACCTACTCCGAGGCTCTGCGTGCAGGTGTTGAGGTTTACCACTCCCTGAAGTCCGTGCTGCACGACCGCGGTCTGGCAACCGGCCTGGGCGACGAGGGCGGCTTCGCACCCAACCTGGAGTCCAACGCAGCTGCACTGGACCTGATCGTTGAGGCAATCGAGAAGGCCGGCTACAAGCCGGGTGAGCAGGTTGCACTGGCTCTGGACGTTGCTTCCTCCGAGTTCTACAACGACGGCGCATACGACTTCGAGGGTCAGAAGAAGTCCGCAGCCGAGATGAGCGCATACTACGCTGACCTGGTTGCTAAGTACCCGCTGGTTTCCATCGAGGACCCGCTGGACGAGAACGACTGGGAGGGCTACAAGACCCTGACCGAGCAGATCGGTGACAAGGTCCAGATCGTCGGTGACGACCTGTTCGTGACCAACCCCGAGCGCCTGGCTCGCGGCATCAAGGAGGGCGCTGCTAACGCTCTGCTGGTGAAGGTGAACCAGATCGGTTCGCTGACCGAGACCCTGGACGCAATGGAGCTGGCTCAGCGCCACGAGTACCGTTGCATGGTTTCTCACCGTTCCGGTGAGACCGAGGACGTCACCATCGCCGACCTGGCTGTTGCAACCAACGCAGGCCAGATCAAGACCGGTGCTCCCGCACGTTCCGAGCGCGTTGCTAAGTACAACCAGCTGCTGCGCATCGAGGAAGAGCTGGGCGACGCAGCTGTCTACGCTGGCAAGTCCGCATTCCCCCGCTTCAAGGCATAAGTTGCTGAAGCATATGACCGCGTAAGCGGTTAGACCTCAAGGAGGCGGCGCTACCCCAATCGGGGTGGCGCCGCCTCCGGCTGTACCCGGGAGAGCACCCGTTACCCGGGTAGCGCAGAAAGCCCTGGAGCCCCTCGAAATAGGCCAGGAAACAGTCCCGGAAGGAACGCTCAGGCGGGTACACAAACCCGGGTAGAATAGGTAGAAGCGCACCGCTGTAGGAACAACGATGGGGGAGAGAACTAATGAGCCAGCGAGCAGACGAGCAGACCCGGCGTAACGCAACGGGTCGCACCTCGGCTGAGGACCGCGGCACCGCTCAAACCTCCACCGATTCCCAGAAGCCCTCGGCGGCCCGCCAGGCCGGCACCTCCCTGTTGAAGAAGGCCAGCGCGCTCTTCTTCGGCGTGGGCCTCAACCGCCGTCACCCCGAACGCGAACGCGCGGAGCAGGCCCGCCGGCAGGAACGCGCGCGGCGCCGTGCCCGTCGGCAGAACGGTGAAGATGAAGGCTACGCCACACCCGTGGCCGCCCACATGTTTTCCGGGCGAAGCTTCCTGATGACCGTTATGGTGGGCGTGATTGCCCTTGGCACCGCATACCCGGTGCTGACCTACATGGATCAGGACCGGGAAATGAACCGAATCCACACCCACATCTCGCAGCTGCAGCAGGAGAATGCCCAGCTGAAGGCCGAACAGACCTGGTGGAACGACGATAACTACGTTCGCCAGCAGGCCCGCAGCCGCCTCTACTACGTCAACCCCGGGGATACTCCCTACGTGGTCACCGGCATTACCGAGGACTCCACGAAGGCGGACGGTACTTCTGCGAACGCGAAGAACGCCCCCGAGGAAGCCTGGACTACCAAGGTTTGGAATTCTCTCGAGAAGAACTAAAACCGCGCCGAGCGGCTGACCGAGAGGCTCGCCGCGCAGACCGGCGACCCGCCACGAACCCACGACCCTACGTTCCCGGACCGCACGAGCGGACAGGACAGGAATAAGGACTATGAGCACCGAAAACACCATTGAGGACCTGAAGAACCGTACCCCCGGCGGTTTCGGCGTGACCGTTGAAACCCTGAAGCCCACCGAGCAGGACATCCGTGTTCTCTCCGCACAGCTGGGCCGCAAGGTGCGCGACGTGGTCGAGATTCCCGCCCGCTGCGTGTGCGGCAACCCGCTGGTCGCCGCCACCGCACCCCGCCTGAGCAACGGCACCCCCTTCCCGACCGTGTTCTACCTGGCGCACCCGGTCATCACCGCCGCCGCATCCCGCCTGGAGGCTGGCGGCCTCATGTACGAGATGACCGACTCGCTGGCTGAGGATGCAGAACTGGCCGCTGCCTACGCCGCAGCCCACGAGAATTACCTGGCCGAGCGTGAGCGCATCCGCCTGATCAGCGGTACCGACGAGGTTCCCGAGATTGACGGCATCTCTGCCGGCGGCATGCCGACCCGCGTGAAGTGCCTGCACGCCGTCATCGGCCACACCCTCTCGGTGGGACGCGGCGTGAACCCGATGGGTGACCGCGGCCTGGACGCTATCGCAGAATGGTGGACCCCCGAGGCATGCTCCTGCGACCCCGCCTGGCGCGAGGAAGCCTAAATACTGATTTCGATGCGCCCGCACCGTCGCCCGTGACGGCGCGGGCGCATAATAGATAGAAAGAGCGCCGAGAAGCGAAAACAGCTTCGCCTGCGGCGCTCGCGTTGCCTTGGGCAGCGAACGATGATGACGATAGTCCTGAAAGGAACCCACCGTGCGCGTTGGAGCGATTGACTGCGGTACGAACTCTATCCGTCTGCTGATTGCCGATTCCACCACTGAGGTGGTGGACGGGGTCGAGAAGACCGTCCTGAAGGACGTTGTGCGCGAGATGCGCATCGTGCGTCTGGGCCAGGGCGTGGATGCGACCGGCTGGCTGGCGCAGGAGGCCCTGGACCGCACCTTCGCGGCGGCTCGCGAGTACGCCGTACTGTTGCGTGACCACGACGTGGACTCGGTGCGTTTCGTGGCGACCAGCGCAACCCGCGATGCGGGTAACCGCAACGTCTTCGTGAACGGCATCCGCGACATCCTGGGCATTGAGCCCGAGGTGATTAGCGGCGACGAGGAAGCCGCGCTCTCCTTCGCGGGTGCCGTGCGCGCCGTGGGTGCGGGCGACGGCGACACCCTGGTGTTCGACCTGGGCGGTGGCTCCACCGAATTCGTGCTGGGGGATGAGTCGGGCGTGAAGGCTTCCCGCAGCGTCAACATCGGTTGCGTGCGCCTGACCGAGCGTCACATGGTGAACGCGCCGGCGACCGAATCGCAGATTGCCCGCGTTGAGGCAGACACCGACGAAGCTCTTGACGTGGCCCGCAAGACCGTCCCCCTGCAGAACGCCCGCCGCGTGGTGGCCGTGGCCGGTACCGCGACGACGATTGCGGCGGCCGCCCTGGGCCTGGACCGCTACGACTCCGAGGCCATTAACGCGCAGACCTTCTCCATCGAGACCGTTCAGAAGACTTCCCGCTGGCTGGCTTCCCTGGACCGTGCCGAGCGCGAGGCCCTGGGCTACATGCACCCGGGCCGGGTGGATGTAATCGGTGCCGGCGCAACGATTTACGCCCGGATCCTGACTCGCCTGAACGAGCTGACCGACGGCGCGGTGGATTCGGTGACGGTGAGCGAGCACGACATCCTGGACGGCATCGCGCTGTCTCAGCTGTAGCCCGTTACTTCGGCAAAATCCGCCCCGATTCCGGGCCGGAAATCCTAACGGCCGACCCGCGCGGTGCGGGTCGGCCGGCCTGTATTGTCTAGTTGAGCTTGCTTCACCAGGTGAGTTTGCGTCGTTCAGTTGAGGAGAAACGAATGGATCGGTTTGCGCGTGCCGCGCGGTGCATCCGCCGCCCCCTGGGTGTTCTGCGTTCGGCGGGCTCGAACCCGGTGCGCTCGCGTGCGGCCGGGTCGCTGGCCTCCGCCGCCCTGCTGGCCCTGTTGCCGCTGGGGCCGGCCTCGTGGCTGACCGCGGCCAACGCGACCGATCCCAGCTCCTCGGCCACGGCCTCTCCGAGCCCGAAGAGGGAGGTGACTGCGACCCCCTCGCCGTCGGGCACGGCGGTGCCGAAGAGCACGGCCGCCCCGAGCCAGGGTGCGGATACCGCCAACGGCGACGATGTGCGCCACCGCGAGTACTGGCTGAACGAGTACGGCATTACCTCGCTGTGGTCGCAGGCCACGGGTAAGGGCGTGACGGTTGCCGTGATTGACACGGGCGTGGATGGGAGCCACCCGGATTTGGCGGGCAACGTGCTGCGCGGTACCGACGTCTCGGGTGTGGGCAGCGAGGACGGCTGGCAGGGCCTGGGCGCGGAGCCGATGCACGGCACGGAGGTCGCCTCGCTGATTGCCGGCCACGGCCATGATACTCAGGGGTACTCCGCGATTGCGGGTCAGCCGGGTAAGCCGACCGGCATGATTGGCGTGGCCCCGGATGCGAAGATCCTGCCGATTTCGCTGAACATGGGTACGACCGGCGGTAAGAGCATCGACGAGCAGATTCCTGCCGCGGTGCGCTACGCGGTCGACCACGGCGCACAGATTATCAACATGTCGATTGGCTCGAATAAGACGAGCTGGCCGCAGAGCTGGGATGACGCTTTCGCCTACGCCGAGCAGAAGGGCGTGCTGATTGTGGCGGCGGCGGGTAACCGCGGTAGCGGCCTGACTCAGGTGGGTGCTCCCGCGACGATTCCGGGCGTGCTGACGGTCGGCGGCGTGGACCGAAAGAAGCAGGTTTCTGAAGGCTCGTCGACGCAGGGTATTTCGATTGCCGTGGTTGCTCCGAGCACCGACATGATTGCGGCGGCCCCGGGCAACGGGTACATGCTGTGGTCGGGCTCTTCTGCGGCGGCCCCCCTGGTGACGGGCGTGGCGGCGCTGTTGAAGCAGAAGTACCCGCAGGAGTCTGCGGCTCAGCTGGCCCAGCGTTTGATTGCCTCAGCCGATGACGAGGGCGCTACGGGTCGTGACCCGCTGTACGGGTACGGCGTGTTCAACCCGCAGGACGCTATGGCTCTGCCCTCGCCCACGGTGACGGCGAATCCGCTGGGTTCGATGTCGGAGTGGATTGCGGTGCACCGCAAGCACCAGGTGAGTGCACCGTCGCCCAGCGATGCCGCGCCCGTGCACGAAGAGGGCGAGAACATCGTGAAGCAGGCCGCCCCGGACGCGAGCCGCCCGCCGGAGGACCGCGGCTGGTTGCCTCCGGTCATTGTGGGTGCGCTCCTGGTGTGGGTCACGATTATTACCGCCGGTGCGGTGCATCGTCTGCACCGGATGCACGTGCGGGCAGGCGACGCGGCCCGTCAGGTGGGGACCGCTGTGCGCGAGCAGGCGCATCACGCGGCGGAGCACGTGCCGCATCCGCATCACCAGCCTCACCGGCGCGGCGGTTCGTCGTCGTAGCGGTGGGCGGCCCCGCGGGATTGCACTTTTTGCGGGGTGGGGGAGCGGCTAATGCCGGTCCGTTATATTTCTTGCCTTAGCTCGTTCGCGAACGGCTGAGTTTTTGCGGGCCGCGGTGATTCTCTCTCATGGCGGTACCTGATGGGTTCAAACGCACCCAATCGTAACGAAAAATTCGAAAGTTGAACGAAAAAATGGAAAGGGTTCTCCTAACCGTAAGTGCCTTATCTTGTGTGAACCTCGTTCAAGCCTCGAAACTTTTGGCTTAGGTGTGCCTTCGAGAGGGCATAAATGCGATTTCACCTAAACAAAAGGCGTAAAATATATGGTGAACCGGGTATGTATCAGACAGGCTCGTGCCGCTAGCCACTTCGCGTTGCGTAAGGACTTCCAGGGCGAGCCGCTTCGTTTGTTAGGAAAGCTTTCGGAACGAGCCGGAGGCTGCGCATACCACCCTACCGGGATGAGAACTCCCGGTACCTGAGACTAGGAAGTAACTAACATGGCATTCACTAAGGTGGCACAGGACCGTCCCCGCGTCCTGATTGTCGGTGGTGGCTACGTCGGCTTCACCGTTGCTAAGAAGATTCAGAAGGCTATCAAGGAGACCGGTGGCGTCGTCACCATCGTCGAGCCGAACCCCTACATGACCTACCAGCCCTTCCTCCCCGAGGTTGCGGCAGGTTCCATGGAAGGCCGTAACGCAACCGTGCCGCTGCGTCAGCACCTGCGCGACACCGAGCTGATCCCCGGCCGTGTTGTCTCCATCGACCACGCAAACCGCACCGCCGTCGTTGAGCCCACCGATAATGGTGAGCCCTTCGAACTGAAGTACGACGAGATCGTGCTGGGCGCCGGTGCCGTGACCCGTGCCTTCCCGATTCCGGGTCTGGCAGACGTCGCCATCGGCATGAAGACCATCGAAGAGGCCGTCTCGGTTCGTAACTGGGTTCTGGACCGCATCGAGGTCGCATCCCTGCTGACCGACGCTGAGGCTCGTCGTCGCGCCCTGACCTTCGTGATCGTGGGCGGTGGCTTCGCCGGTATCGAGACCATCTCCGAGCTCGAGGACATGGCACGCGTGGCTGTCGAGCGTAACGAGCGCCTGTCTGTCTCCGATCTGCACTTCGTGCTGATTGAGGCCGCACCGCGCATCATGCCCGAGGTCCCCGCAGACCGCGCCGAGAAGGTTGTCGCAGAGCTGCGCGCCCGCGGTATCGAGGTTCTGCTCAACACCTCCCTGGCTGACGCAACCGACGGCAACCTGCAGCTGATCAACATGGCTGACAAGTCCCCCGCCGGCGAGATCTCCACCGACACCCTGGTCTGGACCGCAGGTGTGGCAGCGTCCCCGATGCTGAAGAACACCGACTTCCCGATTGACGAGCGCGGCCGCGTGCGCGTGAGCGCCGACCTGCGCGTCACCGGTGATGACGGCGTGGTTGAGGGCGCATGGGCTGCAGGCGATAACGCTGCTGTTCCGGACCTCTCCGGCGGCGGTGTGGGCGGCTTCTGCGTCCCCAACGCTCAGCACGCTTCCCGCCAGGCTGTTGTTCTGGCTAAGAACCTGCTGGCTGCTCGCCGCGGCGAGCCCCTGACCGACTACTACCACGAGACCATCGGTGTTGTGGCAGGTCTGGGCCTGTGGAAGGGCGTTGCAAACTTCAAGGGCAAGACCATTGGTGGCCCGCTGGCTTGGATGATGCACCGCGGCTACCACGGTTCCGCAATCCCCACCACCGAGCGTACCGTTCGCGTTATGACCACCTGGGCTCTGAACCAGATCTTCGGTCGCGATACCTCCTCGATTCGTCACCAGCGCTCCCCGCGCCTGGCATTCCAGGAAGCAACCGGTACCGCTCCCGCACCGCACAAGGCAAAGCTCTAAACCGAGCTGGCCGATAGCCGGTGAGGCCGCTTAGGCCTTGGACGTGAAACGGGCGGCGCCGAGGACTTCGGTCTTCGGCGCCGCCCTTCGCTGTATTCACGGTGTTTCCCAGGGGTGGCATTTCGTCATCCAACCTGCCCCGCCTCGGGCGAGAGCCGGTGCGGGCTATTGGATACCGAGGAGCGGATATGCGTTACCCGGGATTCGTGGAATAATGGTGTTCTATGTTTGGTGTGCACTAAACGAGCCCCCATAGTCCAATTGGCAGAGACAGAGGACTTAAAATCCTTGTGTTCTGGGTTCGAGTCCCAGTGGGGGCACTGCGTTGAGAGGCGGTATAAAGCCGATAGGCATATATAGACGGGCGGCGGCTCTTCCCGTGGGGGAGGAGCCGCCGCTTGTGTATTTGAAGTTTGCTGTTTGGACGTTAAAAGGCGATGCCCCCGACCCATACTATCGGGGGCATCGTCGAGCACGCGGCGGTGCTCTCTTCACCGCGGGTAGATAAGGGCCGCGCGCTGCCGGAATCAGCGCGGCCCGGCGGTGAAGCCTGGCTCGACTACCGGTGATTGGTTGCCCGTGCGGGGCACCGAGCCGGAGGTCGAAAGTCTATCTGTGGACGCTACTTGCGGCGTGCGAAGAGCGCGTCGATGGAGAACTTGCCGGCGCCGGTGAAGAAGAAGGCTGCTGCGATTGCGGCAAGGGTGAGAACGTATTCGTAGCCGCCCTTGGAAGCGGAGAAACCTGCCGCGAGGTGGACGAAGATGAGGGCGCCGCTCATGGATACTACAGATGCTGCTGCCGCGATGCGGGTGCCCGCACCCAGGATAATCATGGTGCCGCCGAGTAGTTCGGTTGCCATGGCGAAGTATGCCGCTGCGGCTGCCATGGGGATGCCCATCTGCTCGAAGGATGCGACGGTACCCGCGGGGGTCCATTCGAATGCCTTCTGGATACCGTGCATAATCATGACGAAGCCGAAGACGAGGCGGAGGATAAGTAGGCCGGCGGATTTTATGGTGTCGTTGTTCACGCCTTTAAGTTTGACAAGTAAAGTTTTACACTTCAAGTAAATTTAGTTTATAGCGGAAAAGGGTGCAAAAAGTGGTGAAAAATAGGGCTAAAAAGTGACTTGCATCCCAAAAAGAGGGGTTTTGGATGACGTTTTGTGACGGCGCTCAATACATAAAACCTCCTCTCGGCGGCTTCCGGAACCCCAAAAACATGAGACCCTTAAAGGAGCACAGCCGTAGGCGCACCCGCCCTGAACGGGATAGCAGAGCCAGAAAGGCATAACATGCAGACTCAGCCCTCTCTCATCGCCGTCGATATGGATGGCACCTTCCTCACCGACGCAAAGACCTTCGATACCGAACGCTTCTCCGCGATTCTCGATCGCCTGGATGCGCGCGGTATTCGATTCGTGGTGGCCAGCGGCAACACCTACGCCAAGCTACAGGATTACATGCGCGGCTTTGAGAACCGAGGCCTCATCTACATTGCCGAGAACGGCGCATACCTGGCCGACGATAGCGGCCAGCTGGCGGTGCACCCCTTCCGAGAGGAAGACGTTCCCGCCATCTACGAAGTGCTGGATGGGCTAAAGCAGATTGGCTTACTCGTATGCACCACCGAAGGAATCTTCCTACCGAAGGATCGCCGCGAACAGATTGTGCACGTCATCCGTAATTACTTTGAGGACACGGGCCAGAGTATTCCCGATACCCTGACCCTGGAGGACTTCGCGGGGTTCTTCTTTCCCGGTGCGATTCTGGTTGACTCCATTGAGGAGGCTCGCGGGGCACCCATCAAGTTCCCGCTGCTGACCCCTCCGGCGCAGACCCAAAGCATTAACGCGCACCTGCGCGAGGTGCTGCCCGAGGGTGTGACCCCGCTGGTTAGCGGCTTCGGGGCAATCGACCTGGTTCGCACGGGCGTGAATAAGGCGACGGGTCTGCAGGATCTCTGTGAGCGATTCGGCTACAGCCCCGAAGGAATCCTCGCCTTCGGCGACGGCGAGAATGATAGCCGGATGCTTAGCTTCGCCGGACACGGCGTGGCCACGGGGAATGCCGCGCCGAGTGTGAAGGAGCTGGCCGATGAGGTGATTGGCACGAACGAGGAGCAGGCCGTTCTGAGCTATCTGGAAGACTTGCTGGATGCGCTGGATGTGCGTGACGCCTCCTAGCATCTCTCGCCGGCCTCTTACGAAAGTCTGGTGTCTGCGCGGAGTCGCGCTATGTGAGACTATGCCGTGCTCAGAACGAACAGAAGCGTGAGCTGGGCAACCATCGGTTATAATTAAACGCATTAGTAGTACTTATCTATTCAAGGAGAGAAAGATGGCGGGAAACCCGCTTATTAATTCAATGACGAAGAAGCAGGGGCAGGGCGATCCTCGCTTCGGTCGCTTCGGCGCCGGTGGCCAGGCTCAGCAGAGCCAGCAGCAGGCTTACGGTCAGCCGCAGTACGGCCAGCAGTCTTACGGTCAGCAGAGCCAGCCCCAGTACGGCCAGGCTCAGTATGGCCAGCAGGGCTACGGTCAGCCGCAGTACACCGATTACAGTGCTCCGACCTACTCCGAGCCGACCTACTCCGAGCCGATTCCGGCCGGTGAGCGTCTGACCATGAACGACGTGCTGGTCAAGACCGCCATTAACCTGGGCCTGGTCGTGGTGGGCGCCGTGGTCGCATGGTACGTGCCCGTGCTGATGCTCCTGGGTCTGCTGGGCGGCCTGGTGCTGGGCCTCGTGAACTCCTTCAAGCAGAAGGTTTCCCCGGTTTTGGTCATGGCCTACGCGCTCATGGAGGGCATGATGCTGGGCGGTCTGTCCGCCATCGTCAACCTGCGCTACCCGGGCACCGCCATCCAGGCGGTTCTGGCAACCATCGTGGTTGCGGGTGTGACCCTGGCTCTCTTCGCCAACGGCAAGATTCGCACCACCCCCAAGCTGAATAAGATTTTCATGATTGGTGCGCTCAGCTACCTGGGTTACGGCCTGGTGTCCATGCTGACCGCGGGCCTCTTCGGTTTCTCGCTGAACAGCATGAGCATCGGTGGTATCCCGCTGGGTCTGCCGATTGCCCTGATTGCGGTCGCAATGGCAACCTACTCGCTGCTGATTGACTACACCACGACCGCCGAGGCTGTGGATGCGGGTCTGCCGCAGAGCGAGTCCTGGCGCCTGGCTTTCGGTCTGACCGCATCGCTGGTGTGGCTGTACGTTGAGATTCTGCGCGTACTCATGTACCTGGCAAGCATCTTCAGCAACGACTAAAAATTCGTACGAAGCGGCGGTACCGTAGCGGTGCCGCCGCTTTCGCGGCTTTGGCGGGGTTTAGCGCCCCACGAATACCGGCTCGCCCAGCAACCTGGCGGGCTTGAGAAAGAGAGACAGCGTGAAGCATACATCGAGTGCCGAAGAACGTCGGGCGGGGGAGGGCTACCGGGTTCCCTTCGCCGTGGACGTGGCCGGCGCGTGGTCCTGGCGCCTCATCGTGATTGCCGGCGCGGGCTGGGTCGTGTGGAAGGGCTTGGGGCACGTCTCCCTGCTGGTCATCGCGATGATGGTGGCCATGCTCCTGGCGGCTCTGCTGAGCCCGACCGTCATGCTCCTGCGGAAGAAGGGCGTGCGGGCCGGCGGCGCGGCTGCTATCGCCGAGCTGGGTCTGCTGCTGCTTCTCGCTGTGATTATTTCGCTGACCGGTCAGCAGCTGGTGCGCGGTTTCGCCACGATGGCTAATAAGGCGGTGCAGGGCTATCAGCAGCTCGTGGACTGGTGGCTGAAGAGCCTCGGGTACGATTTGGGTGCTGACCAGCTGAACCAGCTCCTGCACCAGATTGAGAACACCTTTAAGGACAATCCGAACACCGTGCTGAACGGCGTGTCTCGGGTCGGTTCGACCGCTGCCGATGTCGCAACCGGTGTGCTCCTGACCCTGTTCACGCTGCTTTTCTTCCTGATGGAGGGCGAACGCATCTGGCTGTTCGTCGTCGGTCTCTTCCCCAAGGATGCGCGCGAGGCCGTGAACGGTGCGGGCCGCGCGGGCTGGAAGTCCCTGGGCGCCTACGTCCGCGTGCAGATTCTGGTGGCCGCGATTGATGCCATCGGTATCGGCCTGGGCGCCGCCATCCTGGGTGTGCCCCTGGCGATTCCGCTGGGCGTGCTGGTGTTCCTGGGTTCCTTTATCCCGGTGATTGGTGCGCTGTTCTCCGGTGCGGTGGCGGTGCTTCTGGCGCTCGTGGCCCTGGGGCCGGTGCAGGCGCTGATTATGCTGGGCATCGTGCTACTGGTGCAGCAGGTGGAGTCGCATATTCTGCAGCCGCTCATCATGGGTAAGGCTGTATCACTGCACCCGCTGGCCGTGATTTTCTCGGTGGCCGGCGGCTCCATGATTTTCGGTGCCGTGGGCGCGCTGTTCGCGGTGCCGACGCTGGCCGTGGTGAACTCGGTGGTGCGCTACCTGGCGGATCGCGGTTGGGAACACGATCCTAACCTGCGCGATGAGGAGTTCCTCTTCCCGCACGAGGTGGCTCGCCGCGAGCAGGCTGAGGAGAAGGCCCAGGAACGGCAGGAGAGCGTCAAGAAGCTGGCCTCCCGAGTGCCGCGCCATCAGAAGGCTGAGGAGCCTGAGAACCAGGCTTCCGAGGCTTCGGACTCCTCCGAAGACTAGGGGCCTGCATCGAGCGGGAGGTTTTGGCGTAGGGCACCCCGCCATCCTCGATAACGCTCCGCTAACTCGTCCCGGCGATACCGCCGGCCGCGATGCCGTCTACGGCGGTGTCTCGCCAGGGGGCTACTTGCGACCGGGTAGCCCCCTTCGCTGTACCCATCCTCTAAAATGGGATGAGCAATACATCACCGTTCCGCGCCCGCGGGACAACGCACCGTCAGAATGGAAAACCCGTGAGCGTAGATCTCGACTCCCTGCCCGTGACCATTACCGATATTGAACGTGCCGCAGAGCTGCTCGAAGGCGTTATTGAACGCACCCCGGTCGCCCATTCGCGTGCCCTGAGCCAGCGCCTGGGTTCCGAGGTGTTCTTCAAGTGTGAGAACCTGCAACGCGCCGGTTCGTTCAAGGTGCGCGGCGCGTATGTGCGCATGGCAAAGCTCTCCGAGGAGGAGAAGAAGCGCGGCGTGGTGGCCGCGAGCGCGGGTAACCACGCGCAGGGTGTGGCCCTGGCGGCTGACCGCCTGGGCATTAAGGCCCGCATCTACATGCCGCTGGGCGCGGCGCTGCCGAAGATTACCGCAACCCGCGATCACGGTGCCGAGGTTGAGTTGCACGGCGTGACCGTGGACGAGGCCCTGGCGGAGGCGAAGCGCTACGCCGAAGAGACCGGTGCGGTCTTCGTGCACCCCTTCGACAATGAAGACATTATCGCGGGTCAGGGCACTATCGGTCTGGAGATTCTGGAGCAGGTGCCCGATGTGGATACCGTCATCGTGGGTGTTGGCGGCGGCGGCCTGCTGGCCGGCCTGTCCGCGGCGATTCGCGCGAAGGAGCAGGAGCTCGGCAAGAAGATCAAGATTATCGGTGTTCAGGCGGAGCACGCCGCGGCCTACCCGCTGTCCCTCGCTGCGGATGCTCTGGTGCCCCTGAAGAAGGTCTCCACCATCGCCGACGGTATCGCCGTGGGCCGCCCCGGCCAGATGCCTTTCTCCATCATCAAGGAGCTGGTGGATGACGTGGCGACCGTGAGCGAAGACGATATCGCCCGCGCCCTCATTTTCCTCATGGAACGCAACAAGCTTGTGGTGGAGCCCGCCGGTTCGGTGCCCGTGGCGGCGCTGATGAACGGCAAGCTGAAGGAAGAGTACGGCGACCTGGGCACCGTCGTGTGCGTGCTCTCGGGCGGCAATATCGACCCGATGCTGATGCTGAAGGTGATTCAGCGCGGTCTTTCTGCTGCCGGCCGCTACATGACCATTAAGATGATGCTCTCTGACCGCCCGGGTGAGCTGGCAACCATCTCACGCATCATCTCCGAGAACGACGCGAACGTTACCGGTGTGGATCACACCCGCGTGGGTGGCTCGCTCTCCATGGGCGATGTGTCCATCACCATCGACATGGAAACCAAGGGTGTGGAGCACTGCCGCCAGGTCATTTCTGCCTTGGAGGACGAGGGCTTCAAGCCGATTATCGTCTACTAAGCCGACCTTACATTTTGTGGGTTGCCGCTCGCTCGTGAATCTTCACGTGGTGAAGCGGAAGACATAAAAAGTGCGGGGTGCCGATTCCGAAGAATCGGCACCCCGCACTTTTAGCGTGTTGGCGCTGGGGCCGTGGGCCTCGACAGCCGCAAATCTATGAGCCTCGACTTAGGCGTGGTAGGGGGTCACAGAGACAATCTTGGCGCTCAGCTCTTTACCGTTCGGAGCGGTGTAGGAAACCTCGTCGCCCTGCTTAGCGCCCAGGATTGCGGCACCCAGCGGGGACTTCTCCGAGAAGACCTTCAGATCGGTGCCGGCGGGGAGGGTGTCCTCGATCTCGCGGGAACCAAGCAGGAACTTCAGGTGGCGGCCCGCAACCTCGGCCTCAATGACCATACCCAGGGCCACGACGCCGTCATCGACGGGGGCGTCGCCAATGTGGGCGGTCTCCAGCAGGTGCTTGAGCTGCTTGATGCGTGCCTCGTTCTTGGCCTGCTCGTCGCGGGCGGCGTGGTAGCCGCCGTTCTCACGGAGGTCGCCCTCGTCGCGTGCCTGCGCGATGCGGTCGACGATTTCCTGGCGGTACGGGCCGGAGAGGTACTCCAGCTCCTGGGTGAGGCGGTCGAAGGCGTCCTGAGTGAGCCATGCACCGGTGTTGTCAGCCATGCGTGTCCTTTGCTTATGCGCCGGCGTTGCCGGTGCGAAACGAATAAACCCGCTACCGCGTGCCGCGTTCAATGCGCGGCGGTACCGGTAACGGAATGAATCAACAGACCTATTCTAGAGCACCGGAGGGTTTTCGGCTGTTATGCCGGTCGTATCTTCCCCTCTGAGCGCATCTTCGTTGGTACGCACGCCGGTAGCTGAACACTCCGCCAGCATAAGCCTGTTTCTTGCCCGTGAATCTGCTGATATGACGGCACGTTTCACGATGTCACACGGCGTCATCTGCGCTAGTACACCGGCGCTATCCTTGGGTATCATACGAGAAGCTACAACCGTAAAATTTCTGCCGTGTAGCGCTCGCATTTGCGAGTCACAGACACATCATCGACCCCCTGGCGCATCACCTAAAGGAGACCACCGTGAGCGAAGCCATTGAACAGCTGAAGGCAAACCTGCCGACTCACCCTCCCGTGGACTCCCTCAAACCGTTGGAGGAGGACTACACCGGTCTGCGCATCCTGGCCGTGCACGCACACCCGGACGACGAGTCCTCCAAGGGCGCCGGTACCGCCTCGGCGTATATTGCCCGTGGTGCCCGCTTCATGGTGGCGACGATGACCGGCGGCGAGCGCGGTGACATCCTGAATGAGGAGATCGATAAAAGCCCGCGTGCGCACCGCGACCTACCGGGTCTGCGCCGCGCTGAGATGGCGGCTGCCCGCGAGATTATGGGTATTGAACACCGCTGGATTGGCTTCTTCGACTCTGGTCTGCCCGAGGGCGACCCCATGCCGCCGCTTCCCTTCGGTAGCTTCGGCACCATGCCCCTGGATCGTGCCGCCGCGCCGCTCGTGCGTCTGGTGCGTGAGTACCGCCCGCACATCATCATCACCTATGACGAGATTGGCGGCTACCCGCACCCCGACCACATCATGACCCACAAGGTTGCCGTGGAAGCATTCGAGAAGGCAGGCGACCCGGAAGCCTACGTGGGTGAGGGCGAGCCCTGGACCCCGCTGAAGCTCTATTACGACCGCGCATTCAACCCCGAACGCACCCTCGCCCTGCACGAGCATCTGCTCGATACGCACGGTGAGAGCCTGCTGAGCGGCTGGATTGAGAACCTCGCGCACCGCGCCTCCTCGGGGGAGGCGCCTCGCCACGAGACTACGACCCGCATCCTGGTGACCGACCACTTTGAGCAGCGCGATCAGGCTTTGCGCGCGCACGCCTCGCAGGTGGACCCGAACGGCGTGTTCTTCGCCGTTCCCAGCGAACAGCTGAAGGATATTTGGCCCTGGGAGGACTACACGCTGGCCGCCTCGCACGCTGAGGTTCAGCTGCCCGAATCTAGCCTGGACGAGGGCCTGAGCGACTACTACGTTATCTAGGCTGGGGCGCAACGCCCCACGTTAGCCAATGATGCCCTTCACCCACGATATGAGTCGTAGGTGAAGGGCATCATCCATTCTTAGGCACGTCATGTGTGCAGCCTCTGCACACAACCCCGAATGCCGCCACCAGATGCCACAAACTTTGAGCCGATTCTCAGCCCTTCCGCACCCGCGGGGAGCCCCGCGGCGCGCGCCCGGGGCGTAGAATTAGAGCTTGGGCTCTCACACCGTAGAGCCCGTGATGCATCCGCTTCGACAGCCGAATGAGGTACGAGCCATGAGCGCTAACGCCCTGCCCGTGATTACCGTGCACGGTCATGCCAGCAACCCCGGTACTGTCACGGAGCTGACCGTCTACGAGCGGGCCCTGGAGCGCTCGCTGAGCCCTGAAATCCTGCCCGCCCACATTGGAGTGCTGGTGGACGGTAACCGCCGCTGGGCGGCTCAGCGCGGCTTGAGCACCCGTGAGGGCCACGCCGCCGGTGCGGAGCGAATTATTGATTTTCTGGCCTGGTGCACCGAGCTGTCGATTCCGCAGGTGAGCCTGTACATGCTCTCGGTTGAGAACCTCAAGCGCCCCGAGAAGGAACTGACCGGCCTGGTGGCGGTCATCGATAACTTCCTGGTACGGCTGGTGGAGTCTGCGTGCGGTCCGGTGCGCGCTATCGGCAATATTGACCTGATTCCTCGGCAGCTGCACGAGCGCCTGGACTGGGCGATTGAGCAGACTGCGCACCTATCCGGCGTGCGGGTGAACATTGCGGTCGGTTACGGCGGCCGCCAGGAGATTGTGGATGCGGTCCGCTCGGTTCTGCTCGAAGCCGCCGCGAAGGGAACCTCTCTCGAGGATATGGCTGACCTGCTGAACGTTGAGGATATTTCCTCGCACCTGTACACCGCCGATATGCCCGACCCGGACCTGCTGATCCGCACTTCGGGTGAGCAGCGCCTGTCCGGTTTTATGACCTGGCAGAGTGCGTATTCTGAGTTTTATTTCTGCCGTGCCCTGTGGCCGGATTTCACGCGCGTTGATTTTCTGCGTGCCCTGCGGGACTACGCGAACCGTTCCCGCCGCTTCGGTTCCTAGAAGCTTCCTAGAGGCTAAGGGTCTAGCGCCGTTGGCTCGTGTTTCTTGGCTGGCTGTTCCTGACTAGTAGCCTCCGGTAGTACAGCCTCCAGCATTACAGAATGGACGTTCTATGCTCGCTGAGCTTTCCCGCCTCTACCACGCAGGCGGCGCCTCCGTTATTGCCGCTCTGGTGCTCGGCAGCTACCTGCTGTATTTTTTGTGGTGCACCCTGCGGCTGTGGCGTATTGATGTGCGGGAGCACCGGCTGCCGCACCGCATCCTGATTCCTCTGGCTATTGCCACCTATACGGCACTGCCGGTGTCTTTGCTTTTTGCGGGCCGTCCCGCCGATATTTGGCGCGTGATTGGTGCCGGTCTGGCGCTCTGGTTCTGCTACGGGCTTCTGCGTATTCTGTCCTTTGGCGCGCTGGGCCGCGGGGATGTGAAGCTCGCCGGCATCCTGGGCGGCGTGCTCGGGTACCTGTCCTGGGCGAACCTGGGCTGGGCGTCGCTGGTAACGTTCCTTGCCGGTGGTCTGGTGTCTTTGGCTCTGGTGCTGTTCACGAAGGCGCGCGGTAGCACCCGCATTGCGTTCGGCCCGTTTATGCTTCTGGGTGCGCTGGTGGCGTTGGCGGCTCCTGCGTATTCTCTGTGGTAGATTCCGAAGTAGGGTGACCGTCCGGCTAAGTGGCGGGCTTGTTCTTCGTGCGGCTCGCGGCTGTTCGCTCTGCTCCCTAGCACCTATTTCTCGGCAGAACTGCCGGGGCTTTTGAAAGGTTGATGTTATGCCTACTCCTCCCTATATCCGTAAGCTACGTGAGCGGATCGGTTCGGATTACCTGTGGCTGTCCGGTGCGACGGCTGTGGTGTACCGTGAGCAGGATGCTAAGGTGCTGCTGGTGCGCCGTAGCGATAACGGGGCGTGGACCCCGATTACGGGCATTGTGGACCCGGGGGAGAGCCCCGCGCTGACCTGCCTGCGTGAGGCGCAGGAGGAAGCGAATGTGCAGATTGAGGTGCTGGAGCTGGCGCAGGTGAAGGCTGACCCTGCCATGCAGTTCGGTAATGGTGACCGCTGCCAGTTCTTGGATCATACGTTCTTGTGCCGCTGGGTTTCTGGTGAGGCAAAGGTGAACGACGAGGAGTCTTCGCAGGTGCGTTGGGTGGATGTGTCTGACCCGGCGGAGCGTGCGTTGCTTTCGGAGCGGATGCTGGACCGTATTGATGCGGCGCTGAACTATGACGGCCACTGCCGTTTTGGTTTGGAGTCGGTGCCGCCGGAAGAGGACTAGCCAAGCGAGGGTTGCCCTCCGCCCTGCGCGAACGAGACCCGACTTTATGCCAAGTTGATACACCCTAAGTGTTTTAAAAGCAAGACCTTCTTTGACGAGGAAAGAGTGCTAGTCTGAGGGGATACACAGCGTTCCCCACCGGGCCGTTGCACCCCGTGGAACGCCAACGAAAGAGGGTAATTATGAACTTGGCAGAACAGATTGTCGCACAGCTCGTCGAGGCCGGTGTCACGCGTATCTACGGCGTGGTGGGCGACTCCCTGAACCCCATCGTGGACGCAGTGCGCGCCTCCGGCGGCTCGAAGAACGGCGGTATCGACTGGATTCACGTGCGCCACGAGGAAGCCGCGGCCTTTGCCGCAAGCGCCGAGGCCCAGGTGACCGGTAAGCTGGCCGTGTGCGCCGGCTCGTGCGGTCCGGGCAATACCCACCTCATCAATGGTCTCTACGATGCCAACCGCTCCCACGCTCCGGTGCTGGCGATTGCTTCCCACATCCCCTCCGGCCAGATTGGTAGCGGATACTTCCAGGAAACCCACCCCGAGCGCATCTTCGAGGATTGCTCGGTCTACAACGAGATGGCAGTCTCTGGCCACCAGACCCTGCGCATCATCAACTCCGGTATGCGTCACGCTATCGCCCGCCGCGGTGTGGCCGTCGTATCGATTCCCGGCGATATTGCCATCCAGGATGCCGTTGACCACGTGCCCGCATGGGGCGACTACCGCCCCGGCACCATCGTTCCCGATGAGACCACCGTGCGCGACCTGGCCGATCGCATCAACGCGGCCAAGAAGATTTCGATTTTCGCTGGTGCCGGTGTGGCCGGTGCACATGATGAAGTCGTTCAGCTGGCCGACCGTGTCGCGGCTCCCGTGGGCCACACGATGCGCGGTAAGGAGTACATCCAGTACGACAACCCCTTCGATGTGGGAATGACCGGTTTGCTGGGCTACGGTGAGGCCGCAGAGGGTATGAAGGACTCCGACCTGATGCTCCTGCTGGGTACCGACTTCCCCTACGACCAGTTCCTGCCCAACGTGCAGACCGTTCAGATTGACCGTGCCGGCGAGGTGTTGGGCCGCCGTACCAACGTCGACCTGCTGATTGAGGCTGACGTTGCCGCAACCCTGAAGGCCGTTCTGCCCCTCGTGCAGCGCAAGAGCGACCGCTCGTTCCTGGAGAAGCTCCTGAAGAAGAACGAGAAGATCATGACCAAGGTCGTCGGTGCCTACACCCACAACCCCACCAAGGGCAAGATTCACCCCGAGTACGCCGCATCCGTGCTGGATGAGCTGGCCTCCGATGACGCCATCTTCACCGCGGACACCGGCATGTGCAACGTGTGGACCGCCCGCTACATCACCCCCAACGGCAAGCGCCGTCTGCTGGGTTCCTTCCTCCACGGCTCCATGGCGAACGCCATGCCTATGGCCCTGGGCGCCCAGATTGCCGAGCCTAACCGCCAGGTCATCTCGGTCTCGGGTGACGGTGGCCTGTCCATGATGCTGGGTGATATTCTGACCGCGGTCATGTACGATCTGCCGCTGACCATCGTGGTGTTCAACAACTCCACCCTGGGCATGGTGAAGCTTGAGCAGCTGGTTCAGGGCTTCGAGGACTTCGGCGTGGATGTGCCGCTCGTCAACTACGCCGACATCGCAACCGCCGCTGGTTTCCAAGCTCAGCGTGTTGAGAAGGCCGAGGACCTGGAAGGTGCGCTGCGCACCGCCCTGGCTCACCGCGGCCCCTCCCTGGTCGAGATCATTACCGACCCCAACGCTCTGTCGATGCCGCCCGAGGTCGAGGCCAAGCAAATCGTTGGCTTCGCCACCTCGCTCTCCAAGATTGCGCTGAACCGCGGCGCAGCGGAGGCCGTGGCAATGGCTCGCTCGAACCTGCGTAACATGTCCGCGTGGAGGCAGTTCAGCTAGTCCGTAAGGGATGCTTAACGCTCCCGGAGGGGCCCGTCGAAAGGCGGGCCCCTCCGTCGTATCTACTACCTTTGCGCACGTGGGAGGCAAGACGAACATAAGAAATCGGGTGTGACGATACCGTAGGAACAGTAGCGCCACACCCGATTCTGTATGCGGTGTGATCAGACGATTTGGATTAGAAGTTGCCCAGCATCTTGGTGACGTCCAGAGCCGCATCCAGCTGCTCTTCAGTCACTTCGCCGCGCTCCACGTAGCCCAGAGCCACAACTGCCTCACGGACAGTCACCTTGTGAGCCACCGAGTACTTAGCAATCTTCGCAGCAGCCTCGTAACCAATCAGCTTGTTCAGCGGGGTCACGGTCGACGGCGAAGCCTCAGCCAGGAAGCGGCAACGGTCAACGTTAGCGGTCAGACCGTCAATCATCTTCTCAGCCGAAACACGAGAAACATTAGCGAGCAGGCGAATCGACTGCAGCAGGTTAGCAGCCATCACCGGGATACCCACGTTCAGCTCAAACGCGCCGTTAGTGGAAGACAGGGCAATGGTTGCGTCGTTACCGATGACCTGAGCGGCAACCTGAATGGTTGCCTCACAAATCACGGGGTTGACCTTACCGGGCATAATCGAGGAGCCGGGCTGCAGGTCGGGGATGTGCAGCTCGCCCAGGCCGGTGTTCGGGCCCGAACCCATCCAGCGGATGTCGTTGCTGATCTTCATCAGGCCGTACGCCAGGGTGCGCAGCTGACCGGAAACCTCAATCAGGCCGTCACGGTTAGCCTGAGCCTCGAAGTGGTTGCGAGCCTCGGTCAGGGGCAGACCGGTCTCCTCAGCCAGTAGCTCAATCACGCGAGCCGAGAAGCCGTCCGGGGTGTTAATGCCGGTACCCACAGCGGTACCGCCCAGGGGAACCTCAGCCACGCGGGGCAGGGAAGCGTTCACACGCTCAACGCCGTAACGCACGGTTGCGGCGTAGCCGGAGAACTCCTGGCCCAGGGTGATGGGGGTTGCGTCCATCAGGTGGGTACGGCCCGACTTCACAACGTCCTTGAACTCTGCGGACTTGCGCTCCAGGGACTCAGCGAGCACCTCCAGAGCGGGAATCAGGTCCTTCACCAGAGCCTCGGTCACAGCAACGTGCACGGAGGTGGGGAAGACGTCGTTGGAGGACTGGGAAGCGTTCACGTGGTCGTTGGGGTGAACCTCAATGCCCTTGGACTCCAGGGAACGGGTTGCCAGGGTTGCCAGAACCTCGTTCGCGTTCATGTTCGAGGAGGTACCGGAACCGGTCTGGAAGACGTCAATGGGGAAGTGGGCGTCGTACTTACCGGTTGCTACCAGATCCGCTGCGTCGCGGATAGCCTGGGCGCGCTCAGCGTCGAGCACCTTGAGTTCCTCATTGGCGGTCGCGGCTGCCTTCTTCACGAGGGCAAGCGCACGAATATGGGCGGATTCGAGGGTCTGACCCGAAATCGGGAAGTTCTCGACTGCGCGCTGGGTCTGTGCACGGTAGAGTGCATCAGCCGGAACGCGAACTTCGCCCATGGTGTCATGTTCAATGCGGTATTCAATGTTTTCAGCCATACCTCTAGGATAGGCGTTCAAAGTGGCTTACGTCGCCTCGAAAAGGTGTCAAAAGAGGAAAAACGCTCATAAATTTTGCAGGATTCAGAGCACGGAAAAAGCCCCACCCCCGCGAATGTGGGAACACACCGTAGGGGAGGGGCTTACCCATGAAAAAACATGGTCTTGCGTGTGAACGAGTGGGTTCTCGCGGTGGGCCGTTTTATCGTCCCTCCGGAGAAATAAATCCGGGCTCTAGTCCAGGTTCTCCGCAACCACAACGCGCGGGGGAGTCTTCACGACCACGGGGAGCGTCTGGGTCGGCGGGTTCTGACCGTTGTTCTTCTCCTCCGGCAGGGTCAGGTCCTGCGAACTGAACACCAGCTCAGCCTTGCCCTCCTTCAGATGGTAGAAGACACCAATTACGGCGACCTTACCCTCAACCACCGCATCCGAAATGATGTGGGACTGCTCGATAATGCGGATAGCGGTCTGGCGGGTGTGCTCACGAACCATATCGTTGACGACCGGGTTTTCGGGTAGCTTCGGGGACATCACCGAAGGCAGGATGTGCTGCACCAGGTTACGGATGAAGCCGTGCGGCATCTCACCGGACTCCAGGGACTTGCTGGCCGCAGTCACAGCACCGCAGGAGTCGTGACCGAGAACCATCACAATGGGGGTCTCAAACTCCTCAACCGCGTACTCCAGCGAGCCGAGCGCGGCATTCTCCAGGACATGGCCGGCGGTACGCACCACGAACGCGTCGCCCAGGCCCAGATCAAAAATAATCTCTGCCGCGAGGCGAGAGTCACCGCAACCGAAAATCGAGGCGAAGGGGAACTGACCCGATGCCAGGTCGGTGCGGCGAATCGTGTCCTGGTTGGGGTGCTCATTGCTACCCTCAACAAAACGGCGGTTACCGTCCTTCAGACGCTTCCATGCTTCTGCGGGAGTCGGTTGGATGCCAGCCATGTGATGCTCCTTAGCGGACAAATACAGATAACGCGTGCCGTCGGAGCCAGCGAATCTGCGAACGGGTATGTGGGGCTTCAGGCGCTCGCACTGAAGCTCAGCTCCTTGCCGGGAGCCTCCCGGAGAAAGAACCTACCTCAAATATGCCTTAAATATGCGAAAAATAGCTAGTTTGGCGCGCCTTCACAACATCCAAAATCAGTGCCTCAGAGCGTATGAAGCGCCGAAGAGAGACGAAACCCTCACAGATTTGTCGCATCTGCTCACCGTAAAGTCAACACGCCCGAAAACCCGTTCATAACGAGAAAAGCGGTGCGTAAGCGCGCTATCCTGAAAGGAGCACTGATCGCCGGTGATTTCGTGCTGGAAAGGTCCAGCCAACCGGCGCTGTCAAGAATTCTCGAAGGTGAGTCTATGACTACGAACAATAACCACGGCGACCGTAACCTGGCAATGGAACTGGTGCGCGCTACCGAAGCCGCAGCCATCGCAGCGGGTCCCTGGGTTGGCGCGGGCGAAAAGAATCTTGCGGACGGCGCAGCTGTCGACGCTATGCGCTACCGCCTCTCCACCATCCACTTCAACGGTACCGTGGTCATCGGCGAGGGCGAGAAGGACAAGGCCCCCATGCTGTACAACGGCGAGAACGTCGGCAACGGCTCCGGCCCCTCCCTCGACGTGGCGGTTGATCCCATCGACGGCACCCGCCTGACCGCGCTCGGCATGGACAACGCCCTCTCCGTGATTGCCGTGGCAGACGGCGGCACCATGTTCGACCCCTCCGCCGTGTTCTACATGGAGAAGCTGGTCACCGGCCCCGAGGCCGCCGAATTCGTGGACCTGCGCCTGCCCGTTAAGCAGAACCTGCACCTGGTCGCTAAGGCTAAGGGCAAGAAGGTCAGCGAGCTGACCGTCTGCGTGCTGGACCGCCCCCGCCACGCCAAGCTGATCCAGGAGATTCGTGATGCAGGTGCCCGTACCCGCATCATCCTCGACGGTGACGTCGCCGGCGCTATCGCGGCCTGCCGCGAGAACACCGGCGTGGACCTGATGCTCGGCACCGGTGGCACCCCCGAGGGCGTCGTCGCGGCATGCGCCATTAAGGCAACCGGCGGCGTGATCCAGGGCCGCCTGGCACCGACCGACGAGGCAGAGCGCGAGAAGGCACTGGCCGCGGGCCACGACCTCGACCGCGTGCTGACCACCAACGACCTGGTCACCAGCGACAACTGCTTCTTCGCCGCAACCGGTATCACCGACGGTAAGCTGCTGCGCGGCGTGCGCTACAACAAGAACGTTGTGACCACCCAGTCGCTGGTCATGCGTTCCTCCTCCGGTACCGTGCGCACCGTTGAGGCTGAGCACCGCCTCTCCCGCCTGCGCGAGATTCTCTCGCACACCAAGAGCCCCGGCGAAGCATAAGCCATTGAGGTAGCCTCCAAGCATAAGGAGCCGCCCCCGACCGAATCACTCGGTCGGGGGCGGCTCCTTATGTTTATCGCCGTTACCGGCACGCGTTAGCGCGAACGCAGGGAACGCAGCTTCTCCTTGGCCTTAGATACTGCATCGCGAACCGCCGGACGTGCCTTGTACGCCAGGGTGTAGGCACGGTAACCCAGCGAGGTGACCGGCACATCCCAGGTACCCGGGTACTCCACCGACTCGCCGCCGAAGGACTTCTTGAACTTCGTGAAACCGGCCCACTCGTGATCCGGCTGATCCTCCGGCGCGATGCCGAAGAGGTCAACGTACTTCAGGCCCTTACGCTTAGCGTCCAGGATGAAGTTCGTCACCACCACAACACCTGCACTAAGGTTGCGGTGCTCGAAGGAAGCCGCAGCGTGCGCGTAGGTGCGGGTATCGTCCGAATCGTACACGAACGCCGCCGCAATCGGGGTGCTCTCACCGTTCTCGCCCGCCAGCTTCGCAATGTAGAGCGATGCCGCACCGGCGGGCATCAGCACGCGAGCCACCTGCATCAGGTAGTCGTCCTGCTGGCGGTTGAAGCCGTTACGCTCTGCGGTCTCCTCGAGGAAGCCGAAGAGAATCGACATATCCGAAGGATCGGTCGAGACCTCGACGGTCACGCCCTTTTTGTGGATATTACGATGACGATTACGGTAACTGGAGCTCATTCCCTTGAGGATTTCATCCTCGGTGCCTGAGAGGTCAATAATCTGCGTGTGCGAGGGCTGCACCTGGCGAGGAGCCAGCACCGCGCCGCGACGAGCCAAGAAAGCAGCCGCATCCTGATCGCCCCAAATAGCGGATTCAGTAGGCTCAATGCGCACAAACAGGCAACGAAGCTTCGCGGCCTCTTCCTTCAACGATGCGAGAGCCTCGTCGAAGGCCACAGCGCTCGAAGCAACCGGTCCGTACGGGCTGTACAGGTAGCGGCCGGTGGCGCCGCCCTCAACGGTTGCAAGGTACGACCAGCCGTTACCGCTCTTGCGGATTACGGTGTGACCATTAGATTCCTGAAAACGTGCCCAAATATCGGACTGAAGAATATTGCTCATTCCTCTAGTGTATCCGAGCTTAGGGAACGTAAGCCTGCGGCTCCGAGGAGGCCTCGGGGGCGGGGTTCGGACGGGTTGAAGAGACGTTCTCCTCGGCCTCACGCTCGGCGGCTGCCTTGGCCTTGGCCTCGGCCACGCGGGTGCGCAGGGCGGCGCCCTTGTCGATAGCCGACTGGCGCAGGTTAGCCGAGAACTCGTGCAGGTCGTCGTGCACCTGGCGGGCGAAAGCATCGGTGCCCGAACCCAGGATGCGCAGGGCCAGCAGGCCCGCGTTGCGTGCACCGTTGATGGATACGGTAGCCACCGGAACGCCGGCGGGCATCTGAACAATCGACAGCAGCGAGTCCATGCCCTCGAGGTTCTTCAGGCGCACCGGAACACCAATCACCGGCAGAGCGGTGACCGAGGCGAGCATGCCCGGCAGGTGAGCGGCACCGCCGGCACCGGCGATAATAACGCGGATGCCGCGGCTGTGAGCCTTCTTGCCGTACTCAATCATGTCCTCGGGCATGCGGTGCGCCGAGACGACGTCAGCCTCGTAGGGGATGCCGAACTCTTCCAGCACCTCGGCGGCGGCCTCCATGACCGACCAGTCCGAATCGGAACCCATCACAATGCCGACGATGGGCTGGGAGGAATCATAGGGAGACTGAGACATAATCCTCATATCCTTTCACAATGCGGTGGAATACCACCATCACTAGGGGCGTCGAGCGCGGGTTCTCAGCGGAGAGAACCCGCGCTCGACCTATATTTGAGTGGCCCGTCGCCTACAGGGGGCGGCCATCGCGCAAAATGGATGCGGCGTTGGCGGCGCTGTGGCGCAGGTTCTCAAGCTCATCGACCCGGCCCGAAATGTTCACGTGGCCAATCTTGCGGCCGGGTCGGGTTTCCTTACCGTAGAAGTGAATCTTGGCGCGAGGCTCGGCCGAGAGGGCCAGCGGGTAGACGCCGAAGATGTCCTCGTTCTCGCCGCCCAGGTAGTTCTTCATGACGGCGACCTCGTCCAGCACGGAGGTATCGCCCAACGGCAGATCCAGCACGGCGCGCAGATGCTGCTCGAACTGGCTGGTCACCGAACCGTTCTGGGTCCAGTGGCCGGTGTTGTGCGGGCGCATGGCTAGCTCGTTGATGTAGAAGCCTGCGGGGGAGCCGGGCACCTCGAAGAGCTCGGCGGCCATCACGCCGGTCACGCCCAGCTCGGAGGCGATGGTCACGGCTGCGGCCGCGGCGGCCTCGGCAATCTCGGGGGCCAAGTTCTGCGCGGGGGCAATCACCTCGTCACAGATGGAGTTCACCTGGATGGTCTCAACGACCGGCCAGGGGCGCACCTCGCCGCTCTCACGACGAGCCACCAGTGCGGAAAGCTCGCGGGTGAAGGGAACCTTCTCCTCGGCCAGCAGGGCGGAGAAATCGGTGCGCGAGGGCAACTGCTCGAACCATTCGGAGCTACGCTCGCGAGCCTCGGCGGGGGAATCCAGCACAAGCACGCCCTTGCCGTCGTAGCCGCCGCGCGGGGTCTTCAACACCACGGGCCAGCCAATCTCATCGCCGAAGGCAAGAAGCTCGTCCAGGGTAGAAACCTTAGCCCAGCGAGGGTTCGGCAGACCCAGGCGCTCGACGGCCTGGCGCATCAGGAGCTTATCCTGCGCGTACTGCAGGGCGTCGGGCTGAGGCTGCACGTTCACACCCTCGGCCATGAGGGTGCGTAAAAATTCGGTGGGCACGTGCTCGTGATCGAAGGTGATGACATCCTTGCCGCGGGCAAACTCGCGGAGGGTATCGAGATCCTTGTAATCGCCAACGGGGGCGGTGCGTACCGCCGCCACGGCGCCGACGGTGGGCGCCTCCGCGAGAATCTGCAGGTTGATGCCAAGGTTAGTTGCTGCGGGGGCCATCATGCGGGCCAGCTGGCCTCCGCCGATGACGCCAATTACGGGTCCAGTCACAGGGTAAGTCACATCACCTAAGTGTACTCGCTTCGGGGCGTACACGTTAGATGAACCGTATCGTGAACTGTGGGCGGGCGATTGCCTGTGGCGGGGGAAAAGCTGCCGCTACCGGCTGGGTATTGACTGAAAAATCCGGCGCGGCTAGGGATAACCCGGCCGGTCTGTACTACCATATGAAGAGCTTGAAAAGTCCCCGGCGCCCGGTCTCTGCCTCGCGGCCCCGCTCTGGCGGACCCGGAAGCTATCCACCGACACCACCTGTTAGATAGGCCCCGCATGAGCGCACAGACTAAACCCACCATGACCGAACGACTGAAATCCCTGTGGGACAGCTACGGCATCGAGGTGCTTAAGTTCGGAACCGTCGGTGGCGCTGCGTTTGTGGTGAATTCCATTACCGTGTGGGTTCTCATGATGACCGTCATGTCGCAGTCCCACACGAAGGCAAAGGTCGTCGCAAGTATCGTGGCCACCATCTTCTCGTGGCTTATGAACCGCCTGTGGACCTTCCGCGAATCCCGCTCCGAAAACTGGAAGCGCGAGGCCGTCGAATTCGGCATCGTCAACCTGCTGGGCATCATGGTTGAGGCCGGCTGCGTGGCCTTTAGCACCTACGTGCTGAACCTGCGCACCGCGGAGGCCTCGTTCATCTCCGGTACGATCATCGGTACCATCCTGGGCACCATCCTGCGTTACTTCCTCTACCGCTTCTGGGTGTACGGCTCGCACCGTAACCAGGTCTCCAAGGGTGAGGGCACCGACCATGAGGAACTCGGCCGCATGTTTGATGACGCGGCCGCCATCCTGGACGGCGAAGCCTCGGAAGGCTCCAAGGCTCAGAGCGGCGGGGCGAATGCATCCGGTACCGAGCGCGGCCGCTAAACGGCACCGCTCAGAGCCCACCACCAGCCCTATCAAAGACAAAGCAGCGGCCCCGATACTTCGTGTATCGGGGCCGGTGCTTTATCTTCACGCTCTTATCGTATCGGGGGCCTAACTACAGGGCAGTTCCTTGGCGCGTTCGGCCTCCAGGAGGGATGCAAGCCGCTCTTCGCTCCACTCAACGGCCGGATCGGCCAGGAACACGGCGCGCCCCGAAGCCATGATGGCCAAGGCCTGCATCAGGGTGCTCAGCGTCGCCTCCGAGGAATCAAAACCGTAGCTGGGGCTTAGCATGAGGGCCAACGCCCGCTGACCGCCGGAAAGCGTCTCGCCACGGTACGAGTCCGCTAGCTGGCGAATCTGCGCGTAGGCCTCGGAGTAGGTGAAGCCCTCGACCACTTCGGCAGACTCGTCGGGCAGCAGACCCTCGTAGTGGTCACCCATGCTGGGCACCAGGGCACAGAAATCGAGCACTTCATCGGCGTAGGTTTGCAGAGCAGTCAAATCCCCAGAGTAGGCGAGGGCCAGGGGAGCGCGGTCTACCGCCAGAAGATAGGCTGGGCCGTTGACGAAGCGCGCGTCCTGCTCGGTGCATACCGCGGCGGCCAGGGGCTCCTCCCGGTCGAGAGTTGCGCCCACGCGCAGGGCGGCTAGGCCGACCACCAGAGGACGCCAGTGCAGGGGCGCCTGCAGATCGAAGGCCTCTTCAGTGGCGAGGTCACATTCCTCGATGAGCAGGTTGGCGGTCTTGTTGACCCAGTTCATGAGGACGCGCCCGGAGAGCTCGATGCGCTCGCCGTTGTCGGAGTACCAGATGAGTGTGGGGGTCTGCACGGAGCTGAGGGCCTCAAAGAATCGGTTGAGGGAGGCGGGAACCGCGGGATCGGTGGGGGATAGGGTAACCATGGTTTCACTCTACCGCACCGCAGGCATTGCGCCGGGCACGGGGGGGGGGAGGAGAGAGCCGGGGGTTATCTCGGCCACGCGGCCGAGGGGAGAGATTGTCATAGAACGGTAAGGAGAAAATTTTCAGGGAACGAGAAGAAAAAACACGCGGCGCGGAGCGATATTTTCAAATAGTGCTTGTCATAAAACCGCTTAATGTAAAGTTTTCTTGTTACGGGTGTGAAATTTTTGTCCGTAAGGGCCTATATGCACAACTGCATAAATTGGGAAACGTGCGGACGAAAAATAGCTGAGGTATGGCTACTCTTAATTTATTGGCGGGTTTCTAAAATTAGGGCCGGAGCCCCGAAATGTAGCCGACTGCCCGGAACCGCCCCGGAAACCAGGTGCGTGATGACGAACCCGACGAGGGGTTTCGTGCCGTTCGCGAGACGATATTTTTGTTCCCAAACCAAATAAAAGTCGCAATTACAATAAATAATCGTCACGTTATATACATCTAAATAATCATTAAGTCTAGTTTGACGAAACGGCGTGTCGCACGTCTAATAGATATATAAGCGTGTTTGCTTTGGGGGACCGTAGAGGCTGAAGCGAACCATGCCACACCATACACACTAAGATTCCGTCCACGACGGATCCGCAGACTCATTATCCTCACAATGAGAACACGGAAGGAAAACCCATGGGCTCCTACCTAGCCGCTGACCGCATAACCGCGGCACGCACCTCAGGCGCTCAGCACCGTAGCATGAACCCTGCACCATCACTCGAACAGGCCGCCGATGCCTTTCTAACCGACGCCGAGCGGCGACAGCCCGCCCCCGTCGATATTTGGGCTGCCGCCGCTGGACTCTACGGAACCGAAGGAGACGACGGAGAGCTCGCCTGGCAAGCCGAAGCGCTCTGCGCCCAGACCGACCCCGAAGCCTTCTTCCCCGAAAAGGGCGGCTCCACCCGGGACGCCAAAAGGGTGTGCGGTGTATGCCCCGTACGCGAAGAGTGTCTACAATATGCAATGGACAATGACGAGCGCTTCGGTATCTGGGGCGGTCTGTCAGAACGAGAACGCCGCCGACTACGCAAGCAGGCGAGCTAAGCCAGGAAGGTACAACCCACATGCAGACTGCGCGACTGTGCTCCCGCCAAACCTGCCGACGAGAGGCGACCGTCACCCTCCACTACTCTTACGCGGACTCCACCGCAACCATCGATGAGCTCTCGGAGTTTCGTGACCCTCACGCCTACGACCTCTGCGACGAGCACGCCGCCCGACTCACCGCACCGCAGGGCTGGCACGTAGTCTACAAGGTACCTGTCCAGGCTGTGGACACCGAAAGCTAAGCTTTAAAGCACTAGAATGTAAAGAACCTTCCGCGAATTGCCGCGGAAGGTTCTTTGCGTGTGAGAAACTGGCAGGTAGTATTCACCCGCCCGAACACACTCAACGGACACTCACTCACGATAGAACGCGAGACCATGACCAAAGAAACACCTCGAGGCATGTGGGGAGCCCTGCGCCCGGCCATCCGTCGAACCAACGCAGAGGAGCTCCTGCAGGCCCGCCAAGCCGAACGACAGACCAACCGTCAGGCCATCGAACCGGCACCGAACACCGGCGCCTTCGGACGCATCGCCGCCGACGTTCCGAACGTTGCCGAAGAACCCGACCTGCCCACCGGTTCTGTTCCCGTCGTTCCGGCCCGCAGCAAGTTGCGCGAGCAGGGTGTTGGTTCGCGCGTGCGCACCCGAACTAACGTTTCCACCGGTTTCGTGCCCCTGGTCCGTGACTCTCAGAGCACCCCCAAGAACCCTACGCTCAGCGATCTCAACCGTGAGACCATGCAGCGTGCCGCCGAAGCTGAAGCGACAGCTGCAACCCCCGCAGGCGCCTCCAGTGCACCCGCCGCGGATGCACCCGCCCAGGCGGCGAGCGTCGCCACCGCCGAGGCCGCAACCACCACGGGTAGCAGCCGCAAGTACCGCACCGAAACCACCCGCACGGGCCAGAACCGGACTGTCGCCGACCCCAATGCACCGCTCTCCTCGCTCGCCTCCTCACCCGAGGCTGCGGAACGTGCCGCAGCCCGCCAGGATGCCATGCAGGATCAGCCGCGTCTGCTGAGGCTGCGTGCCACGCTCATCGCCCTCGCCGTACCGCTGAGCGTGCTGATGATTGCGATTCGCGCCGTCGCCTCCGCGCCCTTCCTCTGGTTCGAGTACCACCGTCCCGGGTTCCCCGAGGATAGCTACGGCTACTACCTCATCGAACGTATGCGCCTGGGTTCCTACGGCCTGGACTACATCAACAACTTTGCCCCGCGAGAGTACCTCGCGCGCATCACCACCGGCGCCGATAACGCTCTTGCCTTCACCGACGCAGAGGTCAACCACATGCACGACGTGAAGTGGGTTCTGCTAATCGCCACGATGGCCGTCGCCGTATTTGTGCTGGTCACGCTCTTCAGCAGCCTCTCGCTGCGCGAGCGCGCCCCCGGGGTGATTCGCCGTAGCCTCTTCACCGGCACCTGGATTACCCTCGGCCTCATCGTGGTGTTGGGCGTCGTGGGAGCCTTCGGGTGGGATTGGCTCTTCACGACCTTCCACCAGCTGTTCTTTCCGCAGGGTAACTGGGAATTCTCGGTGCGAAGCACCCTGATTCGCCTCTACCCGCCGCAGTTCTGGATTGACGCGGCCATCGCCGTAGCGGTTATCGTGGTCGTGCAGATTGTGATTCTGCTGGTGACCACCTGGCCCACGACCTACCGCAAGCTCAAGGCGGAGCGTCGCCGCCAGGAGCGCCAGGAACTGCGTGTCAAGCTGGCCTCGGCCCGCGTGGGCGAGAACTAGCATCGCGTGTCAGAACGCATAGCGAGGGGGCCGGAACTTATAGTTCCGGCCCCCTCGCGTATTTTGGGGCGTCGGCAGACTAAACCCAGCAGACTAAGCCCGGGATTCTAAATCCAAGACTTAAACCACATGTGCGAGTACCACTGCTCATAGGGGATGACCTGAGCCGTCCACAGCGGCATGAAGTACGCGCTCAGCACGAGCACACCCACCAGGTACAGCACAACCACTGTCACGCCGACGCGCGCCCTCACCACTGAACCGCGAGCCCCCGAGAGGCACAGGCCCAGGGCACCGGCCAGCAGCAGAATCAGGAACGGCTCGAAGGACAGCGCGTAGAAGTAGAACATCGTGCGGGTCGGGTACATAAACCACGGGAAATAGCCGGCACCGAACACCAGCAGCAGCGCGCCGAAACGCCAGTCCCGCTTGAGCAGGAACACGAACAGGCCAACCAGTATCGCGGGAATAAACGCCCACCAGATTGCCGGGTTACCAATGTTCAAGATGGCCTCGGAGCAGGACTTTACCGTGCACCCGGCAGAACCCAGCTTCGGCGACTCGTAGAAGTACGAGGTCGGGCGGCCCAGAATCAGCCACTGCCACGCCTGCGAGGAATAGGTGTGCGGGGTGCTCAGACCCGAGTGGAACTTGAAAGCGGAGGCGTGGTACTCCCACAGGGAACGCAAATCCTCGGGGAGCCACAAAAGGCCCTTGCCCGGGTTCTCCTGAGCCCAGTGACGGAAGTACGCATTCGAAGACTGGAACCAGCCGGCCCAGGTGCTCAGGTACACCAGCAGACCCACGCCAATCATCTGCACGAAGGCCGGGATACCATCGCGCACCAGAGCGATCAGCCCCCACTTCGGCAGGCCAACGATGCGGCGGGCATTCATATCCCAGAAAACCGTCAGCAGACCCATCGCGGCGATAAAGAAGAGAGAGTTCCACTTAACGCCCACGGCGGCACCGGCGCACACACCGGCCGCCACACGCCACAGCCGCAGGCCCATACCCGGACCCCAAGACATCGGAGGGAGCTCCCCCCGGTACTGCCGGGCAGCCTCCGCAATATTGCGGGCCAATACGCGCCGGGCGTGGATGCGGTCCAAGAGCAGGCACACGAAGGTCGCCAGAATCCAGAACATCTGGAAGATATCAAGCAGCGCCAGGCGCGACTCAACCAGCATGAGGCCGTCCACAGCGGCCAGCAGCGCCGCAATGGTCGAAACCGTTACAGAACGGAAGAGCAACCACGCTGCGTAGGCAATCAGCGCCACCGAAAGCGTACCGATGACGGCCGCCGAGATGCGCCAACCGAAGGGATTATTATCGCCAAAGATCGCCATGCCGGCGGCAATCATCCACTTACCCAGCGGCGGATGCACCACGTACTCCGGCGAGTCCGGCAGGATACCCGATGGGTGCCCCGCAACGAAGGAGGCGTTCGCGTCCTTCGTCCAACTCAGTTCGTAGCCGTAGTGAACGTAGGAGTAGGCATCCTTCGCGTAGTAGGTTTCGTCGAAGACGATGGCGTTCGGGTGGGCCAAGTTGTAGAAGCGCAGCACGCCGGCCAGCAACACAATCAGCGTGGGAGCCACCCAGCCCCAGCGCGGGGCCCGGATGTAGGCGACAGCGAGGGCATCGAGCAGGGAATCCAGGCCGTAGCGTCCTGCGCGGACGGCGGCCTGGCTCGACCCGGTCGAGGCCTCGGGGGAGGAGAGCTTAGGTATCTTCACCCATCCATCCTAAATGGTTAGACAGTATGATGCACCATTTCCGCCCGGTGACGAGGGTATATGACGCCTGGAGCACCCGCCGCGGGGAAAGCGTTACCCTCACCCGCCGCCCAAAAAACGAGCGTTACACTTAGGTGGTAAGCGAAGACCAGACACAGACACGAGGCCTGCCATGACCGCACCCGCCGCCGAATATCCCGAAGAACCCGCCGAGCTCTCCGAACCCTCAACGGCCGATGCACCCAACACCGACGTGCCCGTCACCTCCGAAGAAGGCGGCGTGCTCATCCTCGGCGGCACCCCCATCGGTAACCTGGCCGACGCCTCCGACCGCCTGCGCTCGGCCCTCGCCACCGCAGACCTCATCGCCGTTGAGGACACCCGCAAGCTGCGGACCCTCGCCTCCGGGCTCGGTGTGCGCACCCGCGGTCGCGTCATCGTCAACCACGACCACAACGAAGAAGAACGCAGCGCAACCATCGTGCAGGCGGTGCAGGATGGCCGGCGCGTGTTGCTTCTCTCGGACGCGGGCATGCCCACCATCTCCGACCCCGGCTACGTGGCCGCGGCCGCGGTTGCCGAGGCAGACCTGCCCGTCACCGTGGTGCCCGGCCCCTCCGCCGCGCTGACCGCGCTCGCGCTCTCCGGCCTGCCCACCGGCCGCTTCACCTTCGAAGGATTCCTGGCTCGAAAGGGCTCCGAGCGTTCGCGCCGCCTCGCCTCGCTGGCGGGGGAGGAACGCACCATGATCTTCTACGAGTCCCCGCACCGCACCGCCGCGACCCTCGCTGACTTTGTACAGACCTTCGGCGCGGACCGTCGAGGCACCGTCAGCCGCGAGCTGACTAAGCTCCACGAGGAGGTTCGCCGCGGCACCCTGGCCGAGCTCACCGAGTGGGCAGGATCTGAGCGTATTCGCGGCGAGATCGTCATTATTGTCGAGGGTGCGCAGGCCCCCGAAACCCCCGAAGCTCAGGACGTCGTGCAGCTGGTCCTCGAGCGCGTGGCTGCCGGCGAGCGTCTCAAGGCCGCCTGCGCCGCCGTGGCCGCCGAGACCGGAACCTCCAAACGCGAACTGTACGAGGCCGCCCTGGCCGCCCGCTCGGAATAATGAACCGCCCGGAATAGTTATTACTGTGACGCCGTGACCCCGCGGGGTGTGCCCCCCGGGTTGTCCTGCGCGGACTATCCCGCGGTATCGCAAACACACAGAAGGATTCCCCATGTGCCAGAACCACACCGGTAACACCATCACCCAGGAGGACCTGAACGCTCTCGCAGCCCTGGCGGGGTATACCCTGCCCACCCCCGCACAACTGGAGGGAACCGTGCTGCCGCAGGGCTGGAGCATCGTGCCCGGCGAAATCCCCGCCCCCTACGAGGCGGAGCTCTACGTGGGTATTAGCGACGCCGAGGGAGGGGAGGGCACCCGCCGCCGCTCCACGACCGGTGAGAACGGACGCAGCCGTAACCTGCTCTTCCCGCCCGCCCCCGAGCCGCTGCCCTACCCCATCGTGGACAACCACACCCACATGGACCTGCTCGACGGCGAGGTAGAAATCAGCGCCCGCGATGCGCTCGACACCGGTGAGAAGCTCGGCATCGGCGCCATCGTGCAGGTCGGATGCGATATTCCCTCCTCCCTCTACGCCGTCGCCGCCGCCCAGGCCGATGAGCGTGTGCTCGCAGCCGTCGCGATTCACCCGAACACCGCGCCCGAGCTGGCGCAGGCCGGAACCCTCGACGAAGCGCTGGCAACCCTGGACCGCCTGGCCGCTGCCGACCGCGTGCGCGCCATCGGTGAGACCGGCCTGGACTATTTCCGCACCGGAGATGAGGGTAAGGAGGCGCAGCACTACAGCTTCCGCGAGCACATCCGCCTGGCGAAGAAACACAACCTGGCACTGCAGATTCACGACCGTGACGCCCACGAGGACGTCGTGCGCATCCTGGACGAGGAGGGCGCGCCGGAGCGGACCGTGTTCCACTGCTACTCGGGCGGGCCCGAGCTGGCCGAAATCTGTAACGAGCGCGGCTGGTACATGAGCTTCTCGGGCACGGTCACCTTCAAAAATTCGAAGGGTATTCAGGAATCGCTAGCCATGGCTCGCCCGGAGCTGATTCTGGCTGAGACGGATGCGCCGTTTTTGACCCCGCATCCTTTCCGCGGTCGCCCGAACGCGTCGTACATGACAAACTACACGGTGCGTTTTATGGCTGCTCACCGCGGTGAGGAGCTGGAAGCACTATGTCGCCTCATCCGCGAAAATTCGGAGCGTGTGTATGGCCAGTGGTAGGTGCGTACAGCCTGTACGGATAGCTACTCTGGGTTGCTTACCCTGGGTCGCCTCGCGGCGCGTGTCTGCGTGCTAGACTGTAGCGACTATCATCAATTCACTCAAACAGCTATGCCATGATCTGATTTGCAGTATTTAGGTATGTATAGTGCCTCAATAGCGTGTTCAAAATTGGTGCTGCAAACGTCCCTACGAGATTTATATGTTTGGCACCCGGTGACTGGTGCCTTAGGAGGACACTATGGCAAAGATTCTGAAGTATGTTCTGGGCCTGGATGGTGCGAACCGTTTTGAATCGTTCTATTCGGTGGGCGCGCCCGCGAAGGATTTCGTGCCTTATTCTGCGGTTGATAACCGCGATAACCACGTGACCGATGACGAATTTGATGTTGAGCTTTTCCGTAGCCGCTGGCATCGTGACCCCACCCCGGCTGAGCGTGGCTGCATGCTCAGCCACGTGAAGATGTGGGAGGACTTCGTTGCCTCGGATGCTGACTGGGCTCTGATTGCTGAGGACGACATCCTTATTTCTCCGGATGCTGAGGCAGTCGTGAACGCGATCATCACCAAATACCCGCAGGTTCAGCTGGTGAACCTGTGCGATGCGTACTCGTTCAAGGCGGGCACTATGAACCCGCGCCTGGATTATATTCGTCTGTCTCTGCTGTCTCCTTTTGTGCACGGTAAGTACCGTATGGGTAGGCCGTACGGTTCGACCCGCCTGGGCTGCACGGGTCTGTACCTTATTTCTCGTTCGGGTGCTGAGCTGCTGCTTAAGCAGTTTGAGGATAAGGTGCCGGGTACTGTGGCTGATGATTACAAGCTGTACCAGCAGTGGGGTGTGGATGTGCGTTTTGTGCAGCCTGGCCTGTGCGGCTGGGAGGGTAGTAGCGTGATCCTGGATTCCGGTAAGAGCCACCTGGAGATGCTGGCTGAGAATCAGAAGGGTTCGAGCGCTCTGGATCGAGTGCGTATTGCGTTGGCTCCGAAGATGCGTTTGGTGAATGCTAAGAACGCTCTGGATGCCACTCTTGATGAGGTGAAGCAGCGCCTGGGTAAGGCAAAATAACTAAGCCTCTTTGAGAAAGCTCCTCTTTGTCACATATATGGCAGAGGGGAGCTTTTGTGTAGCTATTTTCAGCTTTAGCGCGTGAGGTATCGCGTAACGTGCGAGACATAACAGGGTGCCGCACGCCAATTCCCGGGTACTATCTTCACATGAGTGATAGGGTATTTTTATACATACGATTCATCACTCACTGACTAGGCAATTTGTTATCGTGCACGCATATTTTCGGCGTGCTCTGTGTTTGTCGGTGCCAAGTCAATACTCGGCACTCATGCATGGCTTCTGTCGTTTCAGATTAGGACTGTATGGGTGTGCCACAGCAAAGGGAAATTCATGGCAAAAATTCTGAAATACGTTCTGGGACTGGACGGCGCTAACCGGTTTGATTCTTTCTTCTCGGTGGGGGCACCCGCTCAAGGTTTTCAGCGTTATTCTGCGGTGGATAACCGTGATGATCACGTCACTGATGCACAATTCGATAGCAAGCTGTTCTTGGCTCGTTACGGTAAAGAGCCGAGGCCTGCCGAAAAGGGTTGCGCTTTGAGCCACTACCACATGTGGAAGGACTTCCTCGCTTCAGATGCCGACTGGGCTTTGCTGGCAGAGGACGATGTCCTCATTTCCCCTGACTTGCAGCCTGTAGTGGAGAGGATTATTGAAAAGTATCCTCACGTGCAGATGGTTAACCTGGGCGATATCTACGCTTCTGAAGCTGGCAAGCTCAACCCGCAGGTTGATTATCCCCGTCTTTCATTGCTTGCTCCTTTTGTGTACGGCAAGTACCGTATGGGTAGTGCCTATGGTTCAAAGCCTCTGTACGGTGCTGCCTTGTATCTTCTTTCGCGTTCTGGAGCTGAACGACTCGTAGAATGTTATGGCGAGACGGTTCCCGGCGTTGTTGCTGATGATTATTCTCTCTACCGAGAATGGGGAGTGGACATATATTTGGTGCAGCCCGGCCTGTGCGGTTGGGAAGGCACCAGCCTCATTCAAACTTCTGGCGTTCGTCACTTGGAAAGTCTCAAGAGCACGCAGCATGGCACCGGTTTTATCGACCGGGTGCGCATCGCCCTGGCGCCGAAGAAGCGTATTGCGAACGCAAAGAATATTCTGGATGCCACTTTCGAAGATGTGAAGCAGCGTCTAGGACGATAATCCAGAGACGGTAACCCAGAGATGGATTGGGGTACTGTCATCACATAAAAATGTGAATACGTGGGTCTTCTGCCCTGTCGTTTATCCCCTCCCTATCGTGTGTATGCGGTAGGGAGGGGCTTGTTTTTGCTGTGCACCGGTACACGCGTGTCGTACCGCGTTTTAACCTGCGGACACCTGAGATTGGTGCATGGTGAATGATAGAATTCTTTCTACGTTGCACAGTAGTGTGCGTATTTATCACACGCTCAATATTCAGACTTCATGCCATTTACGCATTACGCACTGATTTTTAAGATGGATGGCCCCTTCTGTCGTGCAGGTGGTCTGTTGTTCTGAAAACTCATCATTAACCTTTGCGATCTTCTATTGCTTAGGTTTTCTGGATGAGCTATTGAAAGGAAAAAAATATGGCAAAGATTCTGAAGTATGTTCTGGGCCTGGATGGCGCGAACCGTTTCGATTCGTTTTATTCAGTGGGTGTTCCCGCGCAGGGTTTTGTCCGTTATTCTGCGGTGGATAACCGCGACAATCACGTCGCTGATGAAGAATTTGACGTTGAGTTTTTCCGTAGCCGTTGGCATCGTGACCCTAGCCCCGCGGAGAAGGGTTGCATGCTCAGCCATGTGAATATGTGGCGTGATTTTGTTGCAAGTGACGCCGATTGGGCGCTGATTGCCGAAGACGACATCCTTCTTTCTCCGGATGCTGAGGCGGTCGTGAACGCAATCATCACGAAGTACCCGCAGGTGCACCTGGTGAACCTAAGCGATTCTTTTGCAAATGATGCCGGCAAGCTGAACCCGCAGGTGGAATACATCCGCCTGTCCCTGCTGTCTCCTTTTGTGCACGGTAAGTAC
>NZ_KV810419.1:130076-182295 GCF_001812775.1 Rothia sp. HMSC068F09
CTTTTGTGCACGGTAAGTACCGTATGGGTAAGCCGTACGGTACCTGGCCCCTGATTTGTACCGGTCTGTACCTGATCTCCCGTTCGGGCGCTGAGCTGCTGCTTAAGCAGTTTGAGGATAAGGTGCCGGGTACTGTGGCTGATGATTACAAGCTGTACCAGCAGTGGGGTGTGGATGTGCGTTTTGTGCAGCCGGGCCTGTGCGGCTGGGAGGGCAGTAGCGTCATCCTGGAATCCGGTAAGCGTCATCTGGATAAGGTGAATAGCCTCCAGCACGGTACTGGTCCTCTGGATCGAGTGCGTATTGCTTTGGCTCCGAAGAAGCGTATTACAAACGCTAAGAACGCTCTGGAAGCCACTCTTGATGAGGTAAAGCAGCGTTTCTCGCGGTAATCTAAACTGTAACCTCCCCACCATCCACCTATATGAAGGAACGCTGTGAACGATCTGCCCCTGCTCGGCCCTGCTGAGATTCGTGAGCTTGCCGAGATGCTCGGTATTCGTCCGACGAAGACTCTTGGGCAGAACTTTGTGATTGACCCCAATACGATTCGTCGTATTGTCAACGCGGCAGAGATTTCACCGGAGGAGACGGTGCTGGAGGTCGGCCCGGGCCTGGGTTCGTTGACCCTCGGCATCCTGGATGCTGCGAAGGACATGGTTGCGGTTGAGATTGACCCGCCGCTGGCTCAGCAGCTTCCGCACACGATTGAGAAGTTCCGCCCCGAGAAGGCGGACGATATCGACGTGGTGCTTATGGACGCTCTGAAGGTCACCGAGCTGCCTCGCACTCCGGACGCTCTGGTGGCGAACCTGCCCTATAACGTGGCGGTTCCGGTGCTTCTGCACCTGTTTGCGCAGTTCCCGAGTATCCGTCACGCCCTGGTGATGGTTCAGGACGAGGTTGCCGACCGTCTTTCGGCCACCCCGGGTTCGAAGATCTACGGTGTGCCCTCGGTGAAGGCTAATTGGTATGCCGAGGTTTATAAGGCGGGCGTGATTGGCAAGAACGTGTTCTGGCCTGCGCCGAAGATTAACTCTGGCCTGGTCGGCTTCCGCATGCGCGAAGAACCGCTCTCTACCGTTGACCGCGACCTGGTGTTCACGATTGTGGACGCGGCCTTCGCTCAGCGCCGTAAGACTCTGCGCGCCGCGTTGAGCTCCTGGGCGGGCTCCGGAGCGCGCGCGGAGCAGATTCTGGTGGCTGCCGGTATCGCTCCGACGGAGCGCGGTGAGAAGCTGGATATTCACGGCTTTATCCGCATTGCGGAGGCTTCGCTGACTGTCCCGGCTGAGCCTGTAACGGAGTAGCTTCTTCCCGCTCTAAATTTTTCACTGACGTTCTCACGCGAGTTCCCGCGCGAAAGGTGTATGCGCTGATGAGTACCGCCTCCCCGACCGCTATTTCGGTTGATGCTCCCGGTAAGGTCAATCTGTACCTTGCTGTGGGGGACGTCCGCCCGGACGGCTACCACCCGCTGACTACGCTTTTTGCGGCGGTCTCCCTAATGGAGACCATCACGGTCTCTGAAGGGCAGACACCTGGGCTGAGCTTGAGCATGGATATTGTGCCCGGCTCCCTGGTGGATCAGCAGATGCAGGCGGGGCAGTTCGACCCTGCCGCTGTGCCGATGGATGAGCGGAATCTCGTGTATCGTGCCGCGGAGCTAATCCTTGCGGAGCACGGTATTGGCTCTGTCCCGGCGTTACACCTGCACATTGCAAAGGCCGTGCCCGTGGCCGGCGGCATGGCGGGCGGCTCAGCAGACGCCGCAGCGGCACTGATTGCCACGGACCGCTACCTGCACGCAACCGGCCGCACCGGTGCGCTCCTGACCCAGACCGATTATGAACGTCTTGCCGCGCAACTGGGCGCCGATATTCCCTTTAGCGTGCGTGCCGCCCTCGGTCAGACCCTCGCACTGGGGCAGGGGACCGGTACCGAGTTGCAGAACGTTGCGGCGCCTCGGGAACCTCTGCACCTGGTGATTGTCGCCGCGCAGTTTGGCCTCTCCACCCCCAGCGTATTCAAGCAGCTGGACGCGGGCCGTGCCGCCGGTGAGTATCCCGCCTCCGGCGAGCTGATGGAACCCGTAGAGCTTCTGGAAGCCCTGAACTCTTATGACGGTTCGGAGGCGGCGCTCGCCTCCTTGGCACCGCTGCTACGTAATGACCTGCAGGCTCCCGCACTTTCGTGCGCCCCGCAGCTGGAACAGACCCTGAACCTGCGCGATAGCGAGGGTGTGTACGCCTCGCTGGTATCGGGCTCCGGACCGACGGTGCTTCTGCTGGCCTCTTCACAGGCTCATGCGGAGTCTCTTGCCTCCACTCTTCGCGCTGCGGGCAACCACGCTGTGAGCGCAGTTAGTGCGATTCTGTATCATTAGTATTTGACACACATATATACAAACTAATATTCATTCGCTTCCGCTAGCTATTATCTACTATCTATAAAAAAAGGGGGGAGTATGGATGAAGGTTAAAAACATTATTATTGCGCAGGATCGTTATAGCATTCTGGGCGGTATTAGTACCGTCAATAAGCTTCTGGGGCGTGCCTTTGACGAGGCCGGGTACAACGTCAGTTATATGGCGCTCTTCGACAATACCGCTGGTCATCCGGACGCTATTGAGCCGGATTTTGTGGTTAATTCGGGTCCTTTGGTGAATAAGACAACCCATAACCGACTGGTGTACACCAATCCCGGTCCTCTGGGAGCTGCATTGGCGGTTAAGAAGTGTTTTACGGTCCTGTGGGATTGCTATAACACTTTCCGGACCCGCCGCTACCTGCGGTCTTTCGGTAAAGATACTGTTGTTTTGACGTCTATGGCGAAGACTGCAGATTACATGGCGAAGTACGCTCAATCCGATTCTAAAAAGGGCATCGGGTACATCCACGAATTTCATAGTGGCTACAACAGTACCTATCGTTTGGATGAGGAAAAGACTCTCCGTAATGTCGCTACGTCTTATGACTCATTCGTAACGCTATCTGAGGGTGACGCTAAGCTGTTTGCTCAGTGGCTGAACTGCCCTGTAGAGGCTGTTCATAACCCTGTTGAGCCTCTTTCGGAAGAGATCTCTGAGATGCTGCGTCTTGGGGAGAAGAAGCCTGTTATTCAGTACATTGGGCGATACGGTCCTGAGAAGGGGTTGGGTCGTATCCTTGAAAGCTTCATTGCATGTGCTGAGGACTTTCCTGAGTGGACGCTGCGCTATAACGGAAGCGGCTCAGAAGAAGAGGTTCTAGCTTTGAAAGAGAAGCTAGCTCAGATTGATCCGGAAATTGCTCACCGCGTTGAGATTGGAGGTACGCTCAACGCGAAGGAAGTACTCGAGACGTTCGCACAGAGTTCTTTGGCGGTGATGGCTTCAGAATTTGAAGGTCTGCCCATGTCTTTCTTGGAAGCTATGCAGGTCGGAACTCCTCTTATTTCCTATCCTTCCTCCAGCGCACTTCGAGAGATGGTGCCTGAAGTGGGGTATCTTGCGGAGGAGCCCAGTGGTGAAGCTCTGCAAGAGCAAATGCGTCTGGCGATGAGCGATGCTGAATTGCGGGCTAAAAAGTCTGCTTTGTGTCTTGAAAAGTCTCGTACTTTTTCTCCCGAATATGTTGTTCGGCAGTGGGAGAAGCTTTTCGAATCTATTCACCGTTAGTAGCCGCTGTAACGGATAACCGAATATATACAGAATGCCGGTTCTAGATTGAATCTAGAACCGGCATTCCTCTATGTCAGTAGGCGTTAGCCCAGTAGTTCGGAGAGCTCGAGCCAGCGCATTTCTAGCTCGTCAATCTCATCCTGGAGCGCCTGCTGCTGCTCGCCGAGTGCCGCCAAACCGGCGTAATCGCTCGGGTCGTGCGCGCTCATCTGCTCGGAGAGCTTCTCCTGCTCCGTGGCAAGCTTCGCCAGGCGACGCTCAATCGCTCCCGATTCCTTCTGCGCCGCGCGCTGCTCGGCGCCGGAAACCTTCGGCTTGGCGGATGCCTCAGCCTCCTGCGTCGAAGCCTTCTGGGTCGGGGCGGTGGAACGGGCCTGCGCGCTACCTGCCGCAGAGCCGCCAGCACCGGCCGCCGAGAGTGCCAGGTACTCGTCCACGCCGCCGGGCAGGTGGCGGAACGAACCGTCAATCACGGCGTACTGCTGATCGGTCACGCGCTCCATGAGATAACGGTCGTGGCTAACCACCAGCAGGGTGCCCGGCCAGGTATCCAGCAGGTCCTCCATCGCCGCGAGCATATCGGTATCCAGGTCGTTGGAGGGCTCGTCGAGAATCAGCACGTTCGGCTCGTCCAGCAGAATCAGCATGAGCTGCAGGCGACGCTTCTGACCACCCGAAAGGTCCTTGACGGGGGTGGAGAGCTGAGCACTGGTGAAGCCTAGACGCTCGAGCATCTGCGAGGGGGAGAGCTCCTTGCCGTCGGCAATGTAGCTGCGCTTCTTACGGCCGATCACGTCGGAGACGCGGTCGTTCTCGACCTCCTTCAGCTCGTCCAGCTGCTGGGTGAGGGTCGCAATCTTCACGGTCTTGCCGTGCTTGACGCGTCCCTCGGTCGGTTTCAGGTCGCCGGTCACCAGCGAAAGCAGGGTGGACTTGCCCGCACCGTTCACGCCCAGGATACCGGTGCGCTCGCCGGGGGCAATACGCCAGGTGACCTTCTTCAGAACGGGGCGCTTGCCGCCGGGTAGGGAGGGGTCGTCGTAGGTGACCGAGACGTTCTCGAGGTCCACCACGTCCTTGCCGAGGCGGGAGACCGCCATCTTCTTCAGCTCCACGGTGTCGCGCACGGGCGGAACGTCCGCAATCAGGGCGTTGGCCGCATCGATGCGGAACTTCGGCTTGGAGGTACGCGCGGGGGCGCCACGGCGCAGCCACGCGAGTTCTTTACGCATCAGGTTCTGGCGCTTCGCCTCAGCCGCGGCTGCCTGACGGTCACGTTCCACGCGCTGCAGGATGTACGCCGCGTAGCCGCCCTCGAAGGGCTCGACGATGCGGTCGTGAACCTCCCAGGTGTCGGTGCAGATTTCGTCGAGGAACCAGCGGTCGTGGGTAACGACCATGAGGCCTCCGGCGTTCTTCGACCAGCGGGACTTCAGGTGGCCTGCGAGCCAGGTGATGGCCTCGACGTCCAGGTGGTTGGTGGGCTCGTCGAGCATGAGCACGTCCCACTCCTGCGCGAGCAGGGAAGCGAGTGCTACGCGTCGACGCTGACCGCCGGAGAGAGAAGAGACCGGCGCATCCCAGGGCAGGTCAGAGACCAGGCCCGAGATGACGTCGCGGATGCGAGCCTGCGAGGCCCACTCGTATTCGGGGGTGTCGCCCACAATCGCGTAGCCGACGGTGTGGTCGTCGTCGAGTACATCGGACTGGTCGAGGTAGCCGATGCGGGTGCCGCCGCGCACGGTGACGCGGCCGGAGTCCGGTTCGAGCCGGCCGGCAAGAATCTTCATGAGGGTGGACTTGCCGTCGCCGTTACGGCCGACAATGCCGATGCGGTCGCCCTCGTTCAGACCGACCGTGATGCCCTCGAAAATGGTTCGGGTAGGAAACTCAAGATGCAGCGATTCGCCGCCTAGTAAATGTGCCACGCCTTCTAGGGTACAGGGTGAGGGTATTTTCAGTTGCCGGTGAGGTAATCGATGGGGGAACGGTTGAAGGTTTGAAAAGATAGCTGAAGTACCCGTCGAAAGCCCGCGTTTGCGCCGCGCGTGGGGCGAGCCCACGGCGGATATTTGATAAACTGAGGGAAGCATTTCCTGCACGGCGCTGTTCTCTGCCCAAAATTAGGGTAGCGAATGGCGACTGCCACCAGAGGCGGTACCCGCACCGGCACGGGAATAATCCGCCATGGTGTAATGGCAGCACAGCGGCCTTTGGAGCCGTTTGTCTAGGTTCGAGTCCTAGTGGCGGAGCGTAAGCACTCAACGGAATCGTTGAATGAGAGTCGGCGGTTCCGCGCTCACCTCTCACTCTTACAACCTCGTATAAGGAGTCTTCTCAGTGAACACTGAACTGGCACCCTCCGCGGTGATTGTTCTCGCCGCCGGCGCTGGCACGCGCATGAAGTCCGCAACCCCCAAGGTTATGCACGGTATTGGTGGCCGCTCCATGGTGGAGCACGCCGTTGCCGCGGCCCGTGACTTGAACCCTGAACGCCTCGCTGTAGTGGTGCGCCACCAGCGCGACAAGGTCGCCGAGCACGTGCTCGCTTTCGACCCCGACGTGACCATCGTTGACCAGGACGAAATCCCCGGCACCGGCCGCGCCGTTGAGGTCGGCCTGAACGCCCTGGATGCGCAGGCCCCCGTCTCGGGTACCGTGCTGGTGACCTATGGCGATGTGCCCCTGCTGCGTCCTGAGACTCTGCGCGAGCTTATCGCTTTCCACGAGCAGGACAAGAACTCCGTCACCGTGCTGACCACCCACGTGGATGAGCCCGGCGCTTACGGCCGTATTGTCCGTAACCAGGCTGGCGAGGTGACCGCCATCGTCGAGGCGAAGGACGCATCCCCCGAAGAGCTCGAAATCACCGAGATTAACTCCGGAATCTACGCCTTTGACGCCGACGTGCTGCGCGAAGCCCTGCTTGAGGTGACCACCGATAACGCTCAGGGTGAGAAGTACATCACCGACGTGCTGTCCATCGCCCGTTCGAAGGGGCACCGTACCTCCGCTCTGGCCATTGAGGACCGCTGGGAAGTTGAGGGCGCTAACGACCGCGTGCAGCTGGCTCAGCTGGGCCGCATGCTCAACAACCGCATCCTCGAGGCTCACATGCGCAACGGCGTGACCATCGTCGATCCGCAGAACACCTGGATTGACGTTACCGTCACCATTGAGAACGACGTGACCCTCCTGCCCGGCGTGCAGCTGCACGGCTCCACCACCGTTGCCACCGGCGCAACCATTGGCCCGGACACCACTCTGACCGATATGACCGTTGAGGCTGACGCTACCGTCATCCGCGCGCACGGCTTTGGTGCCGTGATTGGCGAGGGCGCAACCGTCGGTCCCTTCGCATACCTGCGCCCCGGTACGACCCTGGGTAAGGGCTCGAAGCTCGGCACCTTCTGCGAGGCCAAGAACTCGCAGATTGGTGACGGCGCGAAGGTTCCGCACCTGTCCTACGTTGGCGACGCCACCATCGGCGAGGGCGCCAACATTGGTGCGGGTTCCATTTTCGCCAACTACAACGGTCTGGTGAAGAACCGTTCCGTTATTGGCGCACATGCCCGCATGGGATCCGCGGGCATCTACGTTGCACCGGTCACCGTGGGTGACGGTGCCTACTCCGGCGCGGGCGCGCTGATCCGCAAGGATGTTCCTGCGGGCGCCCTCGCCTACTCTGAGACTTCCCAGCGCACCATCGAGGGCTGGGTTCTGAAGAACCGTGCCGGTACCGAACCCGCTGAGGCTGCAAAGGCCGCGGGCGCACAGGAACCGGCAGAATCCTAATCCGAGGAAAGAACAACACCATGAGTAGCGAGATTACCAACCCCGGTGAGCGCAAGCTTGTAGTGGTCTCCGGTCGAGCACACCCCAAGCTCGCCGAGGAGATTGCGCAGGCCCTTGACCACGACCTGTTGCCCACCTCCGCATACACCTTCGCCAACGGCGAGACCTACGTCCGTTTTGAGGAGTCTGTGCGCGGTGCGGACGCATTCGTGATTCAGTCGCACCCGGCACCGATTAACGAGTGGCTCATGGAGCAGCTCATCATGATTGATGCGCTCAAGCGTGCCTCCGCTCGCTCCATTACCGTGGTGTCCCCGTTCTACCCCTACGCTCGTCAGGACAAGAAGCACAAGGGCCGCGAACCCATCTCGGCTCGCCTGATTTCTGACCTGTACAAGACCGCCGGCGCGGATCGCCTGATGTGCGTCGATCTGCACACCTCGCAGATTCAGGGCTTCTTCGACGGCCCGCTGGACCACCTCTTCGCAATTCCGGTGCTGGCTAAGCACATCCGCGAGCGCGTTGAGGACCTGTCGAACGTGACCGTGGTGTCCCCGGACACCGGTCGTGTGCGCGTGGCCGAGCACTGGGCCACCCTGCTGAACGGCGCACCCCTGGCCTTCGTGCACAAGACCCGAGACATCAACGTTCCGAACCACGCGGTCTCCAAGACCGTTGTGGGTAACGTTGAGGGCCGCACCTGCGTGCTGATTGACGACATGATTGACACCGGCGGAACCATCGCTGGCGCCGTGAAGGTCCTCATGGATAAGGGCGCGAAGGAAGTTATCATCGCGGCAACCCACCCGGTTCTCTCCGATCCCGCCGTTGAGCGTCTGTCCGAGTGCGGCGCGGTCGAGGTCGTGGTGACCAACACCCTGCCCGTCCCTGAGGAAAAGCGCTTCGAGAACCTGACCGTTCTCTCCATCGCGCCCCTCATCGCTCGCGCTATTCGCGAGGTCTTCGACGAGGGCTCCGTGACCGAGATTTTCGATCACTAGGGCTTGAATAGGCTGTAGAAAATCCCCCGCTACCACGGTTGTGGTAGCGGGGGATTTTCTACGTTTCAGAGGGGGGGGACAGGCCCCTGCAGATTCTGTATTGCGGAGATTTAGCGGTGGGCTCGCGCCAGCCACGGCAGAATCACGCGTAGCGACTCTTCAACCTCGTCCACGGCCTTCTTCGCGGCGGCCGGGCCTCGACGGTAGGGGTCCTCGAGCTTATCGCTCGCGAGGGGAGTGCCACCGTAGGAGTAGAGGTAGGAGAGCGGCTCGGCACGGCGCGCTTCCTCACGAAGGCGTGCAGCCTGCTTGAGCAGCACGATCTTGGAGTGGTACTGGGGCCACTCGCGCACGATCCAGTCGGCGTGCACCTTCTCCGCGACCAGGATGATGGTCGCGTTCTTAATAATCTCCTCGGTCAGCTGACGGGAGGCGAAACCCTCGGGGTTGTAGCCACGCTCGATGAGCTCGTTGGCGATGAGCTCGTACACGCCCTGACCGACCAGCGCGCCGGTACCGGCGCTGGCGAAGGTCCACTTGTCCTCCAGCCCGTACTCTGCCGCCAGGTGCTTGGAAATGACCTCGCCGGAGGCGCTGCGGGCAATGTTGCCGGTGCACACGAAGAGCGCCTGGAAGGGGCCGTCGGTGTCGTGGGCGCCGCTGCGGGTGAAGGTGCCGGGGGAGAGCTTGAAGAGCGGGGTGCGTTCGCGTTCACCCTGCGGGGCACTTGCGGTCTCCTCACGTGCCGCGGGGGCTGCCGGAGCGGGCTCTTCTGCGGTGTCGGCCAGAACACCCGAGGCGACGGTGGGCGTGTGGTGTTCCTTGGCGTGAACGGAGCGTGAGGAGGAGTCCTCAGCAGACGGTTCGTCCAGGGGGAGGATATCGGCGGCGGTACCTGAGGTTTCGGTGAGGCTCAGCGGCTGCGCGTCAATGGTGACGGTGCCGTCCTCAGAGATTTCTTCGGCGCGGGAAGGCTCGGATGCCTTGGGAAGGGGCGTCTGAACGGCGACCTCGGCGGGGGAGTGAGCCTCATACTCGCCCATGACTTCGCGGAGCGAACCCGAAGGGACCATGGAGCGCTGGGCGGCACCGCGGCGGTTCTTGCCTGCCAGGTCGGGGTTGTTCTGGATCAGTGAGCGGACCCCTTCCGCAATGGAGGGGGCGGATGCCGGCGCAGTAGTCGCGGTGGTTTCGGGGGCCTTGGAGGAGTCGGTGATCTCCTCTGCGGAGCCCCGGGTGTACTTGTCCTTCAAGGACTTGATGTTGAAGATGCCCATCAAAAGCCTTTTCTCTTGAACATACCCAACGGTGAACAGGGAAGCCGGAAGTGTCGGGTGAAGTTGAACGAATAGTATCTATCATACCGAGTTGCTTGACTCTTCAAAGGTTTCTGAATCTCGAGTGTGGCGAATTCCCTAAGGCCTCGTCCGATACATCTTCAATGTAGGTCGCTCTGAAAGCTTCAACCTGGGGACGTGATGATGACCTAAAGTACAAACTTTATAGCGAAAGGGTTTAGAGGTCACATGCTAGAATTGGCGTGAAATGCTGGGCTTCTTCTCACTCGGAAGCCAGTGCAAACACTCACCAACGAGGACCAATGAAGAGTATTTACACTAAGCTTCGTATCTTTTTCCCAGGACGGAGCTTTACGCTACTAATTGTGAATCTAATCGGCCTATTCCTTCTTTCGCTAATGGAAATGGTCGGTGTTGCGGCCATTCTTCCCATTATGAATATTGCGATGGGTGCTGAAATTACCGGCTACCTGGCTGTAATTTCTGATATCTTCGGCAACCCTCAGCGTTCTGATTTGGTGCTCTATTTGGGTATTGTCCTGGTGCTCGCCTTTGTGATTAAGGGTATCGCTGCGCTCCTCTTTAAGCGTTGGAGCCTGAAGTTCACCGGCTACCAGCAGCTGGCGACGTCGACGACTATCCTCAACCATTACATGAAGGATAGCTACTTCAATCACAGGAAGTCTCAGCCTGAGGAAACCGCGTATCTGATTAGCACCTACGTGGTGTTTGCGTACCGCGGTTTTGTGGGATCGATTATTAACTTTGTGGGCGATTTCCTGTCTATCATCGTGCTGCTCATCATGATTCTGTGCGTCATGCCGATTCCTGCGCTGGTTGCTTTCGCATACTTCGGCATCACCATCGCTATCATGCAGCTCTTCTTGCGCCGCGGTAACGCGAAGTATGGTGAGATAACGGCACGTGCGGGTCGAGACGCTTTGCGCTTCCTGCTGGACGACATCAGGGGTTTCCGCGAAATTCGTATTACGAATGCACACAAGGCTGCTATCGAGCAGTACCGCGAGCCCGCAGTACGAAGCGTTAAAAGCGATGTTAACCTCTCGTTCCTGAACGACTTCCCCAAGTATTCGCTTGAAATTATTTTCATCGTGGGTATCGCTGGTCTGCTGGCTTTGGTGACTTCGACTCAGGGTGCTGATGGTCTTCCCTCCCTGATGCTTTTCGCAACCGCATGTATCCGCATCCTTCCGAACGCGACCCGTATGATTGCCTCCCTGGGCGGTATCCGTGCGAACGAGTTCGCTAGTGAAGAGGTTGCTAAGGTTATCCGCTCGATGAGCCCCGAAGAGCAGCGCCTGCAGATGGTTGAGTTCAAGGATGAAATTGATCCGGCAACCATCATCAACTCGGGAATTGACCCCGTGGATGTTCAAATTGACGACCTGGTCTACCGTTACCCGGATGGTGATAAGGACGTTCTCAAAGACATTCAGCTGGATGTGCCGGCTGGTACCTCGGTTGCTTTCGTGGGTGGCTCCGGTTCGGGTAAGACTACTCTGGTTGACTTGATTCTTGGTCTGCTGACCCCGACGAGCGGCACGATTTCTAGCCAGGGTAAGGACATCCACGCTGACCTGCATGCTTGGTACCAGAAGATTGGTTATGTTCCTCAGGATCCGTACCTGGGTAACGGTACTCTGCGTGAGGCTGTCGCCTTCGGCATTCCCAAGCAGTACATCGATGATGAGCGAGTGCTCTACTGCCTTGAGCTGGCGGAGCTGATGCCCGTTGTCGAGACCTTGGAAGATGGCATCAACACTCCGATTGGTGAGAATGGTAACCGCCTCTCCGGTGGTCAGCGTCAGCGTGTGGGTATTGCGCGTGCGATGTACCGCAACCCGAGCCTGCTGGTTATGGATGAGGCAACCAGTGCGCTGGACAATGAGACTGAGCACAAGATTACTCAGACCATTAACCGCATCTCCAAGGAGATTACCGTGATTATCGTGGCTCACCGTCTTTCCACGGTGCGCAACGTTGATCAGCTGGTGTACCTCTCCCAGGGCCGCATTGCCAATAAGGGAACTTTCAAGGAAGTTCAGGCGGCAAACGAAGAATTTGCGAACCTCGTTCGCCTGGGCCAGCTGCCGGACTAACAGATGCGGGGCGGTTGTGGCGACGCAGTGGTACGAATAGTACAGACGCGTTGGCGCAATCGCCCTTCTCCACGCCTCAGCTTCTTTTCTTACCTCCGGGCCCCATCCACTGATGCGGCCCGCCCCCCTCGCTCAAAGGACATGTTATGACCCACTCACCCCGCGTTTCTGCGGTCATCCCGTTTTACGGTGAGCCGGAACCGGTTCTCGCCATTATCGACACGCTGCGTGCTCAGCAGGGTATTGACCCCGCCGATATTGAAATCGTTGTCTCTGATGACGTTTCTCCTACCCCGTTCCCCGAGGTTGAGGGCGTGACCGTCGTGCGCCGTGCCGTCAACGGCGGTTTCGGTAAGGCCGTGAACTCCGGTGTCGCTGCCGCGACCGGCGAATGGGTTTTCATCCTCAACAGCGACCTGGAGCTGGATGACACCTTCGTCTCGCGCATGCTCGCAGCCGTGGAACGCCACGGCGAGGTGCTGGCTAGCCCCCAAATTATTGGCCACGACGGCCAGCAGCAGTGGGTGGCCCGCAAGTTCCCCACCGCCGGACACATCGCCTGGGAATGGTTCACCCCCTTGGCTCGCTTCAAGCCGACCAACTGGTGGCACCGCGGCGTTGGACACGACGTTGAGGCATGCACCGGAACCTCCGACGCGAAGGTCGACTGGGTTATGGGCGCCTGCATGGTCGTGCCTCGCGCCGTATTCAACCGCCTCGGCGGCATGGACGAGCGCTTCTACATGAACAGCGAAGAGGTGGACTTCCAGTACCGCCTCTCGCAGGCCGGTGTGGACCGCTACCTGATTCCCTCGGTAACCGTTACCCACGAGGGCGGCGGATCTTCCCCCTCGGAGCGTCGCATCCAGTGGCTGACCACCGCACGCTTCATCTACGCCGACAAGTGGGGCTGGGAAAAGAAGCTGGCCGTAGCCCTGCGTGCGACCAGCTACGCGAACTTCCTCGTGAACTCTGTGCGTGCGCTGCGCAATAAGGATGTGGACGCTCGCGGCTTCCTCGCCGCCGAACTGGAGCGCATCGCCAAGGCCGAGCGCCGCGAAAACTAGCTCTAGCGTCCGCGCCCGGTGCGGAGCGCCCCATAGCTAAACGTTGGAGGTGACACACTGCGTAAGCATGTGTCATCTTCTGCTTTCGTTGTAAAATTTTAGTAGGTATGTTTGAGCGCAAGCTTTGCTTGAAACGTACCTCTCTGCTTCACTCCAACACATAGCACCGCACGGTTTTACCCTGCGGGTTCTTATAGCAAACGCCGACAGGATCCAATCCTCATATGACTCAGCCCAAACTTCTACTACTCTCACCCGCATTCCACGGGTACTGGAAGGCGATTCAAGCGTCCCTGGAAGTGCACGGATACGATGTGCGCACCCACATCTACGATGCCCCCGGTACTCTGTCCGAGCGCATCCTCAACAAGCTCGCCCACGAGCTGCCCGAGAAGTACCGCCCCGAAAGCTTCGCGGCTCAGGCAACTCGAAAGGCTATTGACGCTTTCAACGAGTTCCGCCCCGATATTGTGCTGGTCATTAAGGGCGACATGCTCTCCCGCGAATGGTGGGACCTGCTGGAAACCTCCGGCGTTCGCTACGGCACCTGGCTCTACGACGAGATGCGCCGCATGAGCTACACCGAAGAGGACCTGCACCACCTGGGTTCGCTGGCAAGCTACAGCCCGCTGGACGCGCAGCACCTGCGCGAGCAGGGCTTCGAGGTGCTCGACATGCCCAACGCCTATGACACCCACTGCCCGGTTATTCCCGTGCGTGAGGACTCCATCAACTTCGTGGGCGCCAAGTACCCCAACCGTGAGGAGACCCTGCAGGCGCTGGTCGCAGCCGGTCTGCCGGTGCGTGCTTACGGTCGTGCTTGGTCGCGTCACCCCTACGATATTCTGCGCACTAAGCAGTTCAAGGATTCCGGCGTGCCCGCAGGTCGCGATATTGACCGCTCTGAGGCGTATGGCATTATGGCGTCCTCCCCGGCAACGTTGAACATCCACAATAATCAGGATGGTTTCACCATGCGTACCTTTGAGGCTCCCGGCGTGGGCGCTCTGCAGGTGATTGACCGTGCTGATGTGGATCGCTACTACATTCCTGGCGAAGAGGTTCTGGTCTACGAGAGCATCGATGAGCTCATTGAGATCTGTACCCGTATTTTCCGTGAGCCGAAGTGGGCTCGTCAGATTCGTGAAGCCGGTCAAAAGCGCACTTTGGCCGAGCACACCTTCGATCAGCGTGTAAAGATTTTGGAGCAGCTATGGGCCTAAACCTTTCTAAGATTGTGACTAAGATGCCGAGTGTGCGTTGGCACATGGCAGACCTGCTGGGTAAGATCCTGTACTCGCGAGCGTTTGGCTCTTTCGGATCGGGCACTGTTCTTGTTCGTCCCCTGCGCATGGTCGGTGTAGAGAACATCTACCTTGGCGACCAGATTGCAATCTATGAGGATGCGTGGATTGCTTCTGAAGCTGGCGGTATTCTGAGTATTGGTTCCGGTACCTACGTTGGTCACCGTAGCCATATTCACGCTCTGTCGAATGTGACTATTGGTAAGGACTGTGTCTTTGCCGATAATGTGATGGTCAATTCTGGCGAACATCCTCTGGACTCTCTGCACGATGTGCAGCCCGGTGGTGACATCGTGATTGGTGATCGCGTTTTCCTCGGTCAGAATGTGTCTGTGCTCGGTGGCGTCACCATCGGAGACGGCGCTGTGATTGGTGCTGGGGCTGTGGTCACCCGCGATATCCCGGCTAATGCCGTGGCTGTGGGTATCCCCGCTACCGTTATTCGAGTCCGTTCGGGGGAGAAGCAGGATGCTTAAGTACCCTCTGGATTTGGATGCCTGGCAGGCATGGCAGAGGCGTCAGAAGAAGCTGAAGTGGGCTAAATACAAGCTGAATTCGCTTCTTGACTCCGCACGTTCTCGGGCCGGCGCGGAGGAACCTGTACGCGGTCTTCTGTACACTCGCGGTACTAAGCCTCAAGTGCTGATTGTTATGGATTCGTTCTCTCCGACGAACCGCAACGCAATCTTGGAGCCTCTCAAGCATCTGGACGCTGTCGATGTTGCTCTGTGGGTTCCTGAGGACGCTAGCGAGTGCCTGGACGGACAGTATGCCAGCGAGCGCTACTCTCGCAAGGACTGGTCTGAGCGGGAAATCTCCGGCGATGAGCTGATGAGCCTCCTGCCGGATATCCGTATTGTTCTTTCTGCCGCACAGTTCCTTGGACGCGGTGCCGCAGCCTACGAATTCTCTCGTGCAATCGGCGCTGAGTACTGGATGGTTCAGCACGGGCTGCTGGTACCTCAGGCACCGCCGCTGCCGGTAGGATGCACCCTGCTGGCTTTCAGCGAAGCTGACGCCGAGTTCTGGGCATCGGGTCGCCGCGACGTCACGACTCACGCGGTGGGTTCGCAGCTGCTCTACCTGGCAGCGCAGAAGGCAGCCGGTGCTGAGGCACAGAAGCAGAACGACCTGGAATCGATTTTCCTGGGTCAGATGCACGGTGCGGAACTGCCACGTGCATCCTTCGCGTATGCTTCGCACTCTTTCTTGAAGAAGTTCGGCGGAAGCTACCGCCCGCATCCGAGCGAGAAGGATAAGCTGTCGGTGCTGACCCACAAGCTGTGGGAGAAGGAAGGCATCCGCATCGATCGTTCCGGCACCCCGCTGAACGAGGTACCGAACCCCGTCGTGTCGATTTTCTCCACCGGAGTGCTGGAGGCGGCTATCCGCGGTATCCCGGCCTGGGTGTACCACCCGGCACCGCCCGCATGGCTTGTGGAATTCTGGGACCGTTACGGCATGAACCGGTGGGGGAGCGAACCCACCCCCGCACCGGTTCAGCCTGAGAAGGAACCGGCACGCCGCATCGCTGAACTCATCATCGAAACTCTGGAGGCATAATGCGTATTCTCTGCGTCATTCCCGTACGCGGCGGCTCGAAGGGCATTCCGCGCAAGAACCTGCGCCCGATTGCGGGTAAGCCGCTCGTGGCGTGGACCATCGAGCAGGCCCTGGCGGCGAAGGAAGAGCTTGCCGGTGAGCACGAGCTGCGCGTTGTCGTCTCCACCGATGATGCCGAGCTGGCCGATATCGCCCGCGAGTACGGCGCCGAGGTGCCGTTCATTCGCCCGGCCCACCTGGCGGAGGACACCACCGCAACCGAGCCGGTCGTCGAGCACGCCATCGAGTTCTACACCGAGAACGGCTGGGCACCCGAAGCCGTCATGCTGTTGCAGGCAACCAGCCCCGTGCGTCTGCCCGGAACCCTGGCACGCGCGGTCCGCCAGTTTGTCGAGAACGACAAGGACTCCATGGTCGGCGTGATTCCGATCGGTCCGTTCATTTGGACCTGGCACGCCGATGGGGAACCCACCGCAGCCTTCGAGATTATGCACCGTCCGCGCCGTCAGGAGCTGACTAAGGAAACCTTCCGCTACCGCGAGAACGGCTCCATGTACATCACGAAGACCCCCGTGTACACGGAGCACCACAACCGCCTGGCCGGCTACCCCGGCGGTACGATTGACTTGTTCATGCTCAACGAGGTTGAGGGTGTCGACATCGACGCGCCGATTGACTTCTCCGTGGCGGAACATCAGCTCACTCAGATTCTGAACGAGAGCAAGTAACCCTCATCCGGCGACATTTTCGTCGCCATCCCGGATTGACCGGCACTCAGTCATTCAATAGAACACTCAAACGAAAAGGTTCAAACCTATGATTATTGAACGTAATATCGCCCCGTATGTGGTCTTCGCTGAAGACCCGATTCTTACCGCACTGCAGAAGATTTCTGCCAACGGCCAGCGCATCATCTTCCTGGTGAACGAGTCCGGTATCCTGCGCGGTTCGCTCTCTGACGGCGACTTCCGTCGTTGGCTGATTGCTAACCCGACCGCATCCCTGGAGACCAGCGCCCTGGATGCCGCTAACACCAACCCGCAGACCGCTCCGGCAGATGCCGACCCCGAGACCCTGCGCGGTTACTTCGCCAAGGGTATTAACCACGTTCCGCTGACCGACGAGCGTGGCCACCTCGTGGCACTCGCCATGGATGAGCAGGACGTCCTGCGCATCGGTAAGCACACCATCAGCGAGGACTCTCCGGCCTTCATCATCGCCGAGATTGGTAACAACCACCAGGGCAGCGTTGATTTCGCTAAGGAACTGGTGGACCTGGCCGTTGAGTCCGGTGCCGACGCCGTGAAGTTCCAGCTGCGTGACATGGACGCCCTCTACCGTCAGCGCGGTGCAGCCACCGCTGGCGAGGACCTGGGCGTGCAGTACACCCTGGACCTGCTCTCCCGCTTCTCCCTGAGCGTGGACCAGATGTACGAGGTCTTCGACCACGTCAAGCAGCACAACATGGACATCATGTGCACCCCCTGGGACGCCCCCTCGGTGCAGGCACTGGTCGACTACGGTATTCAGGGCATGAAGATTGCTTCTGCTGACCTGACCAACCACGAGCTGCTGCGCGACGTCGCATCCCGCGGTCTGCCCATGCTGGTTTCCACCGGTATGAGCCGCGAGGAAGAGATTCGCGAGTCCGTGGCCCTGCTGCGCAACGCCGGCGCATCCTACGCCCTGCTGCAGTGCCAGTCGGCCTACCCCGCACCCTTCAAGGACGTGAACCTGGCCTACATGGACCGCCTGGCAGAGATTGGCCAGTGCCTGGTCGGTTACTCGGGCCACGAGCGTGGCTACCACGTGCCGATTGCCGCCGTTGCTCGCGGTGCAAAGATCATCGAGAAGCACTTCACCACCGACAAGACCCTTGAGGGTAACGACCACACCGTCTCTCTGCTGCCCGAGGAATTCAAGGCCATGGTCCAGCAGATTCGCGAGGTTGAGGCAGCTATCGGTTCTGCCGCTCCCCGCGAGGTGTCCACCGGTGAGCTGATGAACCGCGTGAACCTGGCCAAGTCCCTGGTCGCTACCCGCCACATCGCTAAGGGCGAGGTCGTGACCGAGGCCGACGTGGCCGTGAAGTCTCCCGGCCGCGGCCTGCAGCCGAACCACCTGCCGCAGCTGGTCGGCCGTACCATGCAGCGCGACGTTGAAGAAGGCTCGTTCTTCTTCGAGGGCGACCTGAAGGATGACCTGGTCACCCGCCGCGATTTCAAGTTCGATCGCCCCTGGGGCCTGCCCGTCCGCTACCACGACTACAAGCCGCTGATTGAAGAGGCTAAGCCGGACTTCCTGGAGTTCCACTTCTCCTACAAGGACCTGGACATCAACATCGACGATGTCTTCGACTCCAAGCTGGACATGGGCTTCACCACCCACCTGCCCGACCTCTTCGCTGGCGACTTCCTCGTGGACCTCGCTTCGAAGGATCCCGAGGTGTGGGAACGCTCCATCGCCGAGGTGCAGCGCACCATCGACATCACCCGTGACCTGACCCGCTACTTCACCGTGGATGAGGACCCGATCATGGTTGTGACCATGGGTGGCTTTACCAAGGACAAGCACATCCCCGTCTCCGAGCGTGCCGAAAAGTACGAGCGCATCGGCGAGGCCCTGAAGCACCTGGACGCATCCGGCGTGCGCCTGGCCGCTCAGACCCTGCCCCCGTACCCCTGGCTGATGGGTGGTCAGCAGTACCACAACCTGTTCCTGGATCCGAAGGATACCGCGGAGTTCTCGCGTACCTACGACACCGCGCTCTGCCTGGACATCTCCCACACCATGCTGGCTTCTAACTTCCTGAACATTCCGCTGTCGGAGGCTGTCGAGCAGCTGGCACCGCTGTCGATTCACCTGCACCTGGTGGACGGCGTCGGCGTTGACGGTGAGGGTGTTCAGGTTGGCGAAGGCGACGTGGACTGGGCCGCACTGGGCAAGCAGCTGCGTGAGCTGGCCCCGAAGGCATCCTTCATTCCCGAAATCTGGCAGGGCCACATCAACAATGGTGAAGGCTTCTTCACCGCCCTGGACCGCCTCGAGAAGTGGCTGTAGGATCAGCGTCTATGACCAAGTCTCAGACCGTAAAAGCTCGGGAGGATGATGTTCTAGATCAGGACTTCATCACTCCCGGGCGTTTCCGGGAGCTGGACGGGTTCCGCGGCCTGGCTGCTATTACCGTGGTGATTTATCACCTGGGTGTTCCCGCTACGGAGAACTATCCGCGGACTGCTCCTTCGCCCTATGACATCGCCCTGGGTGAGTTGGGTGTTCAGCTCTTCTTCATCATTTCTGGTTTCGTGATTCTGCTCAGCGCCATCAAGAGCGGGTCGGCACTGAAGTTCGTGATTTCGCGTTTTTCTCGTATCTACCCGACCTATTGGTTTGCGCTGGCGGTATCGGCTCTGGTGTATTTCATCTACGGAAACCCCGGACGCCATATTACGATTCCGCAGACCCTGATCAACACGACAATGCTGCAACGCTTCCTGCGTGTGGATAACGTGGATCAGGTGTACTGGACGCTGGCAGTGGAACTGCAGTTCTACGTGATGGTCGCCCTGTACCTGATTATCAGGAAGGGAAAGATTTACCGTGGGGAGCTGACTACGATTCTGCTTACCTGGTCGGTTATCGGTACGGCTCTGTGTCTGCTTTTCCACCCTGAGGCTTCTCTCGGTGGAGCACCGAAGATGATTGTGTGGGCTGCGGTTGCGGAACATTCTTCGCTCTTTAGTCTGGGCATGATGTTCTTCATGTACAGTCATGATCGAAAGTTCACCTGGCACATTCCGTACTTTGCGATTCTGGCTTCCCTCAACGCAGCGCTGATGCATGATCTTGCTCATGGAATCGGTGTGGCGCTGATTAGCCTGGTGTTCTTCATCGTTGTATACCTGAAGAACGTTCCGGTACTTTCGAGGGGTCCGCTGAATTTCTTGGGACGTATTTCCTACCCCCTGTACTTGGGCCACGCTATGGTCGGCTATATGCTGGTGGATTTGTTCTACCCGGTGGCTGGCCCCTGGGGGGCACGTATTATTGCATTGGTTTTGGTGATTTGCTTCGCCTACCTGGTGCATATTTCTATTGAAACTAAGGTTTCTGCATCCTTCCGTTCTTTCCTCACTCGAAAGTTGACTAAGGCATGACCTCTACACCAACGGCTCTTTGGGTCGTTCCGGTTCCCGATTTTGGTGGAGTAGCTCGGCACGTTGTCGATATGGCACGTGCCGGGCTCCCCGGCTTTAACCTGGTGGTTCTCGCACCCGAGGGTAAGCTCACGAGCCGCCTTGAGGAACTGGGCGTCACCGTTATCAAGGCTGACTTCGGCCCCGACTACGGTTTCAAGACGTCCTTTGCTTCTTTGCAGAAGGCTATTGAGCAGCTCCGCCCGGATATTGTGCACAGCCACCTGGCGTATGCGGATGTTGTCGCGACCGCTGTAGTCAACACGCTACGCATCCGTAGCGTCATCAAGCGCGGCACCTGCGTGCCGAAGCTTCTGACCACCGAGCACGGTATTGCCGGTAATGACTCGGTGTACCACGGTAGCTCCTGGCGTTCTAAGCTCATGGAGACCGTGCACCGTGTGCGCCTGTGGGGTACCGACCAGGCAATTGCTGTTTCCCGTTCTACCGCCGATCAGATGCGCGCCAAGTGGGGCGCTCGTGGCGTGGAGCTGGTGTACAACGGCGTGGACATCCCCGAGGTGCATGCGGCTGTTGAGCAGCAGCGTGTACCTGCCGAGGGCGGTCCTCGTATTCTTTCGCTCTCTCGTCTGTCCCCTGAGAAGGGCATCGACGTGCTGCTGGACGCTTTTGCGCAGCTTCGTGTTGATTACCCGCAGGCTCATCTTGAGATTGCGGGCTCTGGCGATTTGGCGCCCGAGTTGCAGGCTCAGGCTCAGCGTCTGAACCTGGGCGATTCGGTGACCTTCAGCGGCTTTGTTAACCCGATTGAGGCGATGGGCCGTAGCGACATGATTGTTCAGCTGTCGGTGTGGGAGAACTGCTCCTACACTCTGCTGGATGCTAAGGCAGCCGGTCTGAAGACGGTTGCTACCGCTGTGGGCGGCAACCCGGAGATCCTGAGCGCCGACGAGCTGGTGGAGCGCCAGAGTGCAACCCTGACTCAGGACGTTCTGCAGGCTATGCGCGCGCAGCTGCAGAAGGGCGAGTCTGAGCCTTTCACCTGGATTTCGAACGAGCAGATGGCTGCTCAGACGGTTGATATTTACACTCGCACATTGGAGAAGAAATGACTGTGTCTTTCTCACAAAGTACAGAGACCGCAGCTTCTCAGCAGGACAAAAAGCCTAATTCTCTCCAGACATATCGCATTGGGCAGGCGACCGCGGGTGAAGCAAAGTACCTTATCGGCAGCGTCTCAAGGCTGACAATGCTTGATTTTTGGGCTGGTTTCGGCCTGATCTTCATCGGTATCCCTACGCCCGTTGTGACCATGCCTGTGGGTACGGTTGTTGTGATGTTGCTTGTCTTGTACAAGCTGACAAAACCTGCCACCTTGGAGACAAGGTATAACTCCTTGTTCTTCTCGATCATCTTGTTTGCTGTTGGCTGGGCTTTGTTCGAAAGTGTAGCTTTTAACGGGATTTCTGTTGACGAAGCGATTCGCCGCGCAATCCGTATGGCTGTGGTCCTTCTTCTGGCGTTGCAGATTGCTCAAAAGAGGGTTGACATTCGTTCCCTCATCTTTGGTGTGACAGCGGGTCTTATTTTTAACCTCATTGGATTTTATGCGGGCATCGCACCGAATAACTACGGCGGTACGCTGACCGGTTGGTTGAACGATAAGAATCAGTCAGGTCTGTATTACGCAATTTTCGGCTTCCTGTTTGTCGCTATGGTCCGTAAAACAAGTCACCGTATCGCTGCTCTTGTTGTTACCTCAGGTATGCTGTGGCTGACGGGTTCCCGTACCTCTCTTGCCGCATATGCTTTTGCTGTCCTGTGGTTGTACTTTTCTCATCGCCTGAATTTGTTTGGTAAAACAGTTCTTGCGTGGTTGTTTTACCTGGCTGTGAACTACCTGGAAGATAATTTCGCGCGTGCTGGTGCCTTCGCGGAACGACTTGGTAGTGACCTTCTGCGTGAACGAATCGACGAAACCATGTACCGCATGATTGATGTGGTTCCGTGGTACGGCGGTGGTCTGGGTACTGCACAGGTTCCGCTTCAGAATCGTTACTTCTACTTTCACAATTCATATATGACGCTGGTCCAGGAGGCTGGATGGCTCTATATGATTGTGATTGTAGCCCTGATGATTTCTGCTGCATTCATCTGGAAGCAGCCGCGTGCTCAGCGCATTGTTATTGCCGAAGCCGCAATGGTGATCATCATTATTACCTCTCAGCGTCTTGGCGAGGTGATTCTGACGGTGCCTTGGGCTATCGTGGTGGGTCTTGCATTGCTGTACCTGAACCCGGACAAGGATCTAGACGCTTCGGACAGCGGACATCATGAACCTATTTCAGATGCTACGCAGAAGGTTCAGGGCAACGCTGAGAAACCTGCACAGCAGAAGGGCCAGCTCATCGAGAAGGAAGCTCCTGCCGCTGTAGCCCAGCAAGAAATTCCTAAGAAGTCACCTACTTCTAAATCGTTTGACGTCAGTTCTATCCGTCAGCGGGCGAGGAAAGCATAACGATGAAAGAGCTTTATATAGCTACCAATAACGGCGATATTGGCGGCGGCGAGGTCATGCTCCTGAACGTGGCCCGCGCGGCCCGGAGCCTTGGCTATAAGGTCACCATCGTCGGCCCCTCCGAGCCCAATCAGCTCGTGGAGGCGGCCGCCGATGAGGGCTTCGCCCGCGTCGTGCTTCCGGCGAAAAACCGAGCCCAGTACATGCTGGCGCTGCGCGTCTGGCACGCTCGCCACAAGGACGTTCTGCTGTGGTGTAACGGTCTGGTTCCTGCTGCGGCTACTGGCGGCCGTAAGAACCGCATCGTGCACCTGCACCAGCTACCGGCCGGATTGAACGCCAAGCTGGTGCCTTTCGCCCGCCGCAAAGCTTCCGTGACCCTGGTGCCCAGCCGCTATGTGGAGCACTCCTGCCCCGGCAGCGAAGTCTTTGCAAACTGGGTGAGCGGCGTGTCCACCGCCCTGGACCACAGCGTGGGCGATCGCCGCCTGCGCGTGGGGTACCTGGGCCGTCTGACCCCCTCGAAGGGTATCGCGACCCTCTGCTCGGCCATGAGCGCCTTGAATGCTGACGAGGTCGTCTATGACCTGGTTATCGGCGGTGAACCCGTGTTTGCCTCGGATGAGGAGCGTACCGAGGTGGAGGAAGCGCTGAAGCAGGTGTCGTCTTTCAGCACCCGACTCGGCTGGACCACCCCGGACAAACTTTTTGGTTCCATCGATATGCTGGTGGTTCCCTCCATTGCGCCCGAGTCCTTCGGCCTTGTGGTTGCTGAAGCGATGAGCGCCCGCATCCCTGTCATTGTGAGTGATGCCGGCGCCCTAGCCGAGGTCGTGGGCGGCGAATCCTACCCCTATATCGTCTCGGCCGGTCAGCCTCTGGACCTGGCCGCCGCCATCAAGAGCCTGGGGGAGGAGCTACGCGAGAACTCCTCCGACCTGGCGGAACGCACCTCCGAACTGTTCTGGCGTTGGCAGGAAAACTACTCACCCGAGGCCGGTAAAGTGCGCGTAGGCGAGGTGCTGGAACGCTTCGCTGGCTAATCCCTACGCCCGATCCCTCCCCACGGGATATTTCACTCAAACTCTCATCTCACCTCAACCCGAAGGAAAAGCATGACGACTCACCGTTACAAGGCTGCGGTCATTATCCCCTCTCGCGGTGGCGCGGAGATTCTGCACTACCCGCTGGATGCGCTTGCCGAGCAGACGGAGAAGGACTTCCAGGTCATCGTGGTTCTCGATGGCGATATCGATAACAGCGAGGCCGTGGTTGATCGCTACATCGCCGAGGGCAAGCTGAACCTGACCAAGATTGTCTTTGAGGAGAACCGCGGCCGAGTGGCGGCGCTGAACGCCGGCCACCGCGCGGCTGATGCCGATATCCTCATCCGTTGCGATGACGACCTGCAGCCGGCTCCCGATTACGTCGCTAACCAGATTCGTCTGCACCGCGACTACGACGGCGTGATCGGTACCCTCAAGAACGTGTACCCGGACACCCCGTACTCCCGTGTGTACGGTAACTTCCGCGATGCGCGCTTTAAGCAAGGCGCCTTGAGCGTGGCCGAAGAGGGACGCTGGCTGTACTGGAACGGAAACTCGTCGATTTCCGCTGAGTTCTACGAGCGTACCGGAGGCTATGATCCGGCTTACCGCCTCTACGGTTGGGAAGACGTAGACATGGGCAAGATGGTGCACGATGCCGGTGGCCGCATCATTATTTCTGACGAGGTTGAGGTCAAGCACTATGCTGAGGCCACCACCACCGCGGTGCGTGCCCTGCGCGCTCTACATTCGGGATCTGCCCGCACGATTTTCGTCCGTAAGCACGGAGATGCCGCGCATCCGGCCCCGAACCCGAGCGGCCCGTGGGGTTTCCTCGTAAAGACCCTGGCCCGGTTCACGACCGAAAAGACCATCAAGACCCTGGGCGATGCGAGCGATAAGATTCTGCTCAAACTGCCGGCGAAGCTGGCCGAGAAGCTGGTGGCTCTGCAGGTTGAGGCTGCATCCTACGCAGGTATTCACTACCCCGAACGCGCACAGAAAGTTTTCTAGGAGGGAAAAGAAAATGTCACTCGCTCAGCTCTTGACCTCCGCTCCGTTCACCGGGCCAAAGAATCCCGATGCGGTGCTGGCAGATATTCCGAAGGGCTTGAAGAAGGTGGCGCACCTGGTGCGTCGCTACGTACCCTTTGTGAAGCCGGAGGCAACAGAGGAAATCGCAATTGCTCACGACTACCTGACTCAGCGCGGAGGTGCCGAGCGCGTGGTCTTGGCCATGCATCGCGCGTTCCCGGACGCCCCGATTTACACGACCCTGTACGACCCGGAGGGAACGTTCCCCGAGTTCAAGGACGCGAAAATCATCACGAGTCCTCTGAACAAGATTGGCTACCTGCGCCGTAACCACCGCATGGCCCTGCCGATTCTTCCGCTGGCTTCCTCCCTTCTGAAGGTTCCCGCAGAGCGTGCCGTGGTATCGACGACGGGTTGGGCGCACGGCTTCAACTACGCGGGTCGCAAGTTTATCTACTGCCACTCGCCGGCTCGCTGGCTCTACCTGAGCGATCAGTACCTGGGCGAGAAGAGCACCGGTCCCGTGCCGCTGCTGCTGAAGACGCTACGTCCGGCGCTGATGCTGTGGGATCACTGGGCAGCGCACCGCTCGGCGGTTTACGTGGCGAACGCCAGCGTCATTAAGAAGCGCATCGAGAACGTGTACGGTAAGAAGGACGTTCCGATTTTCTTCCCTCCGCACTCGGTGGACCCTAAAGCCCCGACGGAGCCGATTCCGGGTCTTGAAGAGTTCATGAGCGGGGAGGATTACTTCCTGATTGTTTCGCGTCTGCTGCCCTACAAGAACGTGGACAAGGCCGTGGAAGCCTGCAATAACCTGGGCAAGAAACTGCTGGTGATTGGCCACGGTCCCGAGAAGGAACACCTGCAACAGATTGCGGGTGACACGATTCGGATTGCCTCGGGTGTGACGGATGCGCAGCTGCGCTACGCCTACCGCCACTGCCTGGCGCTGCTGGCAATTTCCTACGAGGACTTCGGCATCACTCCGCTGGAGGCCGGAGCGAGCGGCAAGGCGGTCATCGCGTACCGTGCGGGTGGCTTCCTGGATACGATTCAGGAGGGTAAGACGGGCGTGTTCATCGATCAGCCCACGGTGGAGCAGCTGCAGGCGGCCCTGGAGGTCTTCAACCCGAAGGACTGGGACGCCGACTACATCCGTGAGTACGTGGATAGTTTCTCGGAGGCACGGTTCATCAGCCGGCTGAAGTCCTACATCCAGGCGCTTCCCGAAGACCAGTAAAGGCGCTTCTCCCGCTTGTTCGTGCTCTCCGCTCGTTCATGGAGACAAAGAAGGCGGGGGTGGTCAGACTAAAAAAGTCTGACCACCCCCGCCTTCTTACGTTGTGCCCGTTTTTCGAGCTACAGAGAGGCCCTAGAGAGTCTCCAGGAGGTTCTTGGAGAGCAGGTCTGGGATGAACGCCTGAATCTGCGGCGCGATAACCTCTGCGGGCTGTTCGTAGAGCTCACAGATGGTCTCAATCGCTTCCTCCTCGCTCGTGGGTTCCTCGAAAAGACCCCAGATGATGGAGGCCGAGCCCTGCAGGATAGAGTGCTCCCCGGTGTCTAGATTCGCGATATACGTGGCGGTGGGGGAGTACTTGGCGAACTCCTCGGAATGTACGTAGGCGATATTTTCGGGGATACCATACACGGGCTGAGGGGATTCTGCGGTCATTTTTTCACCTCGATTCCGAAGCGTTCAAAGAACTTGGCACGCACCTCGGCACGCGTGGGGGTACGGCCAAGCTGCATGGCCAGGTGGTCCTTATTGACGAAGAAGATGTTCTTCAGGGTGCGTAGCTTATCGCGCAGGGTGGTTGCCGACCGAAGCCGACCAATCCACTGAACGTAGTGGGGGACATCCTGCGAAACGGAAAGCCACAGCAGATAGTCGCGATCGCCTCGGTACTGTTCAAGCCCGCCTATGGCCGCGCTGTAGGCCAGGTTTGAATCGAGCTCGTTGGCACGTTCCTTAAGCCGCTGCCAGTCTGCGTAAGACATGCGGTTCACCAGATAGTTGATATCCGCGCTGTAACGGGACGCAGCGCGGGCACGGTGTAGCACCACGATAAGGCGCGCATCCAGGTCTGAGGGGACCGTACAGGGCCGGTGAGCGATGAATCGGGTACGGCGGGCTGCCCACACACGGTCAAAGGTCTTCTCGTAGTCACCGTGGCGACCGAGGCCGGGGAAGAATCGATGAATATCGGTCAGGCCCCAGGAGGCATGGTAGAGGGTCATGGCGTGCTCGAACACTGAGCCCGTCTCAAAGTGGGCCTGGATACGCCAGCCATCCGCCAGGAGAATCTGCACAAAGCGGTCCACCTGCGATGGACGGACCAACAGGTCAGCGTCGGAGCTGTACCTACCCTTGCGGTAAATTTCCTGCGAGAACGCGTAGCCCTTGATATGCAGAACGTCGATGGAATGCTTATCGGCCATGTGCTGGAAGTAGGCGTGCGCAAGCCGAATCCGTGCCGCGAGCGGAGTGGTGAGCGGCTCCGGGGTATTGGTGGAGTGAGTGGTCACAATAACCTTTCGGTGCACCGGTCTATACCAAATAAGTATACGGCGGGAAGGACAGAAACACTGCCCTTCCCGCCGTATGTTGCTCCCCGTGGGGAGAGGCTCGAAAGGTTATGCCTTGGGGGCCGAGGACTTCGACTTCGAGGACTTCTTATCGCCGTCCTTACCGTAGCCGTAGTAGGTTGCGTAGCCCACGTAGGTGCTTGCGTAACCGAAGCCGTAGTAGGAGTTACCCAGGCCCTTACGGGGTGCACGGTTCAGAACAAGACCGAAGAGGTTTGCGTTGACCTTCTTCAGGATGCTGGAAGCCTCGGCCATCTGCTCGCGGTGGCTGCGGCCAATCGAACCGACCAGAATCACGCCGTCCACCGAGTGGGAGAGCAGCGATGCATCGGTCACGGGCAGCAGCGGCGGAACGTCGACCACCACGATGAACTCTTCGGAGAGTTCCTTGATGAGCTGGCGCATCTTGTCCGAGCCCAGAAGCTCAGAGGGGTTCGGGGGGATGCGGCCCGCGGGAAGCACGAAGAGGTTCGAATCGCCCAGCTGGTGCACGGCGTTTGCAATCTCCACCTGACCGGCCAGAACCTGGGTCAGACCGACCTTGGCGTCGAGCTTCAGCTTCTTAGCCACGGTCGGGCGGCGGAGGTCGGCGTCAATGAGGATGACGGGCGAACCAGCGTCGGCCAGGGAGCGAGCCAGCGAGAGCGACACGGTCGACTTACCTTCACCGGGCACAGCGGAGGTGACGATGAAGGAGCGCGGGGGAGTATCGACATTCACGAAGCGCAGGTTGGTACGCAGCTGACGAATCGATTCCTGAGCGATGTGGTCGTCGGTGTCACCGTTCACGATGTTCTCTTCGTTCAGGTCCTCACTGACGGGCAGCACACCCAGGATGCTTGCGCCGGTTGCCTTGGTGGCGTCGTCACGGGTGCGGATGCGCTGATCCAGTGCGCGGCGCAGGAAGATGGCGGTGTACACCACGACCAGGCCGATAACGGCGCCAATCAGAGTGTTCTGCTGGTAGTTCGGGGAAACCAGCGGCGGGTTGACGCTTGCGTTATTCAGCGGAATCACGCGGACGGTATTGCTGTTTGCAGGGGGGGTTGCCGCAGCGTTGCTATCGCCGTTAACCAGGGCCTGAGCGTTACCGGGGTTCTGCTCAATTTCCTTGATGTAGTCAGCGGTAGCCTGCAGAGCGCTGTTGGCGAGCAGCTGTGCGTTCTTCGGGGAAGAAGCCTGGGCGCTCACGGTAATCAGCGCAGCATTGTCACCTGCGGTTGCGGTGAGGCTAGAACGAATCTGACCGGTGGTTAGGGAGAGCTCAGGGGTGTTCTGCTTAATCTTCTGTGCCACGGCCTCAGAGGAGACGATAGCTGCGTAGGAGCGAGCACGCTCCTTAGCGGCTGTAGAGCCCGAGAGAACATCCACCGTACCGGACTCGCCCACGGTCACGTAGCCCGAGGACGAGGCGGCGTACACCTTCGGCTGCAGGGATGCATAGCCGAAGCCCGCCGCGGCACCAACGATGATGCCAATAATCAGCAACCAGAGGTTAGCCCTCGTGGTGCGGAAGAATTCCAAAATGGTCATAGTAGTGAGAATACTCCAGAAAGTTTGAGTTAGTGTGTGCCCGTGACGTGGAGTACTGCCGCGGGCGGTGAAGGGATACGGTATATCCCCTGGGTTGCGGTGTGAGGCTTAGCGGAGCAGGCCGAGCAGGTAGCTACCGTAACCGCTCTTGGTAAGCGGGGTAGCAATCTCGCGGAGCTGCTCGTCGGAAAGCCAACCGTGACGCCACGCAATTTCCTCCGGGCAACCGACGGACAAGCCCTGACGGCTCTGGACGGTGCGGATGAAGTTAGTGGCATCAGCGAGTGAATCAAAGGTTCCGGTATCGAGCCATGCGGTGCCGCGCGGCAAAACCTCAACCTTCAGTTTACCCTGTTCCAGGTAGACGCGGTTAAGGTCAGTGATTTCCAACTCACCGCGGGGCGAAGGCTTAATCTGTCGAGCGTACTCCACGACCTTCGAATCGTAGAAGTACAGACCCGGAATCGCGTAATCGCTCTTGGGGTTCTCGGGCTTCTCCTCAATAGAGAGAGCGTTGAAGTCCTCATCAAATTCCACCACACCGTAAGCACGGGGGTCGGCCACGCGATATGCAAAGACGGTCGCGCCGTCCTTCTGCTCGTAAGTGGCCAGCTGAGTGCCGAGACCGGGGCCGTAGAAAATATTGTCACCGAGCACGAGGGCTACGGGATCATTTCCAATAAAATCGGCGCCCAGAATAAATGCCTGAGCCAGGCCGTCCGGAGAAGGCTGAACTTTATATTCGAGATTAATACCAAAACGAGAGCCATCACCGAGCAAACGCTTAAACTGCTCCTGATCGGCAGGAGTGGTAATAATCAAAATATCGCGAATACCCGCAAGCATCAGAGTGGACAGCGGGTAGTAAATCATCGGCTTGTCATAGACCGGAGTGAGCTGCTTGCTAATACCCTGAGTGATGGGGTGCAAACGACTACCGGTACCGCCGGCAAGAATAATTCCCTTCATAACTTCTTATTGTGTCATGTTTATCTCTTTGTTGAGGCGTAAAAATCGCTCTTTAGCCGGGTAAAATCTACCGTATGGCTCACATTCTTGTTACCGGCGGTGCCGGTTTTATTGGTTCGAACTTTGTTCACCACCTCATCGATAACACTGATCACACGATTACCGTGCTGGATAAGATGACCTACGCCGCAAATGCTGCGTCTTTGGAAGGTCTTCCCGAATCCCGCTTTAAGCTCGTCGTCGGCGATATCGCGGATCGCGAGCTGGCAGACGAACTGGTCGGCAAGGCTGACGCCGTTGTTCACTACGCGGCGGAGTCTCACAACGACAACTCGCTGGCCAACCCCGAACCCTTTATTCACACCAACCTGGTGGGTACCTTCAGTCTGCTGGAGGCGGTCCGTAAGCACGGCACTCGCTACCACCACATCTCCACCGACGAGGTCTTCGGCGACCTCGAGCTGGACGATCCCGCTAAGTTCACTGAAACCACCCCCTACAACCCCTCCTCCCCGTACTCCTCCACCAAGGCAGGCTCCGACCTGCTCGTGCGTGCGTGGGTTCGTTCCTTCGGCATCGAGGCCACCATCTCGAACTGCTCGAACAACTACGGCCCCTACCAGCACATCGAGAAGTTCATTCCCCGCCAGATTACCAACATCCTCTCGGGCCTGACCCCGAAGCTGTACGGCGAGGGCCTGAACGTTCGTGACTGGATTCACGCATCCGACCACTCCTCGGCCGTGCTGCGCATCCTGGAGCAGGGTAAGATCGGCGAAACCTACCTCATCGGTGCGGACGGCGAAGAGAACAACATCACCGTTCTGCGCACCATCCTGCGCCTGATGGGCAAGGACGAGAACGACTTCGAGCACGTGGTTGATCGCCCCGGCCACGACCTGCGCTACGCAATCGACGGTAGCCGCCTGCGTGCAGAGCTCGGCTGGGAGCCGAAGTTCACCGACTTCGAATCCGGTCTTGCCGACACCATTAAGTGGTACACCGAGAACCGCGGCTGGTGGGAGCCCCTGAAGGCTGAGGTTGAGGCGAAGTACGCAAAGGCTGGCCAGTAATGACCAAGGAATTGAAGGTTACTGAAACCGAGATTCCCGGCCTGCTCATCATTGACCTGCCGGTTCACGGCGATAACCGCGGCTGGTTCAAGGAAAATTGGCAGCGCGAGAAGATGGTTGCAGCCGGTCTGCCCGACTTCAACCCCGTGCAGAACAACATTTCGTTCAATGCTTCGGTAGGTACCACCCGCGGTATCCACGCTGAGCCGTGGGATAAGTACGTCTCTGTCGCAACCGGTCGTATCTTCGGCGCATGGGTTGACCTGCGTGCCGGCGAGTCTTTCGGCAAGGTCGTTACCGTGGAGCTGGGCCCGGACACCGCAATCTTCGTGCCCCGCGGCGTGGGTAACTCCTTCCAGACCCTGGAAGAGAACACCGCCTACACCTACCTGGTCAACGACCACTGGTCGGCGGATGCGGTATCCGGCTACAGCTTCCTGAACCTTGCCGATGAGACCGTCGCAATCGACTGGCCTATCGACCTGGCGAAGGCAGAACTCTCCGAGAAGGACCGTAACCACCCGCGTCTGAACGAGATCAAGCCCCTGGAAGCCGACCCGATCCTGATTATTGGCGCGGGCGGTCAGCTCGGCACCGAGCTGGTTCGCCAGCTCACCGAGCAGAACGTACCCTTCCTGGCTGTGGATCGCGACCGCCTCGACCTGGGCAAGCCCGAGCAGTGGCGTGACGCATTCCGCTGGCGCTCCTTCCGTGCGGTCATCAACGCTGCAGCGTACACCGCAGTGGATCAGGCAGAAACCCCCGAGGGTCGCCGTGATGCCTGGGCAGCTAACGCTCTGGGTGTGAGCGCTCTTGCCTCCATCTGTGAAGAAGCTAACCTGCCGCTGGTGCACGTGTCCACCGACTACGTCTTTGACGGTTCCCTGCCCCTGGGCGAGGAATACCCGGAGGATTACCCCCTGGCACCGCTGAGCGTCTACGGCGCATCCAAGGCTGCCGGTGAGGTTGCCGCCGCCGCATGGCGTAAGCACTACACCCTGCGCACCAGCTGGGTTGTTGGCGCCGGCAAGAACTTCGTTGGCACCATGGCATCCCTGGCTGAGCGCGGCATCGACCCGTCCGTGGTCGCCGACCAGTGGGGCCGCCCGACCTTCACCCAGGACCTGGCAGCAGCTGCCCTGCACCTGCTCTTTTCCGGCGCTGAATACGGCACCTACAACGTGTCGAACACCGGTGAAGTCATCAACTGGGCACAGTTCGCTCGTGCAGTGTACGAAGGCACCGGCCACGACCAGGCACGAGTCAGCGACACCACCACCGAGGAATACTTCGCCAACGCTGAGCTCTTCGCTCACCGTCCGACGAACTCGGCAATGGACCTGTCCAAGCTGATTGCTGCAGGCTTCACCCCGCGCAATCACCGCGAGGCGCTCGCCGCCTACCTTGCAGAAATGGGTTCCTAATCCTCTAGGATTTGGTCCTATATCTGCTGATAACAGCATAAAAGGCGTGAAAAGCGCCATATCACAGGTTCCCGGCCCTTGAAGAAGAGCCGGGAACCTGTACAATATTGTCTTGGCCAAGGCGGTGGAATACACGAAACGTGTAGGTCCGTAACTGACGGTGGCTGGTTGGAAAGAGATTTCTGGCGCCAGTCCCTATTCCACTTGGCGCATCACTTCTAACCAAGAAAGGATGGACGACTCATGTCAGATACCATCAAAATTTCAGCTACCGTACGTAGCGACTTCGGCAAGGGCTACGCGCGCCGCATCCGCATGGCAGGCGACATCCCCGCCGTCATCTACGGCCACGGCGAAGAGCCCAAGCACGTAGTACTCCCCGGCCACGCAACCACCCTGGCTGCCCGCGTCCCCAACGCTATCCTCGACCTCGACATCGAAGGTGAATCACACCTCGCAATGATCAAGGACATCCAGCGTCACGCAATCCGCCCCGAACTGCAGCACATCGACCTGCTGACCGTTAAGCGCGGCGAGCGCGTTGAGATCGAGGTTCCTGTACACGTTGAAGGCGAGCCCGCTGTTGGCGCCGTTGCTAACCAGGAAGAAACCGTTCTTCTGGTTGAAGCTGACGCACTGAAGGCACCCGAAGCTTTGACCGTGAGCATCGAAGGCCGCGAAGCTGGCGCTCACGTTCTGGCATCAGATGTTGAACTGCCCTCAGGCGTAACCCTGGTTGCAGACGCTGAACTGCTGATCGTTAACGTTTCTGAGCCCGAGGAACTCGACGTTCCCGAGCCCGGTGAAGAAGGCGAAAACGCACCCGAGGGTGACATCGTTGAAGCTTCCGAGGAATCAGATTAGGCTGGCGAAGCTCACGACTCAGATAACTCAAAGCACTAAGACCGCGCCCTGCGCCTAGCGCAACAGTGATCTGTGGATGGCCCGCCGCTACCTCTCTTCTGAGGTGGTAGCGGGCCATACTCATAGAATGGTGTAGTCCATGAATTTTCTAAAAAACCTTTTACAGCGCCGTGGAAAGGGCGAAGATATGTCTGATGCGTGGCTCATTGTTGGTCTGGGGAACCCGGGCCCGGAGTACGAGAAAACCCGCCACAATATTGGTCAGATGGTTCTGGACGAGCTCGCCAAGGAAATTGGCGGCAGCTTCAAGAAGCATTCCAAGGCCTCCGCGGTTGTGGTGGAGGGGCGCCTCGGTTTTGGTGGCCCCAAGGTCATCCTCATGAAGTCCCTCGGCTACATGAACACCTCCGGCGGCCCGGTCAGCGCCGTCGCCAAGTTCTACGGCATCGACCCCGACCATATCATTGTTGTGCACGATGAACTCGATATCCCCTTCGACACCATTAAGCTCAAGATTGGTGGGGGAGAGGGCGGTCATAACGGTCTGCGCGATATCACCAAGGCACTGGGCACCAAGGACTACTACCGTGTGCGCACCGGCATCGGTCGACCTCCCGGACGCATGGACACCGCAGACTTCGTGCTCAAGCCCTTCAGCAGCACCGAAGCGAAAGACCTGCCCTTCCTCATCTCGAACGCCGCTGATGCCACCATGATGCTCGTGAAGGAAGGCCTGCTGGCAACCCAGCAGCGCTACCACGGCGCAGGCTCCTAGCACATGACCCGTGCCGGGCAAGCACTGAACCGGGGCAACGCATGATTCGGGTCGAGGTGTGAACTAGGCTCTACCTAACTATGCAAGAGCCCGGTGAGGGAATAAGCTAGAAAAGAATGACGTTATACGCTCCACGACGGGAAAATACCCGACCCGTGGAGCGTATGAGCGAGAGAAGAAGGTACCCGTGGCTGAATACTCCACCCCCGCCAACACCCCGCTGAGCGACGACATCGTACGCCAGCTTCGCCAGGACTTCCCGATCCTCAACACCGAGGTCAACGGGCATCCCCTGGTCTACCTGGATTCGGGGGCGACCAGCCAGAAACCCCTTCAGGTGCTCGACGCAGAACGCGACTTCTACCTGCACGCTAACTCCGCCGTGCACCGCGGCGCCCACACCCTCGCGGTTGAGGCAACCGACCTGTTTGAGGATGCGCGTATCACCGTAGCGAACTTCGTGGGCGCCACTGACGAAGAGATCGTGTGGACCTCCAACGCCACCGAGGCACTGAACCTCGTCGCCTACAGCATCGGTAACGCCTCCCAGGGCATCGGCGGCAAGCCCGCCGAGCGTTTTGCGCTGGGCCCCGGTGACGAAATCGTCACCACCGAGATTGAGCACCACGCGAACCTGATTCCCTGGCAGATTCTTGCCCAGCGCACCGGCGCCACCCTGCGCCACATCCCCGCCACCGAGGACGGCCGCATCGACTACGAGGCCGCCGAGGGTATCGTCAACGAGAAGACCCGCATCCTGGCCTTCACCCACGTCTCCAACGTGACCGGAGCGATTACCGACGTGCCACGCCTGGTGTCTCTAGCCCGCAAGCACGGCGCACTCGTCGTGCTGGACGCCTGCCAGTCCGTACCGCACATGCCCGTGGACTTCCACGCCCTGGACGTCGACTTTGCCGCCTTCTCCGGTCACAAGATGCTGGCTCCCACCGGCATCGGTGCCCTCTACGGCCGCGCGGAACTGCTGAACGCCCTGCCGCCCTTCCTGACCGGCGGCTCCATGATCACCCGCGTCGGGCTGCAGGACGCCGAGTACATGCCCGCCCCCATCAAGTTCGAGGCCGGTACCCAGCGCGTCTCGCAGGCGGTCGCCTTCGCCGCCGCCGTGCGCTACCTGCAGCACCTGGGCATGGAGAACGTTGAAGCGTGGGAACACGAGCTGGGCGCTCGCCTGGTTGAGGGCGTTCAGAAGATCGAGGGCGTGCGCCTGCTGGGCCCGACCGATCCCGCCCAGCGCGCGGGCCTGGTGGCCCTCGCCATTGACGGTGTGCACCCGCACGACGTGGGCCAGCTGCTCGATACGCAGGGTATCGCCGTGCGCGTGGGGCACCACTGCGCGCAGCCGCTGCACCGCTGCGCCGGCGTGACCGCCTCGACCCGCGCCTCCACCTACATCTACAACACGACCGAGGACATGGACGCGTTCCTGAAGGCTCTCGCCGAGGTGCGCCCCTACTTCGGCCTCTAACCTCTACGGCGCGCACGGCGGGCATACCCGGGCCGCCGTGCGCGGCCGCGTTATCCTCACTAGACGATTCAACACACGGAAGAAGACCAAAATGTCTCTCGAAGCTCTCTACCAGGACATCATCCTGGAACATTCTAAGGAGCGCATTGGCGAGCACCTCGTGGAGGTTCCCGCCGGCCATGCGAGCGCTGATAACCACCAGTACAACCCCACCTGCGGCGACGAGATCAACCTGCGCGTGGTGCTCTCTGACGAGCTGAAGGACGGGGAGAAGACCATTGAGTCGGTCTCCTGGGAGGGCGACGGCTGCTCCATCTCGATGGCGGCTGCTTCCGTGCTCTCGGATATGGCTCCGGGCATGACCCTCTCTGAGCTGCAGCGCCACGTGGATGCGTTCCGCGAGATGCTGCGTTCCCGCGGCCAGGTGACCCTGGACGAGGAGGAGTACGGCGATATGGCTGCCTTCGCGGGCGTTTCGAAGTTTGTGGCTCGCGTGAAGTGCGCGATGCTCTCCTGGGTAGCCGTCGAGGAGGCCGCCAAGGAAGCCGCTCTGGAGGACTAGCACAGCCCGCGCGGCCCCCACCAGCTCCTTGCTGGGCGGCCCAAAGATGATCGCAACGGAATGAGGCGGACGCTACAGCGCGTCCGCCTCATTCCGCGTTTTATCCGAGCCCCGCGGGAAAAGATGACTGGTAAAATAATAGGTGCGGTTCGCCTAACCAGCGCCCCGCGAGGAACCTTTTTCGGACCGGCCCCGCCCGCATGAACGGGGCGGATGCGTTCCTCACCCTCCGACCCCTTCGGGACGCCGGAGTGACCATCGCCGCTACCAACCACAAGGAACCCCTCATGATTATTGGCTACGCCGCAGGTGCCTACGACCTCTTCCACTACGGTCACCTCGAGATTCTCCGCAAGGCCAAGGAGAACTGCGACTACCTGATCGCAGGCGTCGTGCACGACGACGTCCTCGAAGTTACCAAGGGCCGCCGCCCCGTCATCCCCATTGAAGAGCGCGCCGCCATCGTCAGCCACATCGATTACGTGGACGAAGTGCACATCGAAACCACCCCCGACAAGCTCGAAACATGGGAACAGAAGCCCTTTAACGTCTTCTTCAAGGGCGACGACTGGAAGGGCACCGAGAAGGGCCGCGCCCTCGAGGAACGCTTCGCCGAGGTGGGCGTGGAGGTGCACTACTTCCCCTACACCGAGCACACCTCCAGCACCAAGCTGCGCAAGGTCGTCGACCTGCTCGAGGCCGAGCACGACCTGCGCGCGGAGATGCACCGCTTCGCTGAGCTACTGGGGGACCGCGAGTACTCCGAGGCGATTATCGCCTCCTAAAACCCTGCCGCTCTCGTGACCCCCAAGACGCATAAATCCCCGCCACCCAATCGGGTGGCGGGGATTCTTTAACCCTCGTGAGGACCAGCGGTACGCCGGCCTACTGGGCGGGAACGATTAGCGCTGAGCAATCCACTTCTCGGCGGAGGTGCCCAGAACCTTCAGCACGCGGCCAACCTGCGGCTCGGCAGCGGCGGCAATCTTCTTGCCCACCAGCGGGATGGAGCAGGAAACCTCGCCGTTGACGTCCAGACGGGTCTTGTCGCCCTCGGGAATCAGGTGCTGGGTGGCGCTGGCCGAAACGGGGATACCGTTGACCTTCACCTCGGTTGCGACGGTGCGCGCACCGTCAGCCGCGGGGGCGCTCACGTTGTCCACCTGGGTCATGGAGACGCCGTTGCCCACGAACTTGCGGGCGATATCCGGAACGCGGTCGGCCGGGATGGTGCGCTCGGTGGTTGCGGTGAACTCGGCGGAGGTGTCACCGGAGACCGAGAAGCTACCGAACTCAACGCCCACCTCGGAGCAGACGAAGCGTGCGAAATCCTCGCTGGAGAAAGCCTCGACGACCTGGTCGACGCTAGCATTGATGACGGTCGATTCCTGAACTGCCATGAAATTTTCCTTTCGTAGTGCGCGATAAACCCCGCGCATCATTCCTCTCTAGGATACGGTGCGCGGGGTTTCGCAACCTAATAATACGATGCGAATTCTGCCGAGAATACGCCGTGGGCAGATAGCGGCAACGGGCCTATACCCGCAGGTCACCGCGTTCTCGGTCGGAGGTTCGCGTGCCGGTCTAAGATGCAAGACTCAGGGGCGTCTTGCACGAATAGGGGAGCGGACCGAAATATTCAGCCCGTGCTACTAGGCGCCGGTACTGGGCGCTTACTAGGCGCTGGGAGCCATGGCGTCGATGCGTGCCATCTCGGCCTTACCCGCACGGTGCGCGCGGACGGCCTGCTTGCAACGGCCCCAGAAGGAATCGCGGCGGTGAATCTTACCGGCCAGCAGGTCGTGCAGCTCCTCACCCAGCTGGGCCGCGGAGATTTCCGGAGTGGAGACGTAGGGCTCGGCGGTGCGGAAGAGAGAGGGGTTCGACAGCGCCAGATCCAGCTTGTGGAAGAGGTCCTCGCGGCTCTCCACCACAACGGCGTGGCCGCGCTTCTCCATCAGAGCGGTGAAGGGGACCTGATGGTTATCGACAACCTCGTCAAACTCCGCGCGGCGCGGAACGGCCAAGGGCAGAGCACCGGTGCGGCGCGCATCCTGGATGGAACCGGGGCCACCCTGAACCAGCACAACGCTTGCGTTGGCGTAGTAGTCCAGCAGTTCGGCCGCGGGAAGAAGCTTCAGATTATCCGCGTGCTTAATGGGCGCGGTGTGGCCATGCTGCACGAGGCAGGTGACCTGCGGGTGAGCCTCAAGGTAGGCCTCGACCCAGCGCAGAAGACGGTCAAAAGTGTGAACGTCGGTGCCAAGAGAAACCACCAGATCGTACGTCTTCGTCGGGATGCGAACCGGTGCGACAGCGGGGGTAAATACAGGCAGATCGAACTTGGCGGTATCGACACTGACCTGGGGGAAGTTCTGAATAGACATCGCCTATTCCTCTCTATGTATTTATCGGTAGTAACCCCGCATATCCGATGCAAAAATCCGGAGGGCATCGTATGGATATACGTGGTGGCGTCGTGCCGGAGAGAATGGTGAGTAATCCCCGCATACGCTTCTCTGACGAGTGGTTAGTTCGTGTGGATGGTGAGTCCTCAGCGGAGCGCACGACCTTTATGTATCTGTATGTTTAATAAATACTATACCCCGAAAATAATACCCTCTATGCACTGGAAGGTATTATTTTCGGGATAGGTTAATCACTCTTAAAAAATGGGGTGAATCACGCGAGAATCGGGGAAATTCTTCTGCTGTTCATCGCTCTGAACAATGATGCGATCAGCAATGGTGTACAGCATTTTACCCGTCATCGTCGGTAGAGTCGGGCGGTCAAAACACTCGATGTACAGGGTCTTTACCCGGAAAAGCTTCGCCGCAATAAAGAATGGGACCGCGACACCCGCACCGGCGGAAACCACCGCATCCGGACGTTCCTTCGGAAAAATTCGAAACGCCAAGAAAAGGTTGCGAATAGCATTCTTAATATTGCGCGTCGTCGGATAGTACGCCCAATAAGTCTTCTCATCGGCCAGCGAGGATTCCACGTCGGGCTGCTTAAAGCTAACCCACACGCGATCGTAATCCTGCCAGGCGGCGGCGGTAGCCGTCAGGTGCTTCAAATGGCCACCGCTGCTGGAAACCAACAGGAGTTTGGGCCGGGCCTGGGCGGAGGTTGCCTCAGTCATAAGTATTCTCCTAATACCCCACAAAGGGAGAAACAAAAATGTGATGAGCGGTCGGGGCTCGACAAACCGGAATCGCCGAGCCCCGCACCATAGAGTGAATACCCGCGCGGGTGCGCCCCGACGCTACTCGCGGTCCAGGAAGACCGCCAGGGAGGTGACGTCCTCCAACTGCTCCAGCTGCTGGAACAGTTCACGCACCGACTTCAGCGAAGTAGCTGCGGTGACCGGAACCAGGGCCAGGCCGGCAGCCTGCACGAAACGCAGCTGGGTGGACAGGGGAGTGGCGGTGCTCAGGCTGATGACCAGCGGAGCCTCGCTCTTGGTCACCATCGATTCGGGAGTGTAACGGGTCAGGTCCTCGCGTACCGAAGCGTAATCGGTGAAGCGTGCGTACTCGCTGGGCAGGACGCGCTTCAGCATCTGGTACAGGTGCTCCACGCCGCGGTCGGTGCCCGGCAGAATCACCACGCCGGAGGCGCCGGCGCTCTTGATATCACCGTCGGGAGCACCCACAGTGCGCAGCAGCATGAAGGCATCGTTCGCCTCTGAGGTCGAACCCAGCTCGTGCACGGGGATACCAGCATCCTGCAGGCGGTCAGCGTAGCCGACGTTGCGCATCGTGCGGTCGCGGCCGTACGCCAGAACCAGGCCAATCAGCAGACCCGCCACGGCGCCGACAATACCCAGCTTCACCGGGCCAAGAGCCGAGGAAGAAGAAGGAACCTGAGCCTGGCTCATCACGCGGCCACCGGTAGTAGAAGTCAGCTGAATCTGAGCGCGACGCTCCTGCAGCTGGGATACCAGAGCGTTACGGTTCGCGTCCCCCTCCGCGGTGGCAATCTGCTCGTCCAGCTGCTTGGTTGCCGAGTCCACGCTGCTCTTGAGCGCGTCGGAACGGACCTGCAGGTAGGAGTTCGCCATCGCGTTCGCGTAACGTGCGGCGTCGTCCGGGTTGGAGCGGGTGACCTCGATATCCAGCACCGAGGTCTGGGAGGTGCCGGTCACCTTCACGGAGTTCATGAGGCGGCTGGTCAGCTGCGCCTCGGAGAGAGTATCGCCCTCGCTAATCAGGGTCTTAGCAGCCTGGGTAGCCACCTCACGAGAGGAAGCCACGCGAGACTCGGTGGCAATGTCGACCTTGGCGGAGTTGGCGCTACCGGTACCGGCCGGGTCCACCACCATCGGGTAGACCACCAGGGAAGCCTTGGCGGTGTACTTGCCGTTGGTCATGTAGCCGTAGGCCGCACCGGCCAGGGCGAACACCACGACCGATACCAGAATCAGCACGGGATGACGAAGAATACGGCGAACCTGGCTACCCAGCGTCACCGAGGAAGTGTGAGAGGTGTTATCCATGAGGACATCCTTGGAAGAGAAAACGGACACTAATATCGGAGAAAGTTTGGAAGATTAGGAGGCGTCGGATTTCGCGCGGCGGGCCGACAGGAATCGCTCGATGCCCAGCGCCTTGCGGAAGCGGAAGAGCACACCGCCGTACACCGGCACCAGAAGCACCACGTACACAATCACGCCCAGCACGCTCTGCCCCAGCAGAAGCAGCGCCACCAGCGCACACGCCGTGGGCACCGCGGCCCCCAGGAACAGCGAGGGAGCCATCTCACGCCACGAGGCGCGGATACCCACCAGGCGGAACACCTGATAGCTGGCCAGGAACGTATCGATGAGCAGAGCCGAAGACCAGGCCGTTACCGCACCGTACAGCCCCCACACGGGAACCAGGGTGAAGTTCAGGACCACGGCCACAACCAGCGAGGACAGCTTATTCAGCAGCTGCCAGCGGCTCTTACCGCTCATTAGCAGCACCGACTGCACGCCACCGGCACTCATCGAGAGCATCGCCGCCGGGCAAATTACCCAGAGGATGCCCGCGCCGGACTCGAAGCCCTTACCGAAGAAATGCAAGAGCACGGGTCCGAAGAACGCCAGGGACAGGTAGAAGGGCCACGACAGGGCCGTCAGCACACGAGTGGTGGACAGGAAGATATCCCGAGCTCGATCCAGCTGGCGGGTCGCCAGCGCCGCGCTAATCGACGGACCGGTCACCACGCGACCGGTGTGCTCAATCATGGTGCCCACGCGGACGCAACGGTTGACCGCGCCGTAGACGCCGCCGGCGGCCGCACCCAGGAAGGCCGTCACCACCAGCACGTCAATCCACTCCAGGATTGTTTCGACCACGGTGGCTACGCCTCGGGCCGAGCTGAAGCTCCAGAAGGAACGGAAAGTCTCCTCCGGCGAATCCTCGGAAGGCAGGACCTCCACGTGTTCCTCATTCGGGAAGGCACGCTCCAACAGCCACAACGCCACAATAGCGGTAATCGCCACCGGAACGGTCCAGGCATACACCAGGTCCATCAGCTGACCCGAGAACAGCACCACCAGTCCCACCGCGCCAAAGCGCAGCGTCGGCAGCAACACGTTCTGGAGCATCGTAAAGGTCACCACGCGGTGCAGACCGCGCAACGCCCCGAAGAAAACCGTCATGAGCGCCGCAACCAGCACAAAGGCCGAGCTGACGCGCATAGCCGCCTGATACTCGGGAGCCATCGGCACCAGGGACGAGTACACGTACACGCCCACAACGAGGAAAACCGACGTCACCAGCGAGGGCACGAGGCCGTAGCGGATGAGCTGCGGGAGCAGCCCGTAGCGCCCCAGGGCACGCTGCGCCGAGATGGTGCGCACCAGACCGGTATCCGCACCGAAGGTTACGAGCGAAATCGCGATGGCGAAGAGAGCCATAAGGCGGAAGAACTCACCCGAACCTGCCGCGCCAATACCGTTGGAAACCACCATCGTGGTAACGAACGCGATGCCGGCACCGTAGATTACGCACAGCGAAGCCAGCGAACCGCTCTTGGCGAGGCTGGGCTGCTTCTTGCCCTGCGCCGGCTTTGCCGTCTGAACCGCGCTCGCGGGGGTAGCCTCGCTTGTGGTTCCCTCCTGCACCATGCGGCGAGGCCCGCCGCGATGTGCACCACCCGGGCGCGCATCTGCGGATGCGGCCGAAGCAACGGCGGGGGAGGACCCGAGGAGAACCGAATCGTCCCCGGCGGGCGCAAAGCCCTGAGCGGGAGGCACAATCGACAGGGCCGTAGTGGCCGGGAAACGACCCGAACGGATATCGTCCACGGTGGGGGCGAAATCGTCCCCGTACTCTTCGGCCAGTGCGACCTCCTCGGCCAGGGTCTCCGCCTCCTCACTCAGGCGGGCCCGGCGGCGGGGGTGCCCGCCTCCCGAAGTCGTCTCAGCGGAATTCGTCACAGGCCCTCACCCTCCCGAATCGAGCGGAGGCAAGCCATCGAGGCGAGCAGCAGGATACTCAACTGCGCGATATCGAAGCTGTAGAAGATGAAGACGACGCAAGTAGCCACCGGCAGACTGTGCAACCAGTACCCCGCCGCGGTCTTCACACGCGCCCCCGACACCACCGTGCTCAGGATGAAGAGCAGGAACAGCGCCAGACCCACAAAACCGAAGCAGAACATGAGGGTCCACAGGTAGCCCTGCGTACCCATCGACACGCCGATGCTCGGCTCCATGCGCGGGGTTCCATAACCGATGATGGGAGACTCGAGCGTAGCCTTCCACGTGGCCCGGTACAGGGCCGCGCGGCCGCCCGTCGAGTCGGAGTAGTCCTGACGGCCCAGAATATTGTTCACGGTGCCGGAGGCAAAGAGAGCCACCACAACGGCCATGATAGCCGCGACACCGATACCCACGGCGCGCCAATTGGCGGCCAGGAACTGACGCAACAGCACGTAGGCGGCGCTGATGCCCAGGCCAATGAACATGCCTCGGTTACTGGTAGCAATCGCGGGGACCGTGGAGAGGGCCATCGCGATGAGTAGCGCGATACGCGTCCAGATGGAGCGCAGACGCAACAGGCATGCGAGCATCACCGGGGTGAGCAGCGTGTAGGCCAGACCCCAACTATTGGCGTAGGGGAAAGGCGCGGAGGGGCGCACATACGCTTCGGGGGCACCCCAGGGGCGCTGCACTTCCGCCAGGGGAGGCAGCATGTAGTCGCGCACGAGCGGGTTCTGCATGAAGCCCGAGGGCATGATGAAGCTCATGGGGGTGCGCAGACGGAACTCGGGGAAGAACACGCCGCCGTAACCGAGCACAATGAGCGTGCCCCACAGGGTCGCCAGGCCGCCCAGCAGCTTGTTGAGGCTGATGGAAGACCGAGCGTTGTAGTAGTAGAGGGCGTAGACGCCGGCGCTGAGGATGTTCACGAAGCGCAGACCCCAGCCGATGATATCGGTGGAACGGGTCAGCGCGAGCGCCGCGACCACGACCCACAGGCTAAATGCGGCCCACACCCACATCGGGCCGGGCACTCGCACATTACCTCGGATGATGAGGTAAAAGAGCATGATGGCGGCCAGCACAATCGGAGCGATCTGCAGGACGCCCAGTGCCCACAGCGCGGGGAAGCCGTAGAGCAGGGTCATGAGCGGCCAAGCCGGTAGCTTCTTCTGTGCGACCGGCTCGGGACGCAGACGCACCCGGGCGCGCGCAATCGCGCTGGGAAGCCCCGTCGAGGAGTCCTTCAGCGTGAGTGTCGAGGCACCCGGATAGGAGGGAACGGATGAAGTAACCATGTCTGTGCGGTATCCGGGTTAGAGGCCTCGGCCAGTCTTCTGGACGAGCTCGAGCAGGGTCGCGGGCTTAATAATGCCGGTGGAGACCACGTAAGCGGCCCAGGCGCGCAGCTGCTTGGGGTCGCGGCGCAGCGCGGCGCGTGCGTAGGCGCGCGCCTCCTTGTTGTTGCCCAGGGACGCCTGAGCGTACGCGACCTGACCGGCAATGCGGGCAAGGCCCTTGGGATCCTGCTCGAACTCGGGGAACTTACGCAGGATGTAGGTCAGCCCGTCCACCATGGACTGCCACTTGCCCGAGAAGAAGGAAGGACGATCCCAGAGCACCAGAATCAGCGGCTCGGGCACGCTCAGGATATCGCCGGTGCGGGTCGCGCGCAGCAGCAGGTCGTAGTCCTCGCCGTAGGCGGCGGGCAGTTCCTCATCGACCAGGCCGATGCGGGCGGGTTCACCGTCGACACCGAGCAGATCCTCACGGGAGTACAGCATGGCGGAGGGGTGAATCTCGGTGATGCGAGAGCGCAGGAAATCCGCGAAGGTTGCGCGCTCGGGTGCCAGGCGCACGATGTCCTGGCCGCCGGAGCGCACGGTGATGCCCGAGGAGATACCCGCGGCCTCGGGGTTTTCGCGCCAGAGGGCAACCTGCTGGGTGAGCTTGGAAGGCATCCAGTAATCGTCGTCGTCGCAGAAGCCAATCATGGCGCCGGTCGAGGCGAGGATACCGCTGTTGCGGCCGCCGGCCAGGCCGCCGGTGCGGGTGTTGGAGACGATCTTCAGGGCACGGTTTTCGCCGACCTCGATATCTTCGAGGCGGTCGGGCTCAACGCGGTCGAACACGACGATGACCTCGACGAAGCCGCGGTAGCTCTGATCCAGGATGGAGCGCACGGCCACGCGCAGCAGCTCGGGGCGCTTGCCGTTGGTCGCGATGACGGCGGAGACGGCGGGGTTGCGAGAGGTGAAGTGCATCATTGGTCTTTCTCCTTACTCGGCGGGGGTGGACAGGCTGACGTACTTGCGGCGCATAGACACCAGAATCGTGGCGGCGTTGGCGAGCAGCAGCAGGGCGTACACGACCACGAAGAGCGGACCAAAGCCGAGGAAGATGTAAATCCAGCAGAGGGTTCCGGCGTCCATGTGCAGGTTGACGAAGGAACGCAGGGGGCCGCCGGTCGGGGGAGCGGCGGTCTTGCGGTTATTGCGTAGCTGCTCGGCAAGAATCTGGCTCATGAAGTGACCCGCGGTGAGAGCGGTGAAAATCATGGGCATGGCGATGAGCCAGCCGTTAAAGGCGTGGGACCCGCTGAAGGAGTAGTGCTCGGGGTACAGGAAGAAGGAGAGCAGGGTGGCCATGTGCACGGAGGGCACTCGAATCGAGTCGACCACGTGGTCGAGCCATTCGCCGGCGGGGGAGGATGCGCCGGTCACGCGGGCTACCTGGCCGTCGGCGGAGTCCAGGCCGTAACCGAGCGCGAAGAGCAGGGCTACGCAGATGCCCACACCCACGGAGGGCGGGCAGGCGATGAGCACGATAAGACCGGCTGCGGAGCAGGCGGCGGAGATGGCGGTGACTCCGTTGGGAGTGATGCCCAGGGCCACGGCGGCGGCGGCAAAGTAGCGGGCGACGCGACGGTTGACCCAGCGGGTGTAGGCAGGCACGCCAATACCGGGCTTTTGAGCGGCTTCCAGGGAACGCAGGGTGCTGGAGAAGGTGGCGGCGAATCCCGATGAGGGGGTTGAATTCGGGGTGTGAGGTGCCTCGGAGGTGGACATGCACAATTCCTTTGAATCGGTGAGAGGAGTGAAGGAGAGTGAATTACTCCCTTTCGGGATGGGCGCGAGAAAGTCCGGAAGTCTCGCCTAAGAAATGAGTGGTTAGCTCCTTTTCTCAGTACACCACTATATCGATATTTTACAACGAGATAAAGCGGAAACCTTCTCGCGGGATAGGTGTCTAGCAATATGTCTTAAAACTCACTGACTAAGCCCTTTGGTGTATTTTCCCTCGTGTGAAGAGGGTTATGCACCGGTTTATTTGAGCGGTACGAATCCCGTTCTGGAGTGCGACTAACACCCCCGGTATATCGCTAGGACTCGAATAATTAGATGCCTCTAATCATTTGAGAATAATTCACTCTCACGAACACGAAAAAGTATTTTATTCGCACAAATGGGGTTTGATTTTCCGAAATCATTCGGAAAATCAAACCCCATGGCGGAATCCGCAGAATATGCCCCGCGCTAGACGGAGTGCTTAGCCTCGGCGTGCGGAAAGAGGAACGCGGGTGCCCACACCCTCACGCACGGTGCGGACGCTGCGGCCCTGCTGAGCATTCTCAGCGGTGGCGGCTCGCTCACCGTTCTCATCGTTCTGGGCGGCAGGCTTTTCCTGGTTCTGCGCGGCCGCGGTGACGGTGGCCTGCAGATCGAAGCTGACACCCGTGCGGGTAAACCAACCGCCTCGAGCGCCGTGCACCTCAACAGCAATGAGGTTCTTACCTGCCTTCAGCTGAGAAGCCGGAACCGTGAAGGTCACCGGAGTCTTCTGGGCCCGATCGGCAGACACGCTGCGCGTCGCAACGGTGGTGTTCCAGAGGGGCGTCTTGGTGCCGAAACCGGCGCGTCCGACTTCCTGACCGTTGACCGCCACCGCAACGGCATCGTCCGCATAGGTGGTCAGCTCCAGGTCGCGGCTTGCCTGATCACGAGTGAGGTCAATCGTGGTGTAGGCGTAGATGTTGTTGTACACGCGGCCGTAACGAATCGGAACGCGGGTGTTGAAGTTGCCCGCGCCCAGGCCGATGGGGGCGCGGCCCTCGTTCCAGCGGGTGTTGGCCAGATCCTCGAGAGAGAAGCGGAAGTCGTACTTCCACGCCTTTGCGCGGTTCGGTGCCTTATCGGAGACAACGTAATTCCAAGTGGAACCGTAGGGCAGAACAACCTGCTCCTTGGGTGCCGGGTCAGGCTGCGGTTCCTCGGGCTTCTTGTTCTCAACCGTGGGGCTTGCCGTGGGAGTCTCGATGGGGCTCTCCGAAGCGGTGGCCTCAGCGGTGGGGCTCTCAGCCGGGCTCTCCGAAGCGGTGGCGGTGGGAGTCTCGATGGGGCTCTCCGAGGGGGTGGCCTCGGGGGTCGGGCGGACGGGCGAAATCTGGACTCCGGTCGAAGCCGAGAAGTTGTTCGAGGAATCCATGGCACGCACAAAGTAGTGTGCACCATCGCGGTGCTCCACCTCGTAGGAGGTGCCCGAGACGGTAGCAATCGGACGGTCGTCGCGCAGAACCTGGTAGCGCACGGTGCCGCTATCGGCCACGGAATCCCAGGTCAGAGCGTCCTTATCGTCCTTGAGCTCCACCTTCAGGTTCTGAGGGGTAGCCGGCGGAGTCACGTCACGCTGCTCGAAACGTGCAAAACCAACGGTGTTCTGGACACCGTTGACGCCCAGGGTACGGTGAATATCGCCACCGACCCACAGGGTGCCGGTGGAGTCTACGAAGGACTCCCAGATGCCGAAGCCGTGATCGCCCTTAATGGCGGGGGCGAATTCGGGCAGCATCTTACCGGTCTGCGGGTCGAAGGCAGCCACAAGCTTCACTGAATGAATCACGGTGGACTCGGTGAGCGGCGCACGCTTGGTGTGCGAATTCTGGTACAGGAAATCGCCGCAGTGGCAAGCACCGTAGAGGGTATTACGTTCCTTATCCAGGTGCAGATCCTGGAAGTCGCCGCCATCACGGGTAATCGCGGTGTAGGTAGGACGCATATCGCTCTTGTCGTAGCGAGAGATGAGGTGCTCCGTACCACCAACCCAGACGCCGGATCCAGCATCCTGAACGTCGAACTGGAAGCCCCAGACCTTCGTCTCGTGCATCAGGTCGTTCACGTTCGCACCGGCGGGAATCTCGGAGTTCTGGTACGACCAGTTACCGCCCTTCTGGAGGTTCTCGGTAATATCCGCCACGCGGTACGCCAGGGCACCGTTCAGCCAGGTAAAGTAACCGACCACGTACACGTGCGAGTTATCTTCGGAGGCACTGATGCCGTTCACGGTGCCGTTAAACACCTGACGCCAGTCGCGGTCGATGCTCACGATACCGGGCACGCCATTGGAAGGGGCGCCCAGCTTGAAGCGCGCGATATTGCGGGAGTACGCGACACCCGCGTTATCGCTCTCCTTGACGTGGGTGAAGGAGCCACCGATGTACACGTAGTCGCCTTGGCGGTGAATGGTCTTCACCACGAGCTCATCGCCCTTAATGCGGTTGGAGATGCTCACGTTTTCCCACTCGGGGGCAACCTCACCGGTGGAGGCGTCCACGACCACGAAACCCGAGAAGGGGCGGCCGTTTACCGTGGTGAAGTAGCCGCCGATCGCCAGACGATTATTCGGCAGGGCCTCAACCGCCTTGACCTGGCCGTTGAGCGTCAGGTGGAAGTCACGGCGCAGCTCGCCGGTCTTTGGGTCGAAGCCCGCGATGTTGGACTGGTTCACGACCTCGCCCGTGGAAGACTCCAGGTACTTGAAGTCGCCGCCGACAAACACGGTGGAGGAGTTATCGTCGTGCTTGACCTCGGTGATGGCCTCAACGTAGGTGTGCATCTCGTCGGTCTTGCCGCTGGAAGTCGCGGAACTCGTGCGCCAGCGCCAGGTAGCCGAACGGCTATTGGGCAGCTGGCGACGCTGGCTGGCCGCGGTGCCATTCACGCCGATTTCGGTCAGCTTCAGGTCGCTCTGGGTCAGCTTGGGACGCAGGAACATCTGGGTGTAGCCAAAAGCGCTCTGGGTCGTACCCTCGTTAGTGTAGATGTAAGAGTTGCGCGAATCGCTCATGGAGGGCTCGGAGCCGTCCTGAGCGATGGGAGCGTCCTTACCGTAGCGGAAACCGATACGGTAGTCCTGCTTAGGCATCTCCTCAAAGAGCAGGGTCTTGAAACCGTTGTCCTGGCCACGCAACAGGTGATCCTGCCAGGTGCCGTCGGTCCAATCGCGGCGACCATTCTCGTTGTACGCGGAGAACTCGTCGGGATTCTGAACCACGGCGTTGGACCAAATAGCGTCGGCACGCAGGGCCCAGGTCCATTCGGAGGTCTGACGGCGCTGCACGGTTACCTCCTGCCACTTGGTGCCGGAGGTGTTCAGCACGCGGCGGAAGCGGTAACCATCGGTGAGATCCTGCGGAGAGGTGCCGTTGAGCAGCTCGCTAATGGTGGTGCCCGAAAGCTGCACCGGGGTCGTGGCCGCGGGCAGCGAAGAGAAGGAACGAACCTGATCCTGGCTGAGCGTCAGGCCGGAGGACGCGGGCGCCGCGGAGCTATACAGCTGAGCCGGGTCACCCTGCCCCTCGTAGCCTTCGGTCCAGCCGTCGCGACCCTCAGCAATCTTGACCCAGCCGCCACCGTCGGTCTCCTGATCGCAGTAGAACTGGGTCGGTGCGCTCATGGCCGGGGTGTACAGCCAGTAGGCGCCGCTCTTCGCCTCGGGGTTGGCTTGCTTAGCCTCCCAACAGCTAGCAGCGGCACGCTCGGAGGTGGTGCCGTTGTAGAAGGATGAATCTTTCTGAACGTTCGTCTGCTCGGCGGTCTTCTCGACCGCGGCGCCCGGTGCCAGAGTGGGAAGGACGGTAGGCATTGCCAACGCGGTTGCAATGCTGAGGCATAGGGTCGAACGAGTTATTGCGGAACGAGAAAAGCCAGACCCCGTTATCCCAAAAAGGGCTTTCATAATATCTCCAGGTGAATGCCAAAAATTGTATGAAAACGCAGCATCATTAATGCGTTGTTGGTGAGACCGGCCTGAGCTAAAACCGCGCAGACCGGTATCTTAATTAGTCCCTAGCAATCAGGGTTATTCGGGAAATCGTGGGTTGCAATCTTCCACTGACCGTTAACCTGAACAAGGGTGTAGATATTGAGTGAACGCTTGGGGGAACTATCATCCTTGACGGGCTGATTGTTCTCATCGTAAATCTTGACCGAGGAAGAGTCCATGCACACTTCCAGTAGGCGTGCGGGCTGGCCCTTGTACTCGGTATCGGCCATGCGGGGCGTGCCCACCACGGTGGAGGAACCCTCATAGTGCCAACCGGCCAAAGCGTACTCGGAGGCCTGCACCGCAAACTCGGAGGCGGCGGAATCCACGGCAATGTTTTCGATGGCACGAATCGTGTCCTCATCGAGGACCGCGCGAGCCTTCTCCGTGTTCTGCTCCTGAGCGTCCTCATCGCTGGTGGGCTCGCTGGTTGCCTCCGGCGAAGCCGCGGCGGAGGGAGCCGGCTTAACCTTGGAGAGGATGTCCTCGTAGGAGTTTACGAGCTCGGTGGTCTTCTTAACCTCGGCATTATCGGTGGGAACAGGGGAGGCCTTCTTCATGTCTTCCGAGCCGGTGTAAATCTCCTCCAGCTTCTGGCCGTCAGAAGAGGTGGCTTCAGTGCCCGCGGAGGGGTTAGCCTCCGAGGAACCCTGATCGGGGATGCGGCTGGCCGAGGCTGAAGCCTGCGCGCCTTCAGCAGGGGAAGACGGAGTTGCGGAGGCGCTGGTGGAAGCGCTCGCCGAGGGGGTGGCCGACGAAGAGCTCTGCGCGGTGGAGTTCTCGGAAGCGCAGGCGCTGAACAGAAGCGCAGACACCGCGAGGGTGCTCAGAACGCCGAGGCGACGGGCCTTTGAAGAACCCGCAGAGAAAAGGTTAGACATGGGAAGCCTCTTAGGTGGTTGGAGTGAGAAGGTCAATATTCCGGAAGGATAATACCGCGCCCGGAGGCTCGGCCCCTAAAGGCTATCACGCCAAGCTGGGAAAATACCTGGATTCTAAAGATTGCATTTTCATAACATTTGAGAATAAAGAACAGGTATTGCTGGATATAAACCTGCATATGAAGGAAATGTGCATCTTTAGGTGAGAAAACTATGATGCATCCGGGGAGATGCATACACTATGTGCAAAATGCCCCGGGTTAGTTGTAAAACTAACCCGGGGCATTAGGGCGAATATCACGTTGAATTAAACGTTATATTACTCGATATATGCCCTGAACAGGGGTTATGCTGCCTGCACGGCCTGGGTACTCGCGGAATAATTGCCCGAGGTATCCACCGCACGCACGTAATACTTGGCGCCATCGCGATGATCAACCGAGTAGTGCGTGTCCGTCACCGTCGCAATCGGACGGTCATCGCGCAGCACCTGGTAGGTCACTCGCTTCTCCGGCACGGCGGACCAGCTCAGCTGATCCTTCGCACCGTTATGCTTCACCTGCAGGTTCTGCGGGGTCTCCGGGGGAGTCACGTCGCGAGCAGCGTAGCGAGCGAAGCCCACGGTTTCCTGCACGCCGTTAGCACCCAGAGACTTGCTGATGTCGCCGCCGACCCACAGGGTACCGGTCGAATCCACGAAGGACTCCCACACGCCGTAGCCGTGCGCGCCGTTCATAATCGGGGCCCACTCCGGCAGCACCTGGCCGGTGTCCTTATCGAAGGCCGCGACCAAACGAATCGTCTGGGCATCCGTAGCGTTCTTCCACTCCGCATCAATCTTGGTTGCGCCCTGGTAGATGAAGTCACCGCAGTGGCAAGCACCGTAGATAGTCTTACCGCTCAGGTGCAGATCCTGGAAGTCGCCACCATCGCGAGTAATTGCGCTGTAGGTACGCTGCATGCTCGACTTATCGTAGCGGCTAATCATGTGCTCGGTGCCACCCAACCAGACGGAGGAGCCGGCGTCCTGAACGTCGAACTGGAAGCCCCACATCTTACGCTCATTCTTCAAATCCCAGGTCCGAGCGCTGGAAGGAACGTACGAGGGCTCATGGGTCCAATCGCCGCCGCTCTGGCGGGGATCCTTAATGTTAGCGATGCGGAAGGCCTCACCGCCGTTGAGCTGCGTGAAGTAGCCGGCCACGTACACGTGGCTGTTGCCCTCGGAAGCGCTCACACCGTTCACCGTGCCGTTGAAGACCGGACGCCAGTTCCAGTCCACCTCGCCGTTGCTCAGCTTGATGCGGGCCAGGTTCCTGGAGTAGGCGTACGTGGGGGAGGTGTTACCCTTCACGTGCGTGAAGGAGCCACCGAGGTACAGGTACCCGTCGCGAACGTGCAGGGTCTTCACCTGCACCGGCAGGGAAGAAATGCGGCTCTGAACGTGAATATCCCAATCCTTAGCCACCTGACCGGTCTTCGGATCCAGCAGCACGAAGCCGTTGTGGTTCTCACCGTTCACCGTGTCGAAGGTGCCGCCCACGGCCAACAGACCGTTCGGAAGCGCCTCAACCGACTTCACCTGACCGTTAATGCTCGGGCGGAAGGAACGGCGCAACTCGCCGGTACCCACCTCGTAAGCCGCGAGGAAAGCCTGGTCGACCTTCTCGCCGCTGGCCGATTCGACGTAGGCAAAGTCGCCGCCGGTGAAGACAGCGCCGCCCACCTCGGTAATGGCCTCAACCTGGGTGTTCATCTCACCGTTCTTACCGGTACCGGTCGTCTTACTCGTACGCCACTTCCACTTCTCGGAGTAGCTATTGGGTAGCGCGCGGCGGTTGCTTGCCTCGGCACCCTGCTGGCCGTAGTCGTGCAGACCCTTAGCCGCCAGATCGTTCTGCGTCAGCTTCGGGCGCAG
>NZ_KV810419.1:182395-225401 GCF_001812775.1 Rothia sp. HMSC068F09
ATCGTTCTGCGTCAGCTTCGGGCGCAGGAAAATCTGGGTAAAGACCAGGGGAGTGGAATGGTCGTTCGCCGGACGGTAGATATACGAAGAAGTCCTGTTCAGCAGGTAATTCTGGAACCAACCCGTAATCCTAGCGTTCGGGCCGTAGGTAAAGCCCAGCTTGTAACCCTGCGAGGGCTTCTCCGCGAAGTACAGGGAACGGTAATCGTCCGAATAGCCGTAACGGAAGATATTGCCCTCAGTCTTATCCTGACTGTAGTAGTTGTAGCCACGGTACTGTCGCGGATGGGTAATCGAAATGTTCGACCAGTACATCGTCGCGCGGAAGGTCCAGGACCACTCGGTGCTTGCGGCACGCGTCGCCTTGAAATCCTGCCACGCGGTACCGTTCACGTTCATGGCGCGGTGGAAGCGTACGCCGTCGGGCAGATCCTGCGGACGGGTACCGTTCAGCAGCGCGTTCACCGTCTGACCCGGCAACTGCACCGCGTCAAAACCGGTGGGGTTCTGGTACAGCTGCTTGGCATCGCCACGACCGTTGTAGTTCTCGGTCCAGCTCTCACGGCCTCGACCAATCATGACCCAGCCGCCGCCGTCGGTCTCCTGATCGCAGTAGAACTGCTCCGGGGCACTCATCTGCGGGGTGTACAGCCAGTATGCGCCGCTCTTGGCGTTCGACTTGTTCTGCTTAACCTCCCAGCAGCTGGCCGCGGCTCGCTCGCTCGAGGAACCATCATAGTAGCCGGCATCGGCGGCCTGCGCACCCGAAGCAATCGGGCCCAGCGAAGCAACCACCATCGCGGCGGAAGCCACCGCGGCGCCCCAAGCCCGGGACCTCGAACGGGACGCTACGCCAGAACTGGGGTGAACGGCGTCGCCGCCGGAGGTCAGGGATCGAGAACGCCCCCGACGCATCAACGGAAGAAAATTCATTGTCTCTCCTCAGAGACCTCAACCGGTAGCGGGCGCGTTTCTCGTGCTCGGCTCTCTTGCGCATCGGTGCTGCGAGCGCCTTAAAGAAAGCCGCTCAACCCGAGCTAACAGCGTGTCCACCATCGGAATCAGTGAGTGTAGTTATCGGAAATTGAATGAATACGTTCAGAACCTGTCAGCGGGTGACCCGCCGGCTGCCCCTGAACGCGTTCAACCGCATCACCTGACGTCGCCGGAACGGCCGTCAAGAAGATGCGGAACGGGTCTGACCGCCGATGCGAACCCTGCGGGCCGCGTCGAGCTCGGAAAGAACCAAAACTAGGGGGGGTAGCGATACCCCGGGTGCGCCGCCGCCTGCGAGAGTTCCGCGGGGAACCTCTCGCAGGCGACAGCCGGGAAAGATGCGGGCTCATTTAACCCGCGACGGGGGTGCTAGGCCTGAACCGCACCCGTGGAGGCCGAGTAATTCTCGGAACCATCGATGGCGCGCACGTAGTAGCGGGCGCCGTCGGTGTGCTCCACCTCGTAGCTGGTGCCGCTCACCGTGGCAATCACGCGGTCATCGCGCAACACCTGGTAGCGCACGCCACCCTCACGAACGCCGGACCACGAGAGCTTATCGGTCGAACCATCTCGACGGGCCGAGAGGTTCGAGGGAGTAGCCGGGGGAGTCACGTCGCGAGCCGCGAAGCGGGCAAAGCCCACGGTACGCTGCTCACCGTTAGCACCCAGCGAGCGGTTAATGTCGCCGCCCACCCACAGGTTGCCGCGCGAATCCACGAAGGACTCCCACACGCCGTAGCCGCTGGCGCCCTTGAGCACCGGGCTGAACTCGCCGATGACCTCGCCGCTGTCCTTATCGAAAGCGGCCACCAGACGCATGCGGTGAACGGCCTTCGACTCCTTCCAGTACGTGTGGTAGCCGGTCGAGCCCTCGAAGAGGACGTCACCGCAGTGGCAGGCACCGTAAATCGTGTTACCGCTCAGGTGCAGGTCCTGCCAGTCGCCACCGTACTTAGAGATGGACGAAGAAATACGACCGTAACCGTTCTTCGAGTAGTTAGCGATCAGGTGGTCGGCACCGCCGGTCCACACGGTCGAGCCGGCATCCTGAACATCGAACTGGAACGCGTACACAATGCGGTCAGTAATGTTCAGCTTCAGCGAGGGTTCCCACTCCCACTTAATGTTCGAAGCGTCGGAGCCCTTCAACGCGGCCAGACGGAAAGCGCGCTGATTGTTCAGCTCGGTAAAGTAACCGGCGGCGTGAACCGTCGAATTATCGGAAGCGGCGGTAATGCCATTGACCGTGCCGTTGAAGTTCGGGCGCCAATTCCAGTCCACCGCACCGTTGGAGAGCTTGATGCGGGCCGCACCACGCGAGTACGCGTACGAGGAAGAGGTGTTGCCCTTCACGTGGGTGAAGTTACCGCCGATGTAGAGGTAACCGTCCTGTACCAGCAGGGTCTTCACCTGAGCCGCATCGCCGTTACGGCGCTGCACCTGAACATCCCAGGTACGGTCAATCTGGCCGGTGGTCGCATCCAGAATCACGAAGTGGTTGACCTTCTCGCCGTTGACCTCGGTGAACTCGCCACCGACCGCCAGACGGTTATTCGGCAGGGCCTCAAGCGCCTTAATCTGACCGTTGAAAGTCGGGCGGAAGGAACGAACCAGTTCGCCCGAATCCACGTTGTAACCGGCCAGGAAGGACTGGTTCACGCGCTCGCCACCGGCCGACTCGACGTACTTGAAGTCGCCGCCGGTGAAGACCGTATCGCCCACCTGGGTGATGGCCTGAACGTAGGTGTTCATCTCGTTCTTCTTGCCGGTACCGGTCTGCTCGCTCGTACGCCAACGCACGGGCATCGTGTAGCTATTGGGCAGAGCGCGACGGTTGCTTGCCGCGGACCCCGAACCGATCGAGGAGAAATGCAGATCGTTCTGCGTCAGCTTCGGGCGCAGGAACACCTGGGTGAAGGGGATGGAGTAACCGGCCGAGCCACGCTTCTGGTAGATGTACGAATCCGGGTTTTCGCTACCGAAGTTCACCAGGGAACCGTAGGCGAAACCAATCTGGTAACCCTGGTTCGGGTTGGCGAAGAAACGAACCGAGCTGGTCGTGATGCCCGGAGCCATCTCCGAGGCGGAAAGACCCATGCGGGCGGTGCGGTTAATGCCCGCGCCCGAGAAGCGCACGGTACCCCAGCGCTGGGCGTAGCTCATGGCCCAGGTCCACTGATCCGTCTGGGGGCGCTGAACGTACACGTCCTGCCACTGGGTGCCCTTCGCATTGTGCGCACGGTGCAGACGCATGCCGTCGGGGAGGTCCTGCGGCTTAATACCGTTCAGCAGGGCATCCACGGTGGTGCCCGAGAGCTGGACCGGGGTGAACGCGGCCGGTCCGGTCGGGTTCTGGTGCAGCTGGTTCGGGTCGCCCGTGCCGTTGTAGGACTCGGTCCAGCCCTCTCGGCCGCGGCCAACCATGACCCAGCCGCCGCCGTCGGTCTCCTGATCGCAGTAGAACTGCGCGGGACCGCTCATGGCCGGGGTGTACAGCCAGTAGGTGCCAGAAGAGGCCGAGGGGTTGACCTGCTTGACCTCGTAACATGAAGCAGCCGCCTTATCGCTGCTGGAGCCATCGTGGGTTCCGATCGCGGCGGAGGCGGGCGTAGAGGGAATCAAAGGCGCCGCGGCAAACGCGGTGCCCATAGCGAGTGCGAATGCGGCCCACTTTTTCGCCGCCCGCTTGCGGGGCGCGGCGTCGGGACGCTGTGTGTATGTGGTTGTCATATGTGTCTTTCTGATGCGACGTTCCGGAAGAAACATCGAAAGAAACGGTGATATTGATACCTCAAAGAAGCACAGCGCATCACGAAATGCATATAAAAGGTGGTAATTCTTTAAAACACTTCGTTTCGGAAGAATGCGTGAGAGTGCTCTCGTCGGTGTATTGACTAGCGTACAGGATGAAGCTGAGAATTCGGGGCCCGGAGGCTCTGCGCGCATACCGGAAAAATGTGATTTGTGCCCTAAATGTTGAGGAGAGAGAAAGACTTCAAAAATCACGCAGACCGGGCACCCTCGAAATATAAGAAACTGACACGCAGAATATTTAAGAAATATTCGCCGCCCTGCGAAACGAAGAAAGCGAAATACCCGCGCAGGGTGGAGCCGCTCTAGAATAAAAAAGCTGTTCACACGAGCGGCGGGAAGAGCGGGAATACCTCCCGTTCGACTCGTCCCACTCACTCAGCTCGTACCGTACACACCACGATTCAGGAGAAGCCTTGAGCCCCACCCGCGCGACACAGAAGAGCCCCGCCGCACCGCTGTACCCCCTCCTGAAGCTGCTCAACCGGCAGGAACGCTGGGCTGCCATCCGCGCCGCGGCCGCCGTACCCGCCGCCGAGCGTAGCGCCCGCACCCTCATCGGGGCCGTCGCCGGAACCCACGCGGCCCTGCTGGCCGACCTCTCCACCGCGGTGCGCGAAGGCACTCCGGAGGCGCTCAGCCTCGTCATTGCCCCCACCGACCGCCAGGCCGAAGACCTGGCCCACGCCCTGCGCTCCTACCTGCCCGCAGAAGACATTGCCATGATGCCGGCCTGGGAAACCCTGCCGCACGAGCGCCTCTCGCCCCGATCCGACACCATCGGCCGCCGCCTGCAGGTGCTACGAGCCATCACCGGGCCCGCCGCGAGCCGCCCCCGCATCGTGGTCGCCCCCGTGCGCGCCGTCATCCAGCCCATCGTCTCCGGCATCGAAAAGCTCGAACCCGTGCACCTGGTCCGCGGCGAGGAATACCCCTTCAAGGACGTGGTGCGCGGCCTGAACAACGCCGCCTACTCCCGCGTGGATCTGGTCGCCAAGCGCGGCGAGTACGCGGTGCGCGGCGGCATCATCGACGTCTTCCCGCCCACCGCCACCACCCCCGTGCGCCTCGAATTCTTCGGTGACGAGCTCGACGAGATGCGCCACTTTTCCGTGGCCGACCAGCGCACTCTCAGCGGGGGAGGAGAGCTCACCGAACTCACCCTGCTGCCCTGCCGCGAGCTACTCATCACCCCCGAGGTTATGAGCCGCGCCGCGCGCCTGAAGGCCGACTACCCGGCCGCCGCATCCATGCTCGAAAAGATTGCCGGCGGCATCTACGTTGAGGGCATGGAATCGCTCACGCCCCTGCTCGTCGACTCCATGACCACCCTCACCGCGCTACTACCCGCCGGATCCCTGGTGGTCAGCGTCGAACCCGAGCGAGTGCGCGCCCGCGCCGAAGACCTCGTCGCCACCAACGAGGAATTCCTCGCCGCCGCCTGGGACACCGCCGCCGAGGCTGACGCGGTCTCGCCCATCGACCTGGGCCAGCTGCGCCTGAGCGACAGCGGATTCCGCACTATCGACAGCACCCGTGCCGAGGCCCTCGCCGCCCACCTGAGCTGGTGGGACATCACCGAGCTCACCACCGACGACAGCCTGCTCGAAGACGCCGCCGAGGCCATCGAATCCGTCGAAAACCTGCAGAACGGGGCCCTGGCCGACGCCATCGAGGAGGGCATCGACACCTACACCCTAACCGTCCGGCCCGCCACCGCCTTCAACGGCTCCGTGCACCGGATGCTCGAAAGCCTCGGCGACCTCATCCAGCAGCAGTGGACCGTCCTCGCCCTCACCAACGGCCGCGGCTCGACCGACCGGCTCATCGCTCTGCTCCACTCCGGGGAGGAGGGGGTCGCCTCCGTGCCCGCCGCCCGCCGAGCAAGCCTCGAGGAGGACCCCGCCGGGGATCTCGAACACGGCATCGTCGAGGTGTGCGAGGCACCCGCATCCGCGGGCTTCCTGTTCGAGGACGCCAAGCTCGCCGTCTTCACCGAGGCCGAACTGCTCGGTCGCCGCGGCACCTACGCGCCGCGCTCCGCATCGGGCCAGAAGTTTAAGACGCGCCGCCGCCGCAACGCCGTCGACCCGCTCGCCCTGAACCCCGGCGACTATGTGGTGCACGAGCGCCACGGCATCGGCCGCTTCGTCGAGATGACCTCCCGCCCCGTGGCCGGCGCCGCACCCGTCAACGGGGTGCAGCCCATGAAGGAATACCTGGTCATCGAGTACGCCCCCTCCAAGCGCGGCGGCGCACCCGACCGACTCTTCGTGCCCTCGGACCAGCTGGACCTCATCTCCAACTACGTGGGCGGCGAGAACCCGAGCCTGTCGAAGATGGGCGGTAGCGACTGGGCTAAGACCAAGTCCCGCGCTCGCAAGGCCGTCAAGGAAATCGCCGCCGACCTGGTGAAACTCTACTCGGCACGCCAGGCTTCGCGAGGCCACGCCTTCGCGCCCGACACCCCCTGGCAGCGAGAGCTGGAAGAGTCCTTCCCCTACAACGAGACCCCCGACCAGCTCACCGCCATCCACGAGGTGAAGGAGGACATGGAGAAGGAAATCCCCATGGACCGCCTCATCTCCGGTGACGTGGGGTTCGGCAAAACCGAGGTCGCCGTGCGTGCCGCGTTCAAGGCCGTGCAGGACGGCAAGCAGGTTGCCGTGCTCGTGCCCACGACCCTGCTGGCTCAGCAGCACTACGAAACCTTCACCGAGCGTTTCTCCGGTTTCCCCGTGAAGATTCGCGTGCTCTCCCGCTTCCAGAAGGCCAAGGAAACCCGCCAGATTACCGAGGAAATCGCCTCCGGCGCGGTGGACGTGGTGATTGGTACGCACCGCATCCTCTCGGAGAGCATCGTTTTCAAGGATTTGGGCCTGGTCATCATTGACGAGGAGCAGCGCTTCGGCGTGGAGCACAAGGAGAAGCTCAAGCAGATGCGCACCAACGTGGACGTGCTGGCCATGAGCGCAACCCCGATCCCGCGCACCCTCGAAATGTCGCTGACCGGTATTCGCGAAACCTCGACGCTGGCCACCGCTCCCGAGGAACGGTACCCCGTGCTCACCTTCGTTGGCCCGCGCACCGACAGCCAGATTACCGCCGCGATTCGCCGCGAGCTCATGCGCGAGGGCCAGGTGTTCTTCGTGCACAACCGCGTGGCCGATATCGATAACGTGGCCGCCGAAATCGGTAAGCTCGTGCCGGAGGCGCGCATCGCCACCGCACACGGCCGCATGAGTGAGTCGCGCCTGGAGCAGATTATCGTGGACTTCTGGGAGCGCCGCTTCGACGTGCTGGTGTGCACGACCATCGTGGAGACCGGCCTGGACATCTCGAACGCGAACACGCTCATCGTGGACAACGCCCAGAACTACGGCCTGAGCCAGCTGCACCAGTTGCGCGGACGCGTGGGTCGTGGACGCGAGCGCGCCTACGCGTACTTCCTGTACCCGGTGGACAAGACCCTCGGCGAGATTGCCCACGAGCGTCTGAAGGCCGTGGCGACCCACAACGAGCTCGGCGCGGGCCTGCAGCTGGCCATGAAGGACCTGGAGATTCGCGGCGCGGGCAACCTGCTCGGCGGCGAGCAGTCCGGTCACATCGCGGGCGTGGGCTTTGACCTATACCTGCGCCTGGTGGGTGAGGCCGTGGCGAACTACCGTGGCGAGAAGGAGGAGCGCGAGGTCGAGACGAAGATCGACTTGCCCGTCAACGCGCATATCCCGCACACCTACATTGACTCGGAGCGCCTGCGTCTGCAGGCCTACCGCCAGATTGCTGCCGCCGACACCGAAGAGAAGATTGCGGAGGCCCGCGAGGAGCTGGCCGACCGCTACGGTGAGCTGCCCGAGGCCGTGGAGAACCTGCTGGCCGTGGCCACGCTGAGGATGCACGCCCGCGCCGCCGGTATTCACGAGATGGTGGTGCTGGGGCCGAAGGTGCGCGTGGTGAGCGCCCAGCCCCTGCCGGAGTCCCGCCAGATGCGCCTGAAGCGCGTGTACCCCGGCTCCACGCACGCCCAGCCGAAGGGCATGGATACCTGGCTGACCCTGGTTCCCCGCCCGAAGACCATGCCGGTTGGCGGCAAGGAGCTGGTGGACCGCCCCATGCTGGAGTGGGCCGAGAAGTTCATCAACTCGATTTACGCGGAGAAGCCGCAGGCCCTCAAGGAGTAACGGGACTGAGGAATAGCGAGGTAGGGAAGCAGCGGGCCGGGGGAGCACCCGGCCCGCACGACCCGCGCCCTCGGGGGAAGCACGCCGTGGATGAAGCTCGCCGTGCGGAGTGTCATAATATGGCACATCTGCACGGCGAGTGCGTTTGCCCCGCACGGGCGGCATAGCTCACAATTAAGGCATGACTTCAACGGTGAACTACGCATCCCAGCGCATTGTAATTATTGGCGGTGGACCCGGCGGCTACGAGGCCGCGATGGTGGCCGCATCCTCGCAGGCAGACGTGACGCTTATCGAGCGCAAGGCCATCGGCGGCTCGGCCGTGCTAACGGACGTCGTGCCCTCCAAGACGCTTATCGCCACGGCGGATATGATGACCCGCTTTTCCGAAGCCGGAAGCCTGGGCATTGAGAATACCAAGGGCAAGGCCCCGCAGCTTCGGGTAGACATGGACCGCGTGAACCGCCGAGTGCGCGACCTGGCCCAGCAGCAGTCTGCAGACATCAAGCGCGCCCTGGCCTCGGCTGGCGTGAAGATTATTCACGGCGCCGGCAAGCTCCTGGACCGCCACACGGTGCAGGTGACCGACGAGGCCGGCCTCGTCTACCCGCTGCACGCCGACTTCGTGCTGCTTTCGGTGGGCACGCATCCGCGCGAGATGCCCACGGGCATGCCCGACGGCGAGCGCATCCTGACCTGGACCCAGCTGTACAACCTCAGCGAGGTGCCCGAGGAGCTCATCGTGATCGGTTCGGGCGTGACCGGCGCCGAGTTCGCCTCGGCCTATAACGGTCTGGGATCGAAGGTGACCCTGGTATCCTCCCGCGACCGCGTGCTTCCCGGCGAGGACGAGGACGCCGCCCGCGTGCTGGAAGACGTCTTCGAGCGTCGCGGCGTGCGCGTCATGCCCCGCTCCCGCGCCTCCGCAGTGGAGCGCACCGAGGACGGCTCGGGTGTCATCGTGACCCTCTCGGACGGCCGCAAGGTCTCGGGCACGCACTGCCTCGTGGCTATCGGTTCGATTCCCAATACCGAAGATTTGGGCCTGGACGCGGCGGGCGTGGAGCACGCCCCGAGCGGCCACATTACGGTGGACGGCGTGTCCCGCACGAGCGTGAACAATATCTACGCGGCCGGCGACTGTACGGGCGTGTACCCGCTGGCCTCCGTGGCCGCCATGCAGGGCCGCATCGCGATGGCGCATATCCTGGGTGACGCCGTGCGTCCCCTGCGCACCGACAAGGTTGCGGCGAACATCTTCACCTCGCCCGAAATCGCGACCGTCGGCATCAGCGAGAACGACCTGCACGAGGGCTCCTACCGCGGCGAGGCCGTGACCTTGCAGCTGAGCACCAACCCCCGCGCCAAGATGATGGCAATGCGTGACGGCTTCGTGAAGGTTTTCGCCCGCCGCCACTCGGGTACCGTCATCGGCGGCGTGGTCGTGGGCCAGCGCGCCTCCGAGCTGATTTACCCAATCGCCCTGGCCGTGGAGAAGAAGCTCACGGTGGACGATCTGGCCGAGACCTTCACGGTGTACCCCTCGCTGTCCGGCTCGATTGCCGAGGCGGCACGCAAGCTGCATACCCGCGGTAAGTTCTAACCGCATCCGGGAACAGACACAAAAGCGGTGGGGGCCGCCTTCCATGAGATATGGAAGGCGGCCCCCACCGCTTATTGCGTCCGGCTACTTCGTAGAACTTTACTTCTTGGTGCTGACAGCGTTCATGTCCACGTCACGGGTTTCGTGAGTGAGCAGGATGAAGACAACGCTCAGGATCGAGGCGAAGGCCAGATAGCCGCCCACCGCAGCCACACCGTAGGAGGAGTTCAGCCACACAGCCACAAACGGGGTCAGGGCCGCACCGAGGATGGAAGCCACGTTGTAGGCGATACCGCTGGCGGTGTAACGCACGTTGGTGGGGTACAGCTCCGGCAGGTAGGCCGACATGGAACCGAAGGACAGACCCATCAGGCACATGCCGATGAAGATGAAGACAGTCACGGCGACGGTGTCCACGTTCGCACCGGTGCCGACGACGGCGGGGGAGATGAGCGGGCCGAAGCACAGGCCGAAGACTGCCATGGCGATGGTGGTCCACAGCTGCTGGGTGCGGCGGCCGTACTTATCAGCCAGCCAACCCGAGATCGGGATGAAGATGGCGAAGCCGATAATCGAGACCAGCTGAATGATGAGGAACTCGTGGTACGGAATGGCCAGACCACCCTTCTCTGCCTTGGCGATACCGTAGGAGAGAACCCACGCGGTCATCAGGTAGAACAGCACGTAGCAGGCAACCATGATGAAGGTACCCTGAATCATGGGCCACCAGGCAACCTTGAACGCCTCAACGAGCGGGGTCTTAACCTTCTCGTTGTTGGCGGCAGCCTTGGCGAAGACGGGGGTCTCCTCCAGGCGGAAACGCACGTAGAGGCCGACGGCGACCATCACGATGGAGAGCAGGAACGGGATACGCCAACCCCAGACGAGGAAGGGGTGTTCGAGGTTCTTCGCGTCGGTGGTGGAGTTAAAAGCGATGAAGCTGGTCAGAATCAGCATGAAGCCGTTGGCGAGAACGAAGCCGATGGGGGCACCCAGCTGGGGCCACATGGCGGCGCGGGCGCGCTTGCCGTCCTTCGCGTACTCGCTGGCGAGCAGAGCCGCGCCGGACCATTCGCCGCCCAGGCCCAGGCCCTGGCAGAAGCGCATGATGGTCAGCATGGTCGGTGCCCAGAGGCCAATCTGGTGGTAGGTGGGCAGCAGGCCGATGATGAAGGTCGCTATACCCATGGTGAGCAGTGCACCGACGAGGGTTGCCTTACGGCCAATCTTGTCGCCGAAGTGACCGAAAATCACGGAACCGAGGGGACGCGCGACGAAGGCGACACCGAAGGTTGCGAAGGAGGCCAGCAGCTCGGTCGTGGCGTCCTTCGAGGGGAAGAACAGCACGGGGAAGACGGCCACGGCGGCGGTGGCGTAGATATAGAAATCGTAGAACTCAATGGTGGTACCAATGAGCGATGCGAGAATCACGCGGCTGCGAGGCGTCGTGTTCTCGACCGGCGCGGCGGAGGCCCTGGTGCCGGATACGGTGGTGCTCATGAGAGATGCTCCCGAGGATGGACTGTGCGTACAAAAGGGAACCGGTGGCGTCGGTGACGCAGCTCTCGGCGTGCTAGGCGGCGGGGATAGTGCCGCGGCGTGAGGCCGGAGGAATTGAACCGGGTGTGCGGGTTCGGAACGAAAGGTTCCCCTAAAGTGCATTATTATAAACCGTTCAGAAAAGTTGGCGCAGTCCCCGTCACTATTTGGACGGCGGCCCTCCGAACGGTAATTTTCAGGGGCGGCGCATCCCCGGATAATCCTCAGCGGGGGAACGGGGGTGGCGGTGCGCCGCGCGCGTGATGAGCCAATACGCAAGCATCCCCGCCGCGAGAGGAACTCGCTACGGGGATGCTTCGCAAACGCTACTTGATGGTCGCTACTTGATGGTCGCCAGGACCGCACCGGAGGTGACGGTGTCGCCCGGCTTAGCCGACAGACCCGAAACCTTACCGGCCTTGTGCGCGGTAATGGGCTGCTCCATCTTCATGGCCTCCAGGACCAGAACGAGGTCACCCTCGGCCACGGTATCTCCGTCGGAGACGGCCACCTTCACGATGGTGCCCTGCATGGGGCTGGTCAGCTCGTCGCCGCCGGCCTTCGCCGATGTGCGGGAGGAGCGGGACTTGCGGCTCTTCGAAGCCGGCTTGGCGGCGGGCTTGGCGGCGCCACCCATCTCGGGCAGGGACACCTCCATTCGCTTGCCGTTGACCTCAACCACCACGGTGGTGCGCTCATCCTCATCGGAATCCACGCTACCGGGGGCGCCATCGTACATGGGAATCGTGTTGTTGAACTCGGTCTCAATCCAGCGGGTGTGCACCTTGAAGTCCTCTCCCTCGGCCGGAACGAACGCCGGGTCCTCCAGAACCACGCGGTGGAACGGGATGACGGTGGGCATACCTTCGATGCTCAGCTCGGACAGGGCGCGGCGGGCACGCTGCAGGGCCTGCTCGCGATCCGCGCCGGTCACAATCAGCTTGGCCAGCATGGAGTCGAAGTTGCCACCGATGACGTCGCCGGCCACGAAACCGGAATCCCATCGCACGCCGGGGCCGGTGGGGACGTTCAGCTTCTCGATGGTGCCGGGGGCCGGCATGAAGGAGCGGCCCGGGTCCTCGCCGTTGATGCGGAACTCGAAGGAGTGGCCGCGCAGCACGGGGTCCTTCTCCTCAATCTTCTCGCCGCGGGCGATGCGGAACTGCTCGCGCACCAGGTCGAGACCCGAAATTTCCTCGGAGACGGGGTGCTCCACCTGCAGGCGGGTGTTGACCTCGAGGAAGGAGATGGTACCGTCGGTGCCGACCAGGAACTCGCAGGTACCGGCGCCCTGGTAGCCGGCCTCGCGCAGGATCGCGCGGGAGGCCTCGTAGAGGCGCTTGGTCTGCTCCTCGCTCAGGTAGGGGGCGGGTGCCTCCTCGACGAGCTTCTGGTTGCGGCGCTGCAGTGAGCAGTCGCGGGTGGAGACCACCACGACGTTGCCGTGCGCATCGGCCAGGCACTGGGTCTCAACGTGACGCGGGGAATCCAGGAAGCGCTCGATGAAGCACTCGCCGCGACCGAACGCCGCGGTTGCCTCGCGCACGGCGGACTCGTACATCTCGACGATGCTCTCGCGGTCGCGGGCCACCTTGATGCCGCGACCACCGCCACCGAAGGCGGCCTTCACGGCAATCGGCAGGCCGTGCTCATCGGCGAAGGCAACAACCTCGTCGGCGGACTTGACCGGATCCTTGGTGCCCGGAACCAGGGGAGCGCCCACCTTCTGGGCGATGTGGCGCGCGGCCACCTTATCGCCCAGCTGGGTAATGGACTGGGGGGAGGGACCGATCCAGGTCAGGCCGGCGTCGATGCACTTCTGCGCGAACTGCGCGTTCTCGGAGAGAAAGCCGTAACCGGGGTGCACGGCGTCGGCACCGGAACGGATGGCCACCTCGATGAGCTTATCCATCACCAGGTAGGACTGCGCCGCGGTGGAACCGCCCAGGGCGTACGCCTCATCGGCCAGCTTCACGTGCAGGGAGTCGCGGTCGGGATCAGCGTAGACGGCGACGGTCTGCAGGCCCTCGTCGCGGGCCGCGCGAATCACACGGACGGCGATTTCGCCGCGGTTGGCGACGAGAATCTTGCTGACCGGGCCGGTGTGTCGGCCGGGGACCGCGGTAAATTTTTTGGCGGCTTCTGCCTGGTTCTGAGTCACTTAAAGCTCTCCTTTATCTCCTGCCGAAAGCATATCGAGAAACGGCAAGAATGGCGAATATATCGCGCATCGTACTGTTCCATGATATCGATTAGTGTTCAAATACGTGTGTTGGGGGGCGGGGCGCGGTCCGGCGTGCGCGCCCGCGCGGGTGTTTTCGTCCTCGGGACTGGTCCGCTGGATCAGTCCTCGGGCGGTAGCCACAGGTCCGTGACGGCTACGCCGCGGCGGCGCAGCAGCTCGCGCAGGGCGTGGATGGACAGCCCAACCACCGTGTGGAACTCGCCCTCGATACCGCGGATAAACGCCGAACCGTAGCCGTCCAGGGTGAAGGAGCCCGCCACCCACAGCGGCTCGCCCGTGGCGATGTACGCTTCGACCTCGGCGGGGCTCAGCTCATCGAAGTGCACGACGGCGCTGCGCAGCTCAGCAACGGCGGGCGCCTCCGCATGCTTCTCGGGGTCAAACTCCCGCAGGTCCACGAGCGCGTGACCCGTGTGGAGCGTGCCGTGGTGCCCGCTCATGGCGGTGATGCGCTCGCGGGCGTTCTCTGCGGTGTGCGGCTTGCCGTAGGCCCGCCCCTCGAACTCGAAGACGGAATCGCAGCCCAGCACCAGGGCATCGCGCACGCCCTCGGCGGCCAGCTCCTCGGCAACCGCTCGGGCCTTGAGGCTCGCCAGGAGGGAAGCGGTCTCGGCCGGGCTGAGCCCCTCGCGTCCTTCGGCTCGTGCCCGCTCGTTGGCGGCGGCGAGCGCGGCGTCCTCATCAACCGAGGAGACGCGCACCGTAAAGGCGATGCGGGAATCCTCCAGGAGCTTACGGCGCGCGGGGGATGCAGAGGCGAGCACCAATCGTGCCGGCGCGGCCTCGGCGGAAGGGACGGGGGAGGGGTCTACTGCAGTCATGCTCTCTATTTTAAGGCCGGGAGCGGGAAGTTTACCCTCACGTGCACCTTGAAGCTTGCCGCGCTCGCGATGGGCGTACAGGTAGCGCGCGAACGGACCGCGATAGGCCGAGTACAGGCCGCGGGCTAGGTTTGCAATTATGGGCTTGCTGTCTAGGTCTGCGATTCATGCGACGAACCCCGCTGCGGGTACGCAAACGGCGTATCCCAATCCCCGCAACCGCGGGGAGCGAGATACGCCGTAAACATGACGCCGTAAACATGGTGACGGTCGCTTAGCGTGCCGGCGGCCTCAAAACCGTCCGCGCGGAGCTGCGGGAACACCCGACTTGGCCGACCTAACGGGCCTAGCGAGTCTCGGCCACCTGCAGGCGCTTCGGCTCGTCGGCCACCTGCTCCTCGTACAGCGCCTCCGGCACGAGGCGGCTTGGGGTGAGCGGCGACGAGAGAGCAGGCTGCGCGAAACGAGGTGCGAAGCCTTCGGAGCGCCGAAAAGCAAACAACAGGCAAACTCGAATGGAACGCGGGCATAACGAGACCGGCACAACGCGTGAAACCTCGTGAGACGGCTCCCCGAACCAAGGCGACTCCCAGACTCCCTTGCTATGCTGGATGTGCGTCCGGGATAGGCCCCGGACCAGCGCCGTTTTCGCTCTTCCGGCCCGTGCAACGGCCCGGTGATGCCCCCCCCTGCCGAGGCCGTCCTCGGCAGGCTCTCACCGGCCGGCCGCACATCCGGCGAGAACGCCCCCGCACGACACCTTCAAGGAGAGATGCATGAGTTCTGCACCCCAACACCCGGGCGGAACCCACCGGGTTGATCAGCCCAAGACCTCGCGAGGCCCCCTCAACTCCATTGCCGACTTCGCGAGCCGCGCCGCCCGCTCCACCTCGCAGAACGCCGTGAATCTGGGCGCCACCCGCCCCGGCGTGACCAAGATGATCGCGGTGGCCGGCGCCGGCGTGCTGCTCATCGGTGGCGGCATCTTTGCCTACAACAGCATGCATCAGGAGGAGAACGCCTTCCTCGCCTCCGACGATGAGTACGCCCGCGTCTGCCAGGATGCCACGACCGGTCAGCGCGTGGACGACTCCGAATGTGAGAAGGCAGGTGCGCAGGAAACGACCGCCAGCCCCTCGGAGTCGGCCAGCTCGGATTCCTCGAACTCCTCGAATTCCTCGAGCTCTTCGGGTTCCTCGGGTTCTTCCGGTTCTTCGGGCACCTCGAACTCCTCCACCACGACCCACCACAGCGGCTCCAACGCCTTCCTGTGGTACTACCTGGGCCGTCAGAGCGCCGCCAACTCGAACGGAGCGTCGAGCAACTACATTCCGCGCGTGGGCGAGAAGCTCTCGGGTGGCTCCACGACCCGTCCCTCGAACGGCACGGTGTACAGCGGCGTGCCCTCAAGCGGCGGTGGATTCGAGGACTCCTACCGCAGCGCCAAGAAGTCCTCGACGATTTCGTCGGGTAAGGAAACCTCGACCAAGAACACCGGTAAGACCTCCTCGGTGCGCGATAACACGACCGGCACCGTCTCGAACTCCCGCCGCAACGGCAGTAGCGGTAGCAATTCTGGCTCCTCCAACTCCTCTAAGTCGGGTACCAGCTCCAGCAACAAGTCCAGCAACAAGTCGGGTAGCAAGTCGGGCTCGTCCAGCTCGAACAAGTCGGGTAGCAAGTCCAGCGGCAGCAAGGGCGGCTTCGGCGGTGGCTCCAAGTCCGGCGGCGGCCGCTCCGGCGGCTAAGCCCTCCCGCATCCGCACCCGTACATCACCCCCGCTACCGGCAAGGAAACCACTATGCGCCGTGAAGAATTCCCCCTGGGCCGCCCCGAGTGGGAGAAGGTCATCGTCGAAGAAGGCCTCACCTACAGCGTGGACGGCCCCGACGACCCCGACCACTACTGGAACGAGTACGCAGCCTACATCTTCAGCCCGGAAGAGATGAATTCCGTCCGCGCCCAGGCCGAAGAAATGCACCGCATGTGCCTGAGCGCCGTGGACTACCTGGCCTCCGGGGCCTTTGGCACCCTGGGCCTGCCGCACGGCGCCTTCAACCTGGCCGTCGAGTCCTGGAACCGCCGCGACCCCGACTTCTACGGACGCTTCGACTTCATCTACTCCGGCGTGCCCGGCGAACCCCTCAAGCTGCTGGAGTACAACGCCGACACCCCCACCGGCATCGTGGAGGCGGCCGTCTGCCAGAAGACCTGGGCCAAGGATCAGCGCCTCGACATGCAGGGCTACGCGCACTGGGGCGAAATCGGCGAGGCCTTCGTGGACCGCTGGCGACAGATTTTTGCGCCCGAGCTCACGAGTGGCCAGCGCCCCGTCCTGCACCTGGCCCACGTGCCCGAGGACATCGACGAGAACCGGGAAGACTACAACAACCTGTGGCTCATCGCCTACGCTGCCCAGCAGGCCGGCATCGAAACCATCCTCGTGCCCATCGACGAGATCATCTTTGACGAACCGACCAAGAGCTGGAAGGACGCCGAGGGTCGGCCCATCAGCAACCTCTTCAAGCTCTACCCCTGGGAGGACCTGGCCACCGACAGCGACTCGGGCTACGACCAGCTGCTCTTCGCCTACCACGGCGCGGTGCAGCGCTGGATTGAGCCCGCCTGGAAGATGTTCCTGTCCAATAAGCTGCTGCTGGCCGCTCTCTGGGATAAGTACCCGGGCCACCCGAACCTGGTACCCACCTACGCCGGGCATCGCGGCGACCTGCGCAACTGGGTGCGCAAGCCCATCTTCGGGCGCGAAGGCGACGGCGTGGAGATTTACGCCCCCGACTACAACGTCTTCGTCAAGCCGGAGGAGGACGACTTCTTCTCCACCGCCCCCGAGAGCGAGTTCGTCTACCAGGAGTACATCCCGGCACCCCGCTACGAGGGCATCATCCAGCCGGTGAGCCACCCCGTTCTGGGCGTGTGGGTCGTCGGCGGACGTTGCGTGGGCGTGGGCATCCGCGAGTCCAACGGCGCGCTCACCGACTACTGGTGCCGCTTCGCGCCGCACCTGGTTGACCTGAACACCCCCGGTTCGCTGGGCTCCGCCTCGCAGGATCCCGGCACGGCAAACTTCGGCTACTAGGCACGCACGCCGGGTTCAGCTGAGGCTGAACCACCGAGCCCGCTAACGCCGAAGGCCCCCACCTCACTAGCTGAGGCGGGGGCCTTCGGCGTTATGCCAGCCGTTGCGGCGGGGCCGTGACGAAAAACCGACGCGGCGCTACGGCCTAGTCGTCGTCATCGTCGTCTTCGGCCTCGAGCGGAAGCATCATCTCGTCGGTGAGCGCACGACGCAGGGTGTCCAGACCCACCGAGCCGAGCATCAGGGCTCGAGTGTGGAACTGGCGCATATCCTCGCCGCGGGCCAGGGCCTGCTCGCGCAGCTGCAGCCACAGGCGCTCGCCGATCTTGTAGCTGGGGGCCTGGCCCGGCCAGCCCAGGTAGCGCAGGAACTCGAAACGCAGGTGACCCTCGGACTCGTCCAGGTTCTGCTTCAGGAATTCGTAGCCCAGCTCGGAGGTCCAAATCGTGCCGGGCTCAACGCCGAGCTGCTCAGCCCACTCCGCGGGAATCGGCATCTCGCAGTGAACGCCGATATCGAAGACCACGCGGGCCGCGCGCATCCGCTGCGCGTTCAGCATGCCCATGCGGTCGCCCGGATCCTTCAGGTAGCCCAGCTCCTCCATGAGACGCTCGGCGTACAGGGCCCAGCCCTCGCCGTGACCCGAAACCCACAGCATGTTGGTACGCCAGGAGTTCATGGTGCCGGCCAGCGCCGTGGCGATGGAAATCTGCAGGTGGTGCCCCGGAACGCCCTCGTGGTACACGGTGGAGGTTTCGCGCCAGGTCGTGAACCGGTCCTCGCCCTCGGGCACGGACCACCACATGCGGCCGGGACGCGAGAAGTCGGGGGAGGGGCCGGTGTAGTAGATGCCGCCCTCGTGGGTGGGCGCGATGCAGCACTCGATGCGGCGCATGGGGCCGCCAATCGCGAAGTGCTCGGCGGAGAGGTCCTCCACCGCCGCGTCGGCAAGCTTCTGCATCCACGCCTTCAGCTCGTCGGTGCCGTTCAGCTGTCGGTTCGGGTCTTCGTCGAGCAGCTGCTTGGCGCGCTCGATGCTGGCGCCGGGTTCAATCTCTTCGGCCACTTCGCGCTGACGGGCGATGATGCTCTCCAGCTCCTTCACGCCCCAGACGTAGGTTTCGTCCAGGTCGACGGTGGTGCCCAGGAAGGATCGCGAGTGCAGACTGTACGCCTCGCGGCCCACCGCATCGCGGGCGGGTGCGGCGGGCTGCAGAACCGTCACGAGGTAGTCATTGAGGTGGCGGTAGCCGTCCTTGGCGCGCTCGGCACCCTCTGCGGCGGCCTCGGCCAGCTCGGGCTCGGCGGCGGCAACCTCGGCGGCCAGCTCGTCAAAGAAACCGCCGGGCGCGTAGTACGCGGCGGTCTGCTCGATGACGATGTCCACCTGGCGGCGCGGGGAAATCTTGCCGTCCGCACGGGCAGCCTCGAGGCTCAGCACGAGCCCGTCCAGCGCCTCGGGTACGCGGTGCATGCGGCCGATAATGTGCTCCCAGTCCTCGCGGGAGTTGCGCTTCATGAGGTCGAAGACGGAGCGCACCTCCTGCGGAACAGAGGTGATGTTGTTGAGCTGCCAATAGCCGAAGCCCGCCTTGCGCTGGGCACGGTACAGGGTCAAGCGCTCCTGAAGGGCGTCCAGGGTAACCAGGTCGACGTCGTCGATGGGCAGAACGCTGTCAATCTTCTTGAGGGTTTTCTTGGCCAGGCGGTGTAGCGCCTTCTCACCGGCGGGGGAGTAATCGGGGTAGAGGGTTTCGACGCCCTTGCGGCCCAGCTCTGTAGCCAGCACGGGGTTAAGGTCGAGGACCTTTTCGAAGTAATCGTTGGCCAGCTGATCGACGTCGCTCAACTGGCGCTTCACACGGTAAATGCTCGGAAGTTCCTGGTAGGTGCTCATGTTCATATCCTAACCCAGCAGTGTGCCTTCTGCCACGATATGCCCCTCTTGTGGCGGTATTATTACACACCGCGACGGGGCAGGCCGGTCGGGGGGGGCACCGGGAGAGCACGGGGCCCGCGCACACGGATGATTCTCGTGTGCACGGGCCTCTCGATAGCGGCTCTTTCGTCCGGATGCGGACCTCCCGGCTCCGCCCGGCCACCCCGCGAGCCGTTAGCTCGTGAAGTACTCGCCCTTCAGCTCGAGCAGACCGCCGGTTCCTTCGGCCACGCCCAGGCGGTGCGCGATGAGGCGATCCTGTAGCTCATTACCCGAAACCAGATCCACCAGAATCTGCGGGTACTTGGTCGAGCAGCGGATGAACTCGTCGTAGGCCTCATCGCTGAACGCGGTGTTCGTGATGAAGGTGCCGAGCTGACCGCCTCGGGCGTGTACGGCCAGGAAGAATTGGGTGACTTCCCGCGGGGAAACCGTTCCGGAATCCAGACGTAGGGCCCGAATGTAGAACGCGCGTTCTGCATCGCCGCTGGCGGGGGTCGCCACGCCGTCCACGTCCTGAGCATCCAACGGCTCAACGCTGTAGCCGCGCATGAGGAACAGATCGAACCCGATGCGGCGGAAGCGCTCGTCGCTCACGCCCGCCAGCGCCGGGGCCAGGGCCTCGCGGCGGAAGACCGCACGGTACCGCTTGAGAGCCTCACGCACCTGGGATGCGGCGACCTCAAGGGCTGCGGAGGGCTCGACGCTCACGGTCGCAGCGGGTGCCTCGGAAACGGCGGGGGCCGACGCTTGTGCGGGGGCCGGAACCGAGGCGGGTACCGCGGGGGTCTCCGAGGCCGAGGGGGTAGCGGACGCGGCGGCACCCGGGCGGGCTAGCAGTGCGGGGGAAGCGCCCGGCACCGGCTCGGCACGATGCGACTGCTCACGAGCGGCCAGGCGGGCCTGACGCTCGGCGGCGCGCGCCTCCTTGGCTGCCTGCACCGCCTGCTCGCGGGCGGCAAGCTCCTCGGCAATATCCTGCGGCAGCTTGTGCTTGAGCGATTGCGGCGGCAGGGGCGCCATGCGGGCGGTCACCGCCTCCGGGGCGTCCTCGGGGAAGCGCTCCAGCAGCTCGCGACCCGACTCGCTCAGCTCGTAGCGTTCCGGGTTCTTGCGGGAGGTGCGGCCCGTACCCTCGCGCAGGGCGTTCAAGAGCCGCTCACCCTTGAGCACGTGCATGGCCACCGAGAAGCGGTTGCGCAGGCGCGGGGTCAGCTTGTAGCGGTGCGGCGCGATTTCCCCCTGCAGGTAGGGGATGTTGAGGGAAGCCTTCAGCTCGTCGTACACGTCGTAGTACGAGATGCGCGGGCTCTCGCTCACAATCTTCAGGATCGGGTAGAGCAGCTGGTGCGGGTAGGGCAGCGCGTCCACCGCGGCGGGGTCGAGCAGGGTTGCGGTCACCAGGCGTTCAACCTTCGGCTCCTGAGCCTGCGCGAGCGCGGGGGCAAAATCCGGTCCCAGCGAGTACACGGTGTCGCGCTCGGAGAGGTAACGGTGCGCGGTCAGCACGTCGTAGAGGTAGTCCTGCGCCTCAATCCGCTGGAAGTAGGGGTTCTCCGCGGCGGCCTTGAGGCGTTCGTCCCGCTCGAAGACCTGCTCCAGGCTGGGCAGGCTCAGTTCGACGTCCGCGCCGCCATCGTTGAGCACGCCGAAGAGCAGAGCACCCATGTGCACCAGCAGCTTCTCGGTCGCGAGAATATCCTCTGCGGTTACGGCGGCGGCATCGTCCTCGGGGACCTCCTTCAGCACCGAGGACAGCTCGGCGGCGGGTACCGCCTGCTCGGGGTAGCGTGCCACGAGTTCCTTCGCCTCGGGCGAGAGCGAGTACAGGGTCACCGGCGAATCGGTGTGCTCGTGGATGGTCTTCGTGCGCAGGTATCCGGCGCGGGTCAGCAGGCTCAGCGCCCGGGCGATGGCTGGCTCAACGATGCGCTGCTCCAGGTAGGACAGGCCGTACCAGCCCTGCACGAAACCGCACTCGCGCAGCACCAGTTCGCGAATCTTAACGGGGGCGGTCGCGGGGTAGGAGGGGGTGACGCTCAGCACGATCGGCAGCAGCTCGCGGACCGTTAGATGCGAGAGCAGCTCGGGGTAGAAGCGCTGCAGGTAGTACAGGTAGACGCCGGTCTGCAGGGGCAGAATCTTCGCGAGGTCGCGGGCCTGGCTCTCCTTGGGGGCGGCGAGTAGCTCGCGCCCGGCCTCGCTGAGCGCGTAGTTCAGGTTGCCGGGGTGCAGCTGGCTGAGGGAAACCTCCAGGTAGTCGCTGTTGACGAGGGCGGTGATGAGTTTATTGACGGCCTCGCGGAAGAGCACGGTGTCATCGACGGCGATAAAACGCTGAGTCATGGTGAAGCCCAGGTCCACACCGACCGGGGTGTACGTATCGGGGAAGAAAACCTTCTCGCCCCGCTCGGATGCACGCTCAAAGTGGTGCAGGAGCGAGAAAACGGCCGCGAGGCTGAGGGTGTGAGCCTGCTCGGGCAGCGCCTCCCAGGAAGTCTGTTCCTGCAGCTGACGCAGGTCGGAGTGATCGAGGTGAAGCATCGTTTTATTCACAAAAGCCACTGGGGGGATTCCTTATCGTGATTTAAATGTATGAATTTATGGTGGTGCGACGCGCCGCGAACGACGCTCGGGCCGAGTAAGGGCGGCCCCCGAGTGAATATTGCGGGGCTTATCTCCCTAACCCGGAGCTGTCCTCTGCTCTGAGAACGCGAGGAATATGCGTCGCATAACATTCTTTATTCTAGCCGTACAAGGCGGCGCTCCCCATTTCGAGGTAGGCCGAGAAATACGCGGAAGAAAATATGCGGAAGATAGGTGCCGGAATTAATGACGAGAAATACCTGGAAATCTACCGAGACATCAACGGGCACCGCGGGGAAACAGGCGCCGAGCGAATTTGTCGTAGCGCATATCGTGGCCGGCAAATATCCGGCGAATATACATACGTATATCGCAGGCTCGTGTCGCAGGCGTAAATCCCCGTGCGAGCGGCTGCGGTAGCTGCGCCACCAGCACGGGGTAGGTTAGGGTTCTATGCCCTTCTCGAAGTACTCTTCGTCAATTGTGTAGCCACATTCGCCCTCGCCCTCGCGCACGCCCACGCGATGGCGAATCATGAGCTCCACCAGCTTGTGCTGATCGACCAGCGCAATATTGCGCGCGCCCGGAAGACCCTGCAGGTACTCGGGAACCGGCTGGGCGAACGAACCGCAGGTCACGAGCACCCCCTGCAGACCGCCGTGCAGAAGAACCGCCCCGGCCAGCTTCTGAATCTCATTGGGCGTAACCTTCATGGTTCCGCAATAGTGCTTAACCTGAATGTAAATGGGAGCGAAATCGAGACCGTCGGAATAGCGGGCAATAACGTCGACGCCCTTATCGTCCACGCCGCCGGTCACTTCGGTGATAAAGCCGAGGGCCGTAAAAATATCGGCCACAATATGCTCAAAATATTCCGGGGTAACGGCGTAAATATGCTGAATTAAATCCCGCGTAAAATGCTCGGCAAATTCAGCCTGGGCGTGCATAATTGGCGATTCGCTGGCCTTGAGTATCACGTCGAGGGGAGTGCCCTGTGGTGACCCGTCACCGAAACCCGCCTCTCCGGGGGTGCCGGCCGCGGCGAGTTGCTCCTGCATGCTTTCAGCCTCTGCCGGGAGGAACGCATCCAGCCCCGAATCCTCGGAGGAATGAGAGAAGAGCGAGCGCCGCGTCTGCGCCTCCTGAAGGAGGGCGTTGGCCTGTTTCTTAAGCTTTTTGGCGCTCTTGGCGGTCAGGTTTTGCGCGCACAGCGACTGAACCTGCTTGACCACGCGCGGCGGCACGGTGCCGTGCAGATGCGGGGTGCAGGTGAGCTCCGCACCCAGGGGAGTGAGGAGGTACTTGCGCTTCTCCCACGGGGTAAGCCGGGGCATGAGCTGGGCGTAACGCAACGCCACCAAGATCTTAAGGGTGGTACGCACCGCAGCCGCAAAATCGGTGGATTCGAGGTCCGGAAGATCCTTCCGCGAGCCGAGGGCCTTTGTCTGCTGTCGTAGCTGTTCACAAATATAGGCGGCTGTGCGAGGTGAGGTTTTCGACAGGCGCCGGAGCGTCGGCAGGAGAAGTGTGATGTAGACATCCGGAGGGGGCTTGTGATTTTTAGTCATATTTTTAGACACGTTCCCTGTCGTATATCAACACTATTATGATTGTGTGTATATCGTATCACTAAAGCGCATCATTATGCCCTATCCGGGTGAATTATGACGGAACCGCTCGGTTATCTGTATTTTGCGGTGAATACGGTGCTATTTCGATAAAGAAGCCCGAAAATAAATGATTCCCGCCGTGTCTTTCGACAATCGGCGGGAACCAATCTAAATCGGAGAGAGAGCCTACATGGGGCGCGCGCGCCTCCACGAACCGGGGCCCGGACGCAACGAGGCGCCCAGACGCTGACGACGGTTCAAGATGCGCGAAGCCGCACCCACCAACGTGTTCTGCTCCTGGTGCGCGGCGTTCGCCTGCATCGCGGCCACCACGGCGGTCAGAGCCGCGAGCTCCTCCTCGGTCGGGTTGCCCTTCGTGACCTTCAGGAACGGCTCGTGCTCCTCGGCCTCCTCGTGATGCGCCTCAGCCCGACCGCGGGGCGAAGGGGCGACCGCCTCGGAATGTGCCCGGGACGCGCTGCGCGAGGAAGCGTGCGCGCCCTCGCGGCCTCGACCCGACGGGGCGGGGGTCGCCGAGGTGCTCGTCGCATCCTTCTTCTTGCCGAACGAGAAGTAACTCAGCGGATTGTAGCCTGCCATCGGCACGCCTCCTTAGAACCTAAGAACCCGCACGGTTCGACCCTCCTGGTTTCGGAGGGAGCGAACCGTGCGGTACGGGGCGCGGGCGGCACCCCAATACATGGGAGTAGAAACGCTATTGTCGCGAGGTTTACAGCGGGATGTTGCCGTGCTTCTTCGCGGGGGTGGCCGCACGCTTATCGTGCAGGGCGCGCAGCGAGGAGATGATGCGCACGCGAGTCTCGCTCGGGGCAATCACCTCGTCGATGTAACCGAGCTCAGCCGCCTGGTAAGGGTTCAGCAGCTCCTCCTCGTACTTGGCGATCAGCTCGGCGCGGCGTGCCTCAACGTCACCGCCCTCGGCGGCCAGCGCGGCCAGCTCGCGGCGGTACAGGATGTTAACGGCGCCCTGCGCACCCATCACGCCAATCTGCGCGGTGGGCCAGGCCAGGTTGATATCGGCGCCCAGCTTCTTCGAGCCCATCACGATGTACGCGCCACCGTAGGCCTTGCGGGTAATGACGGTGACCAGCGGAACGGTCGCCTCCGCGTAGGCGTAGAGCAGCTTCGCACCGCGGCGGATAATGCCGTTGAACTCCTGATCGGTACCGGGCAGGAAGCCGGGCACATCCACGAAGGTCAGAATCGGAATGTTGAAGGCATCGCAATTGCGCACGAAGCGGGCGGCCTTCTCGGAGGCAGCGATGTCCAGGCAACCGGCGAACTGCATCGGCTGGTTGGCGACAATACCGACCGTGCGGCCCTCAACGCGGGCGTAACCAATCATCACGTTCGGGGCGTACAGCGCCTGCATCTCGAGGAAGTGGCCGTCGTCCACGACCGACTCGATAACCTCGCGCATATCGTAGGGCTGGTTGGCCGAATCCGGAATCAGGGTATCCAGATCCAGGTCGTCCACGGTCACCTCGGGATCCTGATCGTGCTCAAGCGGCAGGGACTCCGTGAGGTTATTCGAGGGCAGGAACTCCAGCAGCTCGCGCACGAAGTCGAAGGCGTCGTCCTCATCCTCGGCCAGGTAGGTGCTGGTGCCGGTCACGGAATTGTGCTGACGCGCGCCACCCAGGGTCTCCATGTCTACGTCCTCGCCGGTCACGGTCTTGATGACGTCCGGGCCGGTGATGAACATGTGAGAGGTCTTATCCACCATGACGATGTAGTCGGTCAGGGCGGGGGAGTACGCCGCACCGCCGGCGCACGGGCCCATAATGACCGAAATCTGCGGAATCACGCCGGAGGCGCGCACGTTCATGCGGAAGATATCGGCGAACATCGCCAGCGATGCCACGCCCTCCTGGATGCGGGCGCCGCCGCCGTCGTTAATACCGATGACGGGGCAACCGTTCTTCAGCGCAAACTTCTGCACCTTCACGATCTTTTCGCCGTTGACCTGCGAGAGGGAACCGCCGTACACGGTGAAATCCTGAGAGTACACGGCGACCAGGCGGCCATCCACCGTGCCGTAGCCGGAGACCAGGCCGTCGCCGAGAGGCTTCTTCGACTCCATGCCGAAGGCCGTGGTGCGGTGGCGCGCCAGGGCGTCGAACTCAACGAAAGAGCCCTCGTCCAGGAGCATTTCGATGCGCTCGCGGGCGGTGTTCTTACCACGGGCATGCTGCTTTTCGATGGCTGCCTCACCGCTGGGCACGTAGCTACGCTCGCGGCGCGCGTAAAAATCGGCGAGCTTACCGGCGGTGGTGCTCAGATCGTATTCCTGCTGGAGGTTCTCGGACATTATTCCTCGTTCCTGCTCCTACCCGACGCGACGGGAGCCAGTGGTTGCGGTGATGGATGTTTGCCCTCCCCGACGACGGGACGGGCATAACAGTGCATATCCTTAAACTATAGTGCGAACTGGGGCACACATGCCAGACGAAGAGCGCACATCCCATCGTTAGATACACTCGCGTGCACGCAGAAATCCCCTCCGCGCGGGCCCTTATGAGCCGCGGGAGGGGAAGCGTCCGTATCGACGACGGAAAACGACTAGATGGTGCCCAGCACGGGGTTCCAGGCGGTCACGGTGTGCGAAACCACGGCGCCGCCGACGTTCATGGGGTCGTTAGCCACAATCTTCTCGGCGTCCTCAGCGGAATCGACCTTCGCAATCAGCAGGGCGCCGGTTGCGACCTCGCCGTCGAGCAGGGGGCCGGAAACAATCAGGTTGCCGGCCTCAATCTGAGAGGCCAGGTACTCGCGGTGAGCCGGACGGTACTTGGCCTGCTCCTCGGGTGCGGCGTAAACGTAGGTAATTGCGTAGTGAGCCATGGGGACTTCCTTCGGGCTAAAACTCGGGGTGAGCGGGGCGGACCCCGCATCTGCTTCGGTGCATTACACACCCGCACTGTCTAATGTACCGTCTCGTTGCCGCCGGGAACAGCGGGCACGCAAAGAAAGCGAGGGAAGGGGCGCGGTGGACGGCCGCTTGATGATATCGTGAGAACCCGCACCGTTTGGGCAGAACCGAACGGGTCGCAACGTGCCGACGGGTGCCGCGCGAAGCACGAAAACCAGAACAAACCAAAAACCAGAACAAACCGGGGGAGAATATGACCGAAAGCAACGAGAGCGAACGGACTCCGGCCACCGTGCTGGATACCACCGTGCTGGATGCACCCCGCGCCCGCACCGCCGCCCTGGATGCCGGCTACGCGAGCGTGCACCTCTTCGACAGCGTGGACTCCACCACCACCCGGGCCCGCGAACTGCTCATGAACGGAACCGACGCCGACCGCGAAAGCCTCGGCGAACTCTCCGTCTTCTCAACCCTCTACCAAAGCGACGGCCGAGGCCGGCTGGCTCGCCCCTGGACTGCGCCGCCCGGCGCGTGCCTTGCCACGAGCATCGTGGTGCGCCCGCACGCCTCGACCGAACCCGGTACCCGCGAACTGCCCGAAGACAGCTACCACTGGCTCACCCTCGTGGCCGGGCTGAGCGTCGTGGACATCTGGCGGCACTACGGCGCCGAGGCCCACCTCAAATGGCCCAACGACGTTATCGCCAACGGGGCGAAGGGCTGCGGCGTGCTCGCCCAGCTCGTACCCGAAAGCGGAGCCAATGAGAGGCTGCGCAGCATTATCGTGGGCATCGGCCAGAACACCAATATGACCGCAGAGCAACTCCCGGTCCCCACCGCCACGAGCCTGCTTTTGTGCACGGGATGCACCGTCGACTCGACCGAGGTGCTCGAGCGCCTGCTGGTCGCCTTCGCCCGACGCTACCGCGCCTTCCTGCGCGCCGGGGGAGACCCCGAGGCCGCCGACCCCCTCACCGGCGCACCCAGCCTGCTGGATGCGGCCCGCGCCGTGTGCTCCACCCTCGGCGCCGAGGTGGCCATGAGCCTGCCCGACGGCAGCGTCGTGCGCGGCGTGGCCGAGGACATGGACGCGCAGGGACGCATCCTGATTCGCCGCGAGGACGGCACGCTCGCCCCCTACGCGGTGGGCGATATTGAGCACCTGCGCCCGGCCAACGGTAGCTACGGGGACTTCCGCCCGGCACACTAGAGGTACGAGAAGACCTCGGCGACCACCTCGCCAACACCAGACCCACCACCAATCGAGGAGTGCCATGCGCCTGCGCGGACAACTCAACCCCGGCGAATACGTCATCGTCGCGACCCGCCAGCACCCGGGGGCGCTGCTGCCCAGCCTCACCTGCCTGCTGCTCGGCATCGCGGCTGCGGCCTTCGCATCCACGGCGCATTCCTCCGCGATCCTCTGGTGGGTCGGCACAATTGCGGCGGCCGCGTTCTTCATCGGCGCACTGCGCATCGGGTGGCGCTGGCTGACCACCGGGTACCTCATCACCACGCACCGCCTGGTGGTGCGACGGGGGCTCGTGACCCGCACAGGCGACGAGTCTCTCTACCTGGATTCGCTGGGGCAGCGCTGGGTGCGCGAGGGCGCTCCGGGGTCCTGGCTGGGGTACGGTTCGGTCTACGTGGTATGCCGCGGAGTGCACCACCGTCTGCGCTACGTTCCCGCTCCCGAGCGCTTCGACGCGGAGCTGGAGTCGGCCTACCGCGAGCACTACCCCCTGCGCGCCGGCTACATCTAAACCTCATCGTTTCGCCGCGTCAAAGCGGACTCGCGGGACGGCCCCTCGGCTGAACCCCGCCGGAAAAACGCTGACTGGAGTATCCTTAACTGTGAAATACTCCACTACCGCGCCCTCTCATGGGGGTAGAGGTGAGCCCGGAACCACACGCCGGGCGGGGTGCAAGGCACGATTCGCCGCGGCGGAAGGTGCCCCAACCGGCGGGAAGCGCTCGCGCGGCAGGCATTATTGCCCCGGCGGATTGCGCAAGCCCGGGCAGAACAACGAACTATTCATCCGGCAGAGAAGAAAGGACCGGTAACGGTTATGAGCACGGCGAACCACTACCGACCCGAACCCTCTCCGCGGGAATCGGGCGGCACCGCTTCGGTGGGTGCTTCCGGCGGGAGCATGGGCCCCGAAACCCAGATGCTCAACCTCAAGATTCTGCAGAACCTCGCTCAAAACAACATCTACCGGGATGAACGCTCCAAGGAGGGCGTGCGCGCCCTCGAAAAGTCTCTGCTCGGCGAAGGCAGCCGTTACACCCCCTCGCAGGCCGCGGAGCTTGCCGGGATTCCGCTGGAGGCGGCCCGCCGCATTTGGCGCAACATGGGGTTCCCCGATATCGCCCCGAACGTTCCCTACTTCACCGATACTGATGTGCGCATGCTCGCCGATCTGCGGGCCCTGGACGACGAGGGCACGATTCGCATGGAGTACGTGGTGTCCCTGGTGCGCGCCGAGGGCCAGCTGACCGATCGCACGGTCGCCTGGCAGATTGAGGCCCTGGTGCACAACATCATGGTCACCGAGAACGTGGACGACAGTGAGGCCCGCCGCAAGCTGCTTCTGGATTTCCCCCGTTACCTCGAGGCGCTCGAGCACCTGGCTGTCTACGCCTACCGCCGCCAGATGTACGCCGGAATCCTGCGCCTGGGCCTGCGCGAGAACAACGCCACTAGCTCGGGCATCGCCCACCTGCCGCTCGTGCGCGGCGTGGGCTTCGTGGACCTGGTCTCGTACACCTCCCTGGTGCGTAACCTGGACGCGGCGGCCCTCTCGCAGCTCATTAACCACTTCGAGCAGAGCTGCCTGGACGTCATCGCGCCTCTGGGCGGACGCATCATTAAGACTCTCGGCGACGAGGTGTTCTTCCTCACCGAAACCCCGGATGCGATAGCCGAGATTAGCCTGCAGCTCTCCGAAAAGATTGGCGCAGACCCGCAGCTGCCGGATGTGCGCGTCGCCTTTATCTGGGGCGAGGTTCTGGCCAACCGCGGCGACGTGTACGGCTCCAGCGTAAACCTGGCCTCGCGCCTGGTTTCCCTGGCCGAACCGGGAACCGTGCTCACCGATAATGAGACGGCAAACACACTCCGACAGGTGGGAAATCATTACACCCTCACATCCCAGGGAACGCGAAACGTCCGAAGCTTTGGTAACGTAGACCCCGTGGCGGTGACCCGTCGCGCACACTACACTATGGAGATCAACCTCTCATGACTGAACTGAAACTACGTACCGGCGGTGCCACTCACCGTGGCGCACATCGAGAAAACAACGAAGATTCGATGGTCGTCGCCGGTTCCCTCTGCGTGGTCGCGGACGGCATGGGCGGCCACGAAGCTGGCGAGGTCGCCTCACGCCTGTGCGTGCGTCAGCTCGCCTACTCGCCTTTCTTCACGATGCCCGGCGGCCGTAGCGAAAGCGAGCAGGCGGCCTACACCGAACGCATCGCCGCCATTGACGAGAGCGACCCGGTCAAGCGCCGCCGCCGCATCAACGCCGAGCTGAACAAGGAAATCGTGCAGGCACTCGACCGTCTGCACGACATCCTCGGCGAAACCAACGAGGAGATCAAGGAAGCTCTCTCGCGTTCCGGCGGCACCACCGTGACCGGTGCGTGGCTGACCCGCATCGGCCGGCAGAACCTGTGGGTCGTCTTCAACATCGGCGATTCCCGTACCTACCGCCTGATGCGCGAGGACGACGGCATCCACCACTCCAGCATGGAGAAGCTGCCCGGCTCCGAGGGCGCCGCATCGCTGGAGCAGATTACGACGGACCACTCCGAGGTGCAGTACCTGGTCGACGAGGGCCAGATTACGCCCATGGAGGCGCTAACCCACCCGCGCCGCAATGTGATTACCCGCGCGCTGGGCACCGGCAACTACTGGGAACCGGACTTCTGGGTTCTGCCCGCACGCCCCGGCGACCGCCTGATGCTCTGCTCCGACGGCCTCTCCGGTGAGCTTTCGCACGAGTACATGGCCCGCGTGCTCACCTCGATTCGTCACCCGCAGGACGCCGCGGACGTGCTGCAGCACGAGGCGCTGCGCTCGGGCGGCCGCGATAACATCACCGTCATCGTGGCGGATGCCGTCGAGGCCTAAACCCATAGTTCTGATGCACCCCCGCCCTCAGCGGGTACTCGCTCGAGTGCCGGCAGGATGCGGGGGTGAACTCTACCCGCGGGAAACCGGCTGGGAAAGACCCGCCGTGACGGCGGCGGGGGAGGAGCGCGCCCCAACACGTTAAACTGGACGGGTGACTGAGAACAACGCCCCCACCACCGCACCCGCCGAGACTCGAGCAGGGAGTCCCGCAGAAAACTCCGAGAAGATTACGGATGCCCTGCGCGCCGAATACGCGGAGCTGACAGATAAGATTCGCGCCGCCCGCCGCGCCTACTACAACGAGGACGCGCCCTTCCTCTCCGACGCCGAGTACGATGCTCTCTACCGCCGCCTCGAAATCATCGAGGCCGAGCACCCGCTCATCATCGCCAACGACTCGCCCACCCAGGAGGTCGGCGGCGAAGCCATCGAAGCCTTCGCGCCCGTCACCCACCTGGAACGCATGTACTCCCTCGAGGACGTCTTCTCCTTCGAGGAGCTGCGCGCCTGGCTGACCAAGACCGAGGAGAGCGTCCGCAACCTTACCGGCGCCGCCCCGCGCTGGCTCACCGAGCTGAAAATTGACGGCCTGGCCGTGAACCTGCTTTACCGCAACGGCACCCTCGTGCGCGCCGCAACCCGCGGTGACGGCACCACCGGCGAGGACGTCACCCACAACGTGCGCACCATTGCGAGTATCCCGCAGCAGCTGAGCGGCGAGGGCCACCCCGAAGAAATCGAGATTCGCGGCGAGGTGTTCATCTCCTCCGCCGACTTCGAGAAGCTCAACGAGTCCATGATTGCCGCCGGCAAGAACCCCTTCGCGAACCCGCGTAACGCCGCGGCAGGTTCGCTGCGCCAGAAGGACCCGGCGGTGACCGCCTCCCGACCGCTAAGCATGTACGTGCACGGCATCGGCTCGCGTACCGGCCTGGAGATTGCCACCCAGTTTGAGACCTACGACCTGCTCGCCTCCTGGGGCCTGCCCGTGAGCCCCTATAGCGAGCTGACCGATTCGGTCGAGGGCATCTTCGACTTCATCAACCGCTACGGCGAGCAGCGCCACTCCCTCGTGCACGAGATTGACGGCATCGTCATCAAGGTCAACGACTTCGCGACCCAGGCGCAGCTGGGCTACACCTCTCGCGTGCCGCGCTGGGCCGTGGCGTACAAGTACCCGCCCGAAGAGGTGAACACCAAGCTGCTGGACATCCGCGTGGACGTGGGGCGCACCGGCCGCGTGACCCCCTACGGCGTCATGGAGCCCGTGTTTGTCTCGGGCTCGACCGTGGAGCGAGCCACCCTGCACAACCAGGATGTGGTCAAGGCTAAGGGCGTGCTCATCGGCGACACCGTGGTGCTGCGCAAGGCAGGCGACGTGATCCCCGAAATCGTCGCCCCCGTGGTCGCCCTGCGTGACGGCACCGAACGCGAGTTCGTCATGCCCAGCGAGTGCCCCTCCTGCGGTTCGCCGCTGGCCCCCGGCAAGGAGGGCGACGTGGACCTGCGCTGCACGAACCCCCGCTCCTGCCCGGCACAGCTGACCGAGCGCGTGTACTACGCGGCAAGCCGCGGCGCCTTCGACATTGAGGCACTCGGCTTCGAGGCCGCCAAGGCGCTCACCAGCCCCGCAACCCCGGACACCCCTCCGCTGACCACCGAGGCGCATCTCTTCGACCTGACCCCCGAGGACCTGCGCGAGGTGACCATCGAGCGTGAGAAGAAGGTCAAGGGCGTGGGCACCGGGAAGATGGAGCGCGTGCCCTACTTCTACACCAAGCCGACCAAGGCGCGCCCCGAGCCGAAGCCCACGAAGAATACGCTGAACCTCTTCGCCGAGCTGGAGAAGGCTAAGCAGCAGCCGCTGTGGCGCGTGCTGGTTGCCCTCTCTATTCGCCACGTGGGTCCGACCGCCGCCCGTGCGCTTGCGACCGAGTTCGGTTCGATGCAGGCTATCCGCGAGGCGGATCGCGAGCGTCTGGCCTCGGTGGACGGCGTGGGCCCCACCATCGCGGACTCGATTATCGAGTGGTTTGCCGAGGATTGGCACGCCGAAATCGTGGATTCCTGGGCCGCCGCCGGCGTGCGCATGGAGGATAACCGCGACGAATCGGTGGAGCGCACCTTGGAGGGTCTGACCGTGGTCGTGACCGGCACCCTGAACGGCTACACCCGCGACGGGGCAAAGGAAGCGATTATTTCTCGAGGCGGCAAGGCCTCCGGCTCGGTCTCGAAGAAGACCCACTTTGTGGTGGCTGGCGCGAACGCCGGCTCGAAGCTGGATAAGGCCGAGGCTCTGGGGGTGCGGGTGCTGGATGAGGAGGGCTTCACCACCCTGCTCGAGGGCGGCCCGGAGGCGCTTGAGACCGGCTCCGGCAGCACCCCCGGGGAGTCGGAGGCGTAAGCCGTCGAGGTATTCCCCCTGTCTCCGCGGGGCGCGGTACTGCGTGCCGCGGGGTATTGAGGTATATATGTACGCCATTCGGGCCCCGAAGAGTGTTCTTCGGGGCCCGAATACCAAAATTTGGCATTTGTAATTACCACAGTTTCTGGGGGTTGGAGAGCTTAAAACACTCCGAGAGCGTAGAAATATTTAAAATTTTTTTACACGCTGTTCGAATCCCCTATTGGGGTGGTACGGGTATCCATTTAAGGAGGCGGGGGCGGGGGAGCGCATCCGGCTAAACCCCCTAGAAAACCCTGGAATACCGGGGGAAACAGGGTGAAAACCCAGGGGCTCAACCGGGGGATTAATGTTTCCTGCACTCTTTACCTTAAAGAACCCTGGGAGAAGTCGGGACGTTCGCTGTGAACCTAAAACGGGGTTGGAAACCGCCACAACCTCGGCTATCTTGGAGACCAGAAAGATTCTCGTCAGGGAATCGCTTATGTGGTTTCAAGCTTGGAATGCTTGAAACGATGCCCGGTTCTACCGCACGTCCCCACCGAGGAAGTGCCACCGGATTCCGCGCACTAGCGCAGAATCGCTCACGGTGACGTGAAATCGATGGAGAGCCGCTCACATGGTAGAGCCAGAAAATGAGTAACCTACTTCGTTATCAAAGGGTGAGCGGCGCCGCGCCAGAGTTCCGGGGACGGAACGAGCGGGGACGGCCCCAAGGAGCATTATGAAGAACACTTCCATTCGTCGTACCGCAGCAGCTCTCGCCATCGGTGGCGTTGCAGCAGCTACCATGTCGATGCCCGCTGCAAACGCAGTAGACGGTGCTACCTGGGACGCACTGGCACAGTGCGAGTCCGGTGGTAACTGGTCCATCAACACCGGTAACGGCTTCTACGGCGGTCTGCAGTTCACCCAGCAGTCCTGGAACGGCGTCGGCATGTCCGGCTCCCCCGCGAACGCTACCCGTGCACAGCAGATCGAGGCAGGCGAGCGTCTGCTCGCTATCCAGGGCTGGGGCGCATGGCCCGCATGCTCCGCTAAGCTTGGCCTCTACGGCAAGACCGGCGCAGCTCCCACCTACACCGAGCCCACCACCACCGTGGCTGCACAGTCGCAGACCCAGCAGACCTACACCGCTCCCGCGGCACAGGCTGCACCCGCAGCTCCTGCAGCTCAGGCTGCACCCGCAGCAGTTGAGGCTCCCGCAGCAGCACCGGCAGCTCAGGCAGCTCCCGCAGCAGTTGAGGCACCCGCAGCAGCACCGGCAGTTGAGGCTCCCGCAGCCGCACCCGTTGCAGCTCCCAAGGCTGCAGCAGGCACCTACACCGTGGTTCCCGGTGACTCCCTCTCGCTGATCGCTTCGAAGCTCGGCGTTGCAGGTGGCTACCAGGCAATCGCCGCTGCGAACACCGACATCATCTACAACGTTGACCTGATCTTCCCCGGCCAGGTCCTGAACATCCCCGCATAAGGTTCACCCCTGAAGCGGTCGTTCTGACGCTGTACCACAACGCCCCGCCCTTCACCGAAGGAGCGGGGCGTTGTGCGTTAACCTCCGGTAGCGGAGCCGAACGTACCCGGTGAAGGTCGCCGCCGCACGCCCCCTCGGGCGATACCCCGACCGATAGGTAGGCAGAACGCCTCCCGAAGAGACGAGAAACCCAACCTCCACTACACTAGAGAAGAAACAAAAAACAAAACTACGGGAGAACCATGTCTGCCATCACCTTTGAACAGGTCAAGCACCTGGCATCGCTGGCACTCATTGAGATGACCGATGAAGAACTCACCGCGATGGCGTCTGAACTCGACATCATCGTCGCATCCGTTGAGACCATGTCGCAGAAAGCAACTGCCGACATCCCCGCGACCAGCCACCCGATCCCCCTCGAGAACGTCTTCCGCGAAGACGTACCCGTCCCGACCCTCACCCAGGAAGAGGCGCTCTCCGGCGCCCCCGACGCACAGGACGGCAAGTTCCGCGTGCCGGCAATCCTCGACGAAGACTAAGAGGAGACACACCAAGTGAACGAACTGATTCAGCTCACCGCCGCCGAAGCCGCCGCCAAGCTGGCCGCCGGCGAGATTACCTCCGTCGAACTCACCCAGGCGCACCTGGACCGCATCGCCGCCACCGATGGCGCACCCCTGAGCGATAACCGCGCAGACGGCAAGAGCGGCCTCAACGCCTTCCTGCACGTCAACGCCGAAGAAGCACTCGCCACCGCGGCAGCAGTGGATGCAGACCGCGCAGCGGGCAAGGAACTGCCCCCGCTGGCCGGTGTGCCCATCGCCGTTAAGGACCTCATCGTCACCAAGGGTCAGCCCACCACCGCGGCATCCCGCATGCTTGAAGGCTGGATGAGCCCCTACGACGGCACCGTCACCCGCAAGGTTCGCGAGGCACGCATGCCGATCCTCGGCAAGACCAACCTCGACGAATTCGCCATGGGCTCCTCCAACGAGCACTCCGCGTTCGGCGTGGTCCGCAACCCCTGGGCACTCGACCGCGCCCCCGGCGGCTCCGGCGGCGGCTCCGCAGCGGCCGTCACCGCGTTCCAGGCGCCCCTGGCCCTGGGTACCGACACCGGTGGCTCCATCCGCCAGCCCGCAGCGCTGACCGGTAGCGTCGGCGTCAAGCCCACCTACGGCTCCGTCTCCCGTTACGGCGTCATTGCCATGGCTTCCTCCCTCGACCAGGTCGGTCCCGTCGCACGCACCGTGCTCGACACCGCCATGCTGCACGAGGCCATCGCAGGTCACGACCCGCTCGACTCCACCTCTCTGCCCGATACGCCCGGCAACTTCGCCGAAGAGGCCAAGGCAGGCGCAGAAGCAGCCCGCAAGGGTGACCTCTCCGGCCTGCGCGTCGGCGTCATCAAGGAGCTCGGCGGCGGCGACGGCGAAGGCTTCGAGGCCGGCGTGCTCGCGCGCTTCCGCGAATCCGTCGAGGCTCTGCGCGCCGCGGGCGCCGAGATCGTTGAGGTCTCCCTGCCCTCCGTCACCGAGGCCATCAGCGCCTACTACATGATCATGTCCTCCGAGGTGTCCTCCAACCTGGCACGCTACGACGGCGTGCGCTACGGCCTGCGCGTCGTACCCGAGGACGGCCCCGTCACCATCGAGCGAGTCATGGCCGCTACCCGCGCCGCCGGCTTCGGCCACGAGGTGAAGCGCCGTATCATCCTCGGCACCTACGCGCTGTCCGCAGGTAACTACGACGCCTACTACGGCGCCGCACTGCGCGTGCGCACCCTCATCCAGCGCGACTACGCCGCCGCCTTCGAAAAGTGCGACGTGCTGATCTCCCCGACCGCACCCTCCACCGCGTTCAAGCTCGGCGAGAAGACCGAAGGCGACCCCATGGCCATGTACCTGGGCGACGTCGCCACCGTGCCCGTCAACCTGGCTGGCGTCCCGGCGCTCTCCCTGCCCGGCGGCCTCTCCGAGGAGAACAACCTGCCCGTCGGCATCCAGTTCACCGCACCCGCCCGCGAGGATGCACGCCTCTACCGCGTCGGTGCAGCCCTGGAAGAACTGCTGACCGCAAAGTGGGGCGCACCGCTCTACAAGAGCCTGCCCGACACCGAAACCCTGATCCGCGACTTTGACTTTGGGGGAACCAAGTAATGAGTGAAGAAGTCCTCAGCTTCGAAGAAGCCATCGAAAAGTACGACCCCGTCCTCGGCTTCGAGGTGCACGTCGAGCTGAACACCAACACCAAGATGTTCGACTCCGCACCCAACGAATTCGGCGATACGCCCAACACCAACATCACCCCCGTCTCGCTCGGCCTGCCCGGCGCGCTGCCCGTGGTGAACAAGACCGCCGTCGAGTCCGCCATCAAGCTCGGCCTGGCGCTGGGCTGCGATATCGCGGATAAGTCCTACTTCGCCCGTAAGAACTACTTCTACCCGGACTCGCCGAAGAACTTCCAGACCTCCCAGGCCGACGGCCCCATCGCCGAAAACGGCTCCCTGGACGTCGAGCTCGACGACGGCACCATCTTCACCGTCGAGATTGAGCGCGCCCACATGGAGGAGGACGCCGGTAAGCTCACCCACGTCGGTGGTGCCGACGGCCGCATCCAGGGTGCAACCTTCTCCCTGGTCGACTACAACCGTGCCGGCGTGCCGCTCATCGAAATCGTGACCCGACCCATCGTCGGTGCCGGCGAGCGAGCACCCGAGCTGGCCCGCGCCTACGTTGCCGCCATCCGCGACATCGTGCGCTCTCTCGGCATCTCCGACGCCCGCATGGAACGCGGTAACGTCCGCTGCGACGCCAACGTCTCCCTCATGCCCAAGGGCGCAGAGAAGTTCGGCACCCGCTCCGAGACCAAGAACGTGAACTCCCTGCGCTCGGTCGAACGCGCCGTCCGCTACGAGATTCGCCGCCACGCCGCAATCCTTGAACGCGGCGAGAAGGTCACCCAGGAGACCCGCCACTGGCACGAAGACACCCGCGAAACCTCCTCGGGTCGCCCCAAGTCCGATGCTGACGACTACCGTTACTTCCCGGAGCCGGACCTCGTACCGGTCGTCACCAACAGCGAGTGGATTGAGCGTCTGCGCGCCGAGCTGCCCGAACCGCCGGCAGAGCGCCGCCGCCGCCTCAAGAACGAATGGGGCTACTCCGACGAAGAGTTCCGCGATGTGGTGAACGCAGGCGCACTCGACGTCATCGAAGAGACCGTCGCCGCGGGTGCAACCGCTGCAGCAGCCCGCAAGTGGTGGATGGGCGAAATCGCCCGCCGCGCAAAGCAGGCTGAGGTTGAGCTCACCGCCCTCGGCGTGGAGCCCGCAACCGTGGTCGCCCTCGAAGCGCTCATTGGCGAAGGCAAGATTAATGACAAGATCGCCCGCCAGGTGCTCGAGTTCGTCCTCGCCGGTGAAGGCACCCCCGCCGAAATCGTTGAAGCCCGCGGCCTGGCAGTGGTCTCCGACGACGGCGCACTCACCGCAGCCGTTCAGGAAGCACTGGCAGCAATGCCCGACGTTGCCGACAAGATCCGTGCCGGCAAGATTCAGGCTGCTGGCGCTATCGTCGGTCAGGTCATGAAGGCTACCCGCGGTCAGGCTGACGCCGCCCGCGTGCGTGAGCTGATCCTGGCTGAGTGCGGCGTGGAAGGCTAAGCTTTTCCGCTGACCCGGTTCTAACGAAAGAGGCGTCGTCTCCCGAGGTGGGAAGCGGCGCCTCTTTCATGCTTTACCCCATGCCAGGTTCCGTATGGTTCTGTACGGTCGCTTCCGCTTGGAAAGGCGGTTATCGTCCTCGTTCCTACAGGGCGGGTGGGTACGCTATACCCTTCCTCCGCTCCTGCAGGGGCACCCGCCGCACCCGGACGCTCCGCTTCTCCTTGCTTCGCGGCGGAGAGCGCCCGGGTGGGCACCCTGATGTCGCTTCCGGAGGGTATAGCTACCCCGCTCCGGTGAACGCCGCCCCTCCAGTCGTATCCCGATGGAGAAACATGCGGAGTGCCTCCCAAACACTGCATGGGGTCCGAAGGCGGACCCCGTCTCCTATTGCCTCCCCCCCGGCGCATAGTAGGCTAGTGTTCAAATCATCTTCTCTCAAGGGCAAACAACGAAGAGCCCCTGAACGAGCGGACAAAGATGCAGCTATATTTCACGAGGAAGTGCCCACCTATGCGTCGACAGAACACCCTACGAACCCTAGCCGGGGCTCTACTCCCGCTAACCCTGCTGCTTAGCTCCTGCGCATCCGGGCAGCCCAGTGCCGACTCCTCGGCGTCCGCTAACGCTGAGAAGGCGTATAGCGCCTCCAAGAGCCCCGATAGTCAAGCTATCGAAAAAGTAGAGAACCTCGCCTCACTTTCTGACAACGTTGTTCGTGCCTACCAGCGTTCCCTGAGCCAGTGCATGACTGAACGAGGTTTCCCGAACTACAAGGTTCCTGCCGGAGAAACTGAAATCCCGCTGCTTCTGCAGGCTGATCTTGAACCTCTCACCGTTGCGGACGCCCGCGCTCGCGGATACGAAGAGCGCTACTCTTTGGCTACTACAGCACTGGAAGAGCAGAGCCGTACTATGAGCGAAGCCGAAATGCAGGCTCTAAACGGCACCGAAGGAAAGGGTGGTTGCCAACAAGAAGCCACCCGCGCAGTCTTCGGTTCAGAAGAATCCCGTGCGACCATAAAAAAGGTCTACGTCACTGCGGTTCACTACCTCAACAACGACGCAATCTTCAAAGACCTTGGGCCCGCCACCGAGAAGTGGGCACAGTGTATGAAGGAACGCTTCGGGGGAGACTACACCACGCCGGTTATGGCTCGCGAACAGTACCGCCAGAACAACCAAGACACCCACGAACTGGCAATCAACGATGCGACCTGCCGCGAAGCAACCGGGCTAGATGCAGAACAGCGAAAGATGGCTATCGCTTACCTGAGTTCCTTCCTCGAAAAGGAGCAGGGTCTCATCGAGCAGGTGACCACCGCCAAGAAAACTGCTGAAGAGAACGCCCGAAAGATTCTGAGCTAACTCTCCGGGCTAATCAGACCGGACTATCCAGAACAGGCATACAGAGTAGCCACGGAGGCTGCACCTCGTCACAGCGTATTGTGCCCGGCACGTATCCCCGTGCCGGGCACAAACTAACCCCACACGGCACCGCCGCCTAAGCCCAAACGGCACAGACAATAGCGTTCCCGTACGCGCACCCAAAGAAGGGACCCCATGAGCGCCACCCCCACCCGCCAGAAGAAAACCCTCTGGCTTTACGGCATTATCGCCCTGCTCCTCATCATCACCGTCGGTACGCTCATCAGCGCCCAAAACATCAAAACCACCGCCCAAAAAGACGCGGAAGCGGCACCCCCGGACCCCTCCACCATCACCGCCACGGTCGCCCGCGAAAAACTGCGCACCACCGTACCCCTGACCTGCACCGCGAACTACGCCACCTCAACCCCGCTACGCTACAGCGGCGAAGGACAATACACCGCAATCACCATCAAACACGGTGACACCGTCGGCAACGGAACCCTCATCGCAGAAGTCAACGGTGAACCTCTCATCACCCTCACCGGCGGCTTCGCGCTCTACCGCGATCTCAAACTCGACGATAGCGGCCCCGATGCTGCACTCCTCAACGAGGCACTGACTGCCATGGGGCGTCAGGGTCCGCAGCCCGCGCGCATTACCGAAGACACCTACGAGGCTCTCAACAACCTCCTTGACAGCCTCGGCTACGCGCACGTCAAGACTGACCAGCCTATTCCCTCCCGTTACTTCCTTATCATCAACCGTGCCGGAGTTGTCACCGGCAACCCCCGCGCAACCGGCGCTATCGCAGATGGTCCCGTAGCCACCATCGCAGAAGGTAGCAAGACCCTCAGCTGCACCGGAACCACCGGTAGGCTCACCCCCGAAGCCCGTAGCGGTCAGAAGGTAACCGTGCCCTCCCTCGGTGATACTGAGTACGTCGCAACCCTCGGATACAAGAACACCACCGAAGCCGCCGGTGCCGCAGGCAACAGCCAGGCCGGTCGCCAGGCCAATGGTGCAGAAGGTGCGGCTGGCTCCAACCTCAACGGTGCAGCCGGTGCGGCAGGAAGCACCGAAGGGGAACGCATCCTCACCCTCGACGTAGGGGATAAGGCGGACAGCCTCCGAGGCGCCGTCAACGCGGAACTCACCCTCGAAGAAACCCCCGAAGCGCACCTGGTTGTACCCTCATCGGCGCTCTACACCCGTGACGGACAGACCCGAGTCATCGTGCTCGGCCCCGAAAGCTCCAACGGATCGAAGACCCGCGAAGAACGCGAGGTAACCGTTACCGTCATCAGCAACGCCAACGGCAAGAACGCCGTCACCGGTGACCTGCACGAAGGCGACAGCGTCAAAATCATGCGCGAGAAAAAGTAGGGAGTAGCCATGACTGACTCCCGCGCCGCTCACGCGCACCCACCAGCCTATAGCGTCAATATTCAGGGAGTGTCCCAGCACTTTATGCAGGGTGACACTCGAATTGACGTGCTCAAAAATATTGACCTGAAAGTCCGCTACGGAGAAGTCGTCGCAATCCTGGGACCGTCCGGCAGCGGCAAATCAACCCTGCTGAACATCCTCGGTCTGCTCAGCACGCCCGCCTCCGGCAGCTACCTGCTGGACGGTACAGACACCGCAACCTTCAACGCGGCACAGCGAGCTGAAGCGCGCCTGGACAGCATCGGTTTCGTCTTCCAAGCGTTCCACCTCATCGAGCATAAGAACGTGTACCGCAACGTTGAGCTACCGCTCATCTACCGTGGCGTGCCCAAAGCGGAACGAGCACAACGGGTTGCGGATACTCTCGCCCTGCTGGGGCTGAGCCACCGAACGGATGCACCCATCACCACTCTCTCCGGCGGCGAAAAGCAACGTGTGGCTATTGCTCGTGCGCTCATTGGGGAACCGGCGTTGCTGCTCTGCGATGAGCCGACCGGCTCGCTGGATGAAGAGCTCACCCGCGAAGTCATTGACCTGCTCCGCGAATGTACGGGCGATCAGCAAAGCACGATTGTGATTACTCACGACCCGCTCGTGGCGGAGCACTGCGACCGGGTGCTACGTATGCACGAGGGGCAGCTCATCGAGCAGGATGCACCGCGGCAGGAAGAAACGACCGCCCGCGCGTCTCTGAACCTGCCTAGCTTTGCTGAGGAACAAGCCTCTAAGCCGCAGGGCAGTGGTCGTGCACCCTGGGCGCTCGCCTCCCTCAAAGAAGCCTGGGACGCTACCGTGCACCGGGTGAGGCGCAATATCTTCACCATGCTTGGTGTGGTTCTGGGTATCGCTTCGCTCGTGCTGACCGTTGGTCTGACCGCCACCATTTCTGGGCAGCTGGCTGACAGCTTCGACATTTTTAGGGCTAAGCACCTGACGATTAGCTCTACCCGCCCCGAATCCATGAGCCGGGCTGAACTCTTGAGCCTGGCGGCAAGCGAAAATTATCGGCGCGTTAGCCAGCTGAACGGAGTGACCGGTACCGCGCTGGTGGATCAGCTGTATGAATCCACAGATATTCAGCGCGGTCCCGACAACTTTGGCGAGCGCGGCGCGAACGTGACGGCTGCCGTCCTTGCGGCAACGCCCAGTATCTTTAGCGTGCAGGGTCACGAACTGGTGTGGGGCCGCACTTTCGACGAGGGGCACGTGGAGCGGAACGATAAGGTCGTGGTGCTCAGCGAAAGCGTGATGCGCCAGCTCGCGCTGCCCTATAGCCCCGGAGTTACGGTCTATATTCATGATGAGCCGTACACCGTCATCGGTGTGGTGCGGGAGAATCCCTCGCTGACTCTGTCGTACGGTTCGGTCTACCTGCCTCTGGGTGCGAAGCCTGGTGCCGATGTTGAAGAAGCGCAGCCCGCTGCCGGTGGTGGTGCCGTTGCGGCGCAGACCGGTAAGCGTTCCACTCAGATTGTGGTGAGTACTGTTGCAGGTGCCGCAAACCAGATTGCGGAGGAAGCACCGTACGCGCTCTCGCCGGAACGTCCCGCCCTGTATAGCGTGAGTGTGCCGCCGGAGCCGAAGACTCTTCGTGAGGCTGTCGACCAGCAGCAACGCACCATGCTTCTAGCCATGAGCGTTATTACCCTCGTAATTGGTGCGATGGGCATTATGAATACGTTCTTGGTTGCGGTGATGGAGCGTCGCCGTGAGGTTGGTTTGCGTCTGGCTATTGGTATGCGCCCTTCGGGTATTTTGCTGCAGTTCTCGGCGGAGGCGTTGCTGACCGGCATCCTGGGTGCTGTGGCTGGTATTGTGTTGGCGGTTAACGGCATTTCGATTGTGTCTTTGCTGAACCGTTGGACGCCGATTATTAGTGCCGACACTATTCTGCTGGGCCTGGGTGCTGGTGCGCTGGTTGGTGTGTTGGCTGGTCTGTACCCGGCGGCGAAGGCTTCGCGTATTGATCCGGCACAGACCCTGGCGGCAGGCTAGTCGTTGAGGAAGGCGTGGAGGGGCGGTGTCGTCCGTAGTGACATCAGGGCGTTCTCCGTAGCCTATGCGGACCAGGCGGTGAGGCTACACCTTCCGGAAGCGCCCTCAGGGTGTCACACGGGTGCTCTCCGCAGCGAAGCGAGGAGAGTGCGGAGCACCCGTGTGACGGGTGCCCCTGCGTAGGCGCGGAGG
>NZ_KV810419.1:225501-243748 GCF_001812775.1 Rothia sp. HMSC068F09
TAGGCGCGGAGGAAGTGTGTAGCGAACCGCCACAGGAGCAGAGATAAGCAAAGAACGCCCCGTCCGTATCACTCAGATACAGACGGAGCGTTCTTTTTAAAGCGCGGTTACTTACTTGGTAATGCCCAGGTTGCTCAGCAGGAACGCGTAATCCCACGCGATCTCACGCCAACGGGTATACCTGCCGGAACCACCACCGTGACCGCCCGACATGTCAATCTTCAGCAGCGGCACCGGCGATGACGGGTCAATCTGCTCGCGCAGCGCCGCAATCCACTTCGCGGGCTCCACGTAGAGCACGCGCGTGTCGTGCAGGCTCGTCACCGCAGCAATGGCCGGGTAACGGACCGGGCGGATGTTCTCGTACGGGGTGTACGACTTCATGTAGGCGTAGACCTCGGGGTCCTCAATCGGGTTGCCCCACTCTTCCCACTCGAGGGCCGAGAGCGGCAGCTCCGGGTCGAGAATGGTGGTCAGCGCATCCACGAACGGCACGGCAGCCAGGCAGGCAGCGTACTTTTCGGGGGCGAGGTTCACGACGGCGCCCATGAGCAGGCCGCCCGCGCTACCGCCGTAGCAGCCGATACGCGCTTCATCCGCCCAGGGTTTAGCCGCAATGTAGCTGGTGACGTCCACGAAGTCGGTGAAGGTGTTCTTCTTCGCGAGCTTCTTGCCGTTCTGGTACCAGGAGCGGCCCATCTCGCCGCCGCCGCGAATATGCGCAAGCACGTAGATAACGCCGCGGTCCAGGATCGACAGCATCGGGATGGAGAACATCGGGTCCATGGACGACTCGTAGGAGCCGTAACCGTACTGGAGGACGGGGTGCGGCTTGCTCATGTCCAGGTCGGCGCGGTGAATCACCGAAATGGGGATGAGCGTGCCGTCCGCCGCCGGTGCCCAGTCGCGGTAGGCACGGTAGTCCTCACGGTTGTAGCCGCCCAGCACCGGGGTTTCGCGGCGCAGCAGCAGGGTCTGCGACATGGGGAAGTAGTCGTAGACGCGGCGCGGCGTCAGGTACGAGGTGTAGGCGATGCGCAGCACGGGGGAGTAGTTCTCAGCGCGCAGCACGGAGGCGGTGTACAGTTCCTCGTCGAAGCCGGCAGGTTCCATGAAGGTCACGCCGGCCGGGCGGCGGCGGCGCCACTGGATGGGCAGTTGCTCACGCGGTGCGAGGAAGATGCGGGTGGTGGTGTCCGCGCGGGCGGTGACGACCAGGTGCGTTGCGGTGAAGGTGAAGCCCTCCAGACGCACATGCTCGCTGTGGCGGATGACAGGAACCCAGCGGGCGGCGTACTCCTCGAGGCTTTCACCTTCGCGCGGCATGTCTGCGAGGACCAGCTCAGAGTTCAACGCGTTGTAATCGTGCTGAATCAGCAGGTGCTGCTCACCGGCAATGTTGAGCGGCTCGGCGTAGTATTCGATGCCCGCGCTCTTGGGGATGAGCAGGGTCGGCTCGCCCTTGGGTTCGCGGGTCGGCACGATGCGCACCTCGGTGTACTCGGAATTCGAGCTGGTGAGCACCACGGAGGAACGGTCGGAGCTCATGGCGGCGCCGAGCCACATGGTGTTGTCCGGTTCCTCGTAAATCAGGTGGTCTTCGGTGCCCTGGCCGACGTCGTGCACGTACACGCGCCAGGGGCGCCAGGAGTCGTCGGGGACCATGTAGACGAGCTGCTCGGCGTGGTTGATGAAGAAGGAACCGGCCGTGATGTTGGGGATGGTGTCCTCGAGGAAGGAGCCGGTTTCCATGTTGAGGAAGCGCTGCTCGTAGCGTTCGTCGCCCTTCTCGTCCACGGAGATGCTCAGCAACTTGCCGCTGCGGGAGGGCTGGAAGCTGCCGAGGGAGAAGAACTCCATATCCTTGGCGTACTCGTTGCAGTCCAGGATGACGATTTCGCCCTCGAGTACTTCGCCGGGCTTGACGGTCGGCGGGGTGTAACGCACCACCTCGTCGCCCTCGTTGAGGGCGGGGTAGCGGTAGAAGACGGGGTACTGGCCGCCGGGCACCATGCGGCTGTAGTACCACCAGTCGCCGATGCGGTTCGGAACGGTCAAATCGGCGAGGAGGGTGCGGTCCTTAATCTCGTTGAAGATGGACTCGCGGAGGGGCTGCTGGTCTGCGGTGACAGCTTCGGTGTACTCGGCTTCTGCCTTGAGGTAGTCGAGGACCTCTTCGCTTTCCTTGTCGCGGAGCCATTCGTACGGGTCGATGAAGACGTCGCCGTGGTGTTCGCGGCGGTGCTCGACCTTCTTCGGTACGGGCGGGGTGAGGTTCTGTTCAGCCATGCTGCCACCTCTTTCATGAGTTATGGGTTTGTGAATGGTGTGTGCCGTCTGCGCCCGCGTTCCTGTGCCGCCGGGTGGCGGTGAGGGTGCACGGGGGACTGTGGGCACGCCTAGTTCTAGTGTATCGAAGAGTGAGGCAGGCTACTGTATTGCGGTCCGCGCGGAGCCGCCCGGCTCAGCTAGTGGAAGCCCCGCCGGAACGGGCGCGTCCAGCGGCTAGTTGGAGCGCCCCTTAATGGACATGAGGGTGCGGCGGCCCGCCTTGTTCGCCTTCGTGAAGGCGCGGTTGCTCTGCCGGTACTCGCGTTCCTGGGAGCGCAGGCGCAGGCGCGCGGATTCCGCCATCATCCTGCGGTAGCGTTCGAAGCGTTCGGGGTCGAGGGTGCCGTCGGCGAGGGCCTGCTGCACCGCGCATCCGGGTTCGGAACCGTGCGAGCAGTCGCTGTACCGGCAGGCGGAAGCGTAGCCGGAGACGTCCTCGAAGGTTTCGTCAATGGCGGCGCTGTCGCTCGTGGCGGCGAGCGCTCGCACGCCCGGAGTGTCGATGAGCACCGTGCCGGGTGAGGGCTCTGCATCGGAGCCTTCTGCGCCGGATTCTCTAGCGCCGGGCAGAACAATCATTTGGCGGCTGGTGGTGGTGTGGCGCCCCTTGCCGTCGGCGCCGCGAACCGCGGAAGTAGCCTGCACCCGGTGTTCTGAGTCGTCTTCGCGGGGGTCAACTCCGGGGTTGAGCAGGGCGTTGACCAGGGTAGATTTTCCGGCGCCGCTGCGGCCCAGGAACGCGGCGGTGCGCCCGGCAACGAGCTCCGCCACCGGGGCGGGGTCGTAGCCGTTATCCGTGCAGACGGTGAGCACCGCATCCACGCCGCCCGCGAGGGATTCCTCGTAGCCGGCGAGCTGTTCAGCCGTCACCAAATCACCCTTGGTGAGAATCAGCGCGACCTGTACCCCGGAGGCGTGCGCCAGGGCGGTGTAGCGTTCAACTCGCCCGATGGACGGCTCCGGGAAGCACGGCTCAACGATGCAGAGCATATCCACGTTGGCGGCGACAGGCTGATCCGAGGATTCGCGGGTGGCGCTGGGGCGGGTGAGGTAGCTTCGGCGGGGCAGAATCGCGAGGGGCTTATGCTCCGCGGGCTGGGTTTCACCGCCGGTTCCGGGGATGGGCTGAGCGAGCACCCAGTCGCCTACGACGGGGTATTCCTCTTCGCCGTAGTCGTTCTCGACCGGACGCAGGGGAGCGGAGAGCTTCACGAGCTCGCCCCGCTCGCAGGTCAGCAGCTCGCAGCGGGTGCGGTGCACGGCGCTGACGCGGGCGAGGGTGAAATCATCAAGGGTGCCGTCGAGGGTGAACGCGGCGCGGATTGCTGAACCCTGCCAGGAGGGGTCGAAGCCGAGGGCCTCGAGCGTGTACACGGCGGGAGGAGTAGTCACGGGAGTGGTCTTTCTTGGTTGCGGCGCCCGATTGGTTGTCATGCCCGGATAGCGCGCCGGGGAGAGGGTATTTAAAAGGTTTGTTCTTTTTCAGGGTTCACCGTTTACAACAGCGAGGCGCGGGCGCCGGCGCGGATGCGGCGGGCGGCGAGGAGCGTAAGCCCCAACCCCGCCGCGGCGTAGAGTCCCGCCAGTGCCGTGTCTACCGCCAGGAGCGCGAACAAATCCGGTGCGGCGTCGCCAGCGATACCGCCAGAGGTATCTAGAGCCTGCACCAGCCGGGAGCCGGGAACCCAGGAACACACCCACGCAAGCCACGCGGGGTAGGTGCTCACCGGAACGATCACGCCCGCGCTGACCGGCAGAATAATGGACAGAAGATTGGATCCCGTGTACGGATCCGACAGGTACAGGCCCAGGCCGGCGGCAAAAATGCCCAGGCAGACCCCGCCCAGAACCGCAACCGGCATCAGCGCAATGGCTCCAAGCAGAAGCCCCGAAGCCGCCCCGGTAGGGGGCGACGTGAGGGAGAGCAACCACACGATGCCCACGTTGCTCAGGCCCGTCACGGAGGCCAACAGCGCGGGCACCGCCGCCGCACCCAGCCAGTAGCCAGCATCCACCGCTCGGGCCGTACACACGTACTCGAAGATGCCGATCCACCGGTCGGTGGCGACGCGCGCGACGATGCCGGCGGCCACCGAGCTGAGGGTGGCAATCAGGGCGGTCGCGCAGCCGATGCGTACCGTATCGTTCGCGGCGAGGTCGGCGCCCAAAAGCACCGTAAAAAGTACGTTGAGGCCCGGCACGAGCACCAGGGTAGTGATGGCCGTTCCGAGGGTTGCGAAGGTAATAGAAGATGACCAGCCGATAGAGGCGGTAGACAGAGCCCGGCGCACCACGCCGGGCAGGGAATCAGTAGAGAGAGCACGCACGCTACATCGCCCCCAGGGTGCCGCGACGACGGGCGGAGGCGAGAGCCTTCCGAGCAAAGAGGAAGGCGCACAACGCCCAAGCGAGGCTCACGGCGAGCGTCTGCGCAACGGGCAGGAGCGCATCCGCCGGGGTGTTCATGGGGGTGCGCCCCAGTAGCAGGTGCACCGGCGCCTGCAGGGGAATGAGCGCGCCCGCGGCATCCAGCCAGGTGGGCGCCTCAACCATCGTGAAGAGAACCCCGGAGAGAATAAATACCGGCACGAGGAGCAGCTCCTCATAAGCGATAGCGTTCGGCGTCGCCACGAAAAACACCGCAATCATGAACGTAACCGACAGGCAGGCAAGCCACAACAGGGGAACGCCCAGAACGTAGCGCGGCCACAGCGCAGAAAAGTCCGTGACCTGCGGGTTAAGCGTTACAAGAGCCCAAACCGCCCACGATAGGGGTAGGGCCGCCAGACCCACGATGGAGGCGCTCGAAACGATAGCCGCCAGCACCCGCACCGGAGAAATGGACCCGGAACACAGGTACACGAGGGTCCCGCGGAAGCGCTCAAAATTGATAATGCCCGCAGACACGATGCAGACCGACCACATGCCCACGATGCCCGCGCGGGTCCACGCGAGGGTCGGGTCAACGGAGTGACCCTCGGAGCTCTGCGCCGCCGCGTGCACGGCGAGCGCCTGGAGGATGACCGACCCGAGTACCGTGCTGATAAGCAGCTGAATGAAGTACGGAACCGTCAGGAACTGGCGCAGGCTAAATCCCATGAGCCGCAGCTGCCGGGCGCACTCCTGCCGCAGGTCGTACTGCTGACTCCGCGGTTGGGGCTCTTCCGAGCGTTGCGTCTTCACGTTCATCGCTTGAGCCCCTCCGCCATCGCCAGGTAGGCCTCCTCCAGGGTCGCCGGGCGCGTGTACGGCTCGGTCCTCGCCCCAATGTTCGAGGCGGCGAGCCCCTCCGCCAGGATGCGGTGCGCCTCTCCCGCCTCGAACGTGGTGCGCTCGCCGTGCCAGTAGAGAGAGAGCTCCCAGCCGGAACCGCGCGGGGCGAAGAGCACCGCAGCCTTATCGCCGAGGAATCCGCGGAGCGTATCAAGCCCCTCGGTGGCGGTGGCCTCGACCTGTACCACGGTCGTGGCGGCAATACCTGCGTGCGCGGCGATGTCTTCGAGGCTGCCGCTCACGGCGACGGAACCGGCGCCTAACACGGTGATGGTGCGCGCCAGGTCCTCGATTTCGCCGAGCAGGTGGCTCGTCAGCAGAACGGCGGCGCCGTCTTCCGCGAGGGAGCGGATGAGGGTTCGCACGGTCAGGGCGATATCGGGGTCGAGCCCGTTGGTCGGCTCGTCCAGCAGGAGCAGGGCGGGGGAGCCGAGCAGCGCGCGAGCGATGTGCAGGCGCTGCTTCATGCCGCGGGAAAACTCTTGAAAGGGTCGCGCCGCCGCATCGGTGAGTTCCACGCGGGCTAGGGCGTGGTCCACCTCGCGCCGCCGGCTCCGCCCGGAAACCCCCGCAACATCGGCGAAGAAGAGCAGGTTGTTGCGGGCGCTGGCGCGCGGGTAGAAGCCGCTATCCCCGCCGAGCGCGAGACCCACGTGACGGCGTGCCCGCTGCGGGTGGGCGATGGCGTCGATGCCGTTCACGGTGAGGGTGCCGCTGGTGGGGGTGAGCAGGGTCGAGCACATCTGCACGGTGGTTGTTTTGCCCGCGCCGTTGGGGCCGAGGAGGGCGTGGATCTCGCCGGAGCTGATGCGAAGGGACACACGGTCGACGGCGGTGAAGGCGCGTTCGCCTGTGCCAAAGATGCGGCTAAGCTGCGCCGCATCGAGAACGAGAGACATGGTGGATAACCTTAGAGGTCGGTTTTCCGGCTTCTGCGCCGGAAGGGTACGCGAGGGGTAGGCGACGTGCGCGAAGCCCTGCGTGAGTGTATGCGTAGTCCCAGTGTACCGAAAAACCCCAGGTAAAAGTGATGGGGGTTACTAGGGGGTACCTCCGCATTTCGATTGCCTACCCTCCGGATCGCCTAGCCCTCGGATTGCCCCGGCATCGTCACCAACGTTTTGTTGCAGGCAGGTTTTTGTTACGGGCGTTAAAAAACGTCATGTTTGCAATGAAGCGTCTTAAAGTGCCGCGCACCCCTAAAACTCTTGACCCCGAGCAACCGATTATGACACCCTAATGACAGGTCAAGAGTGCCAGCGACAAGCCCCAGCTAGCTGGCCGGCAACCCTCCTCCGCGGTGGGGTGCCCTGGGTGAAGACCGGGCGGCACGCACAAGCGTGACGCAAGCGCGGGACCGATGTGACCGAATTCGGTACATCAATCGTGACAGGACAACTCAACGACGATTCCTGTACCAATCGGCATGCGGCCCCCTAACTATCCCCTTAGGAGAGCCACGCATGAGCAACAACACTACCGTCCCGACTCCCGCCAACCCCGCCGGTTGGAAGTTCGAAACCCGCCAGATTCACGCGGGACAGGCACCGGATGCCGCAACGGGAGCTCGGGCACTACCCATCTACCAGACCACTTCCTTCGTCTTTGACAGCGCAGAGCAGGCCGCAAACCGCTTCGCTCTCGCCGAGCTGGGCCCCATCTACACCCGCCTCAACAACCCCACCCAGGAAGTTATTGAGAACCGCATCGCTTCCCTCGAAGGTGGCGTCGGCGCGCTCCTGCTGGCATCCGGTCAGGCAGCCATTACCTACGCAATCCTGAACATTGCCGGCGCCGGCGATCACGTGGTCGCCTCGCCCTCCGTGTACGGCGGCACCTACAACCTGCTCAAGTACACCCTCGCCGACCTCGGCATCGAAACCACCTTCGTTGAGGACCCCGACAACCTCGACGAGTGGCGCGCCGCGGTTCGCCCCAACACCAAGCTGTTCTACGGCGAATCCGTGCCCAACCCCCGCAACGACGTGCTCGACATCGAGCCCATCGCCAAGATCGCCCACGAAAACGGCGTGCCCCTGATCGTGGACAACACCGTGCCCACCCCCTACCTGCTGCGCCCCATCGAGCACGGCGCGGACGTGGTGGTCCACTCCGCCACCAAGTACCTGGGCGGCCACGGCACCTCCATCGGCGGTGTGATTGTTGACTCCGGTAACTTCGACTACGGCGCAGACCCCGAGAAGTTCCCCAAGTTCAACCAGCCCGCCCCCGGCTACCACGGCCTGGTCTACGCACGCGATCTGGGTAAGGACTCCGCCTTCGGCGCGAACCTCTCCTACATTCTGAAGGCCCGCGTCTCGCTGCTGCGCGACACCGGTGCCGCCATCTCGCCGACCAACGCCTTCAACATCGGCATTGGCCTGGAGACTCTCTCCCTGCGCATTGAGCGCCACATTGAGAACGCCACCAAGGTCGCCCACTGGCTCGAAGCAAACCCGCAGGTCGACCGCGTCATCTGGGCCGGCGTGGAATCCTCCCCCTGGTACGAGCGCGCCCAGAAGTACCTGCCCAAGGGCCCCGGCGCGGTGCTCGGTTTCACCCTCAAGGACGCAACCCTGGAGCAGACCCGCGACTTCGTGGACGCCCTGAAGCTGCACTCGAACGTGGCCAACATCGGTGACGTGCGCTCGCTCGTGATTCACCCGGCCTCCACCACCCACTCCCAGCTGTCCGCCGAGGAGCTGGAGAAGATTGGCGTGTACCCGAACTTCGTGCGTCTGGCAGTCGGCATTGAGAATATCGACGATATTCTCGCCGACCTGCAGCTGGGCTTCGACACCCTCTCCTAAACGCGGCGGCCCGCCCCCGCGGACGGGCCGAGGAGGCGCCACCCGGCACCCCTCAGCCCGTCCGCGGGGGATTACCCCGCATCCGTTATCTTTGCCGTTTCTGACCCGCCGCCCCTAACTGGCCGACGCGTTCTTACCGCCGCGACGCGGCCAGCTCTGCACAACCCACCGGAGGGACCCATGACCGCTCAGACCACCCCCGAAACCTGTACTACCCAGCCCGTGACCGCCCCCATTCCCGTGGCCGGCACCCGCACCGAGCACCCCGAGGCGCAGGGCTATCTGCGTCAGCTGGCTATCGGTGACTTTGAGCTTGAATCCGGCATCATCCTGCCGCAGGTCACCATCGGCTACGAAACCTGGGGTACCCTCAATGAGGCCGGCGATAATGCCATCCTCATCCTGCATGCGCTCACCGGCGACACGCATGTCTCCCGTGGTGTGCCCACCCCGGATATGCCCGCGCCCCTCATCCGCGCTATCGAATCTGACGGCTGGTGGGAGGGCATCGTGGGCCCCGGCGCGGTCATCGACACCGACCGATACTTCGTCGTTGCCCCCAATATTCTGGGTGGCTGCTACGGTTCGACCGGTCCGGCCAGCATCATTCCCGAGGGCTACCCGGGCGCCGGTGGGCACTGGGGGTCCCGATTCCCGCTCGTCACCATCCGCGACTCGGTGCGTGCTGAGGCGCGTCTGGCCCGGGCCCTGGGGATCACGAGCTTCCGCTACGTCATCGGCGGTTCCCTTGGGGGCGCACGCGCCGTAGAGTGGGCCGCAACCAACCCCGAGCTGGTGCGCGGATGCGCGGTCATCGCCTCCGGTCCTTCGGCCACCGCCGAGCAGATTTCCTGGGCGCACACGCAGAACCTGGCGATTCGCTCCGATGCGAACTTCGCCGGCGGCGACTACTACAACGGCCCCGCGCCGACCGCGGGCCTCGCCCTGGCCCGCCGCATCGCCCACACCACCTACCGCAGCCCCGCCGAGCTGGAGCACCGCTTCGGCCGCGAGGAGAACCGCGGCGAAAGCGTTGAGGGCGGTTTGCTGGGTCAGCCTCGCGGACGCTACGCCATCGAGAGCTACCTGGATCATCACGGCAGCAAGCTGGTGGAACGCTTCGACGCGAACAGCTACCTGGCCGTCAACGAGGCCCTCATCTCGCACGATGTGGCGCGCGGTCGCGGCTCGCTCTCGCAGGCGCTGGCCCGCACCGATTGCGAGTGGACGATTGCCGCGGTGAACACCGATCGTCTGTTCTTCCCGCACGAGTCGCATCGCCTGGCGGAGGCGCTGCCCAACCCGGTCGAGGTGAACATCATCGAGTCGAACCACGGCCACGATGGCTTCCTCATCGAGGCCAAGCAGGTGGAACGCATCCTGGCTTGCGCCCTGGGCACGGCCGAGGATGAGCCTCTGGACGAGAAGACTCGCGAGCGCGAGGCTCTCGAATCCATTACGAATCTCTACCGCACCGTGGCCTAGCCGCCTGAGAACTGCTTTACCGATGCGGGGCCTGCCCGAGAATTTCCGCGGTTGGTGGGGAACTCCGGGGGTACTCATAGTGTCGTCATAGGCTCTTCCACCAGGTGAGAACATCGGTAAAACACCGTTCATGACGGAGCGCGTGCCGCCGGTCCTTCTACGTGAGGGAGCGGCGGCACGCGGTCGTTCCACCAGAAATAGTATTTGCACTAGTCAGACAAATATATTCCGCTGGAAGGGGCGCGGTGCCCCGCCTCAAGATCCTCGGGAACATGCTTTTTGGGGCCCGAAAAGAGAAGACGGCTCAGTTTGCTTTAGACCCGCTCTAACCTCCTAGCATGTAATCCGTGGCAAGTATTCAAGAGGTAGCAGAGCAGTTGGGGGTGAGCACCCACGCACTGCGTTATTACGAAAAAGAGGGGTTAATCGCGGTGCCCCGAGACGCTCACGGAAATCGCGTATTTGACGAAGAGTCCATTTCTTCGGCTCGGTTTATTGCCACTTGCCGACAGGCTGGAATGAGTCTTGCTGACATTCGCACTATTCTGAGCAACCCGCACGACCACGCCCTCTCCATCGAGGTCATGGAACGTGCCCGAGTGAAGATTGAAAACGAAATTCTCGGATTGCAGCTGAATCTTGAGCACCTAGACCGCCGTATTCAGGAGCATCGCCGTCAACTGGGCGATGCGGCCTAGTACGAATACCGCTAGCAGCGACGGCCAACGCAGCGTGGAACGCCCGGTATTCCCCGAATGGGGGGATCCGGGCGTATTTTTATGCCCGGCTGCCTGCGCTTAGCTACCGGGCATCTTTTTCCCGAAGGCTTAACCCCAGGCCGCGTTCTCGGGGTCCACGCCGTGTGCTCGAGCGTTCTCGTAGATGACCTCTCGCAGCCACTCGGCCAGCCCGGTCGCAAGCTTCTCGTAGTGGGCCTTGAAACGCGGATCGGCAACGTAGCCGCGGGCCAGAATAGCGTGCTTGGCGGGGGTGACTTCAAAGAAGAACAGGGAGGCGCGGTGCCGCTCGGCGAGCGCGTTCGCCTCCTCACTGCCCGGCTTCACGCCGCGGGTGAACGCCTCGACGAGGGCTTGTTCCACCTCTTCGGCCTGCTGTTTGCCGTTCTGCCAGTCGGCACTGTTCATCGTCGCGGTACGGCGCTGGTATTCGGCCCAGTCGGCTGTGTTTCCGTAACGCTCCTGCGCTTCCTGCTGGTGGGCGAGGCTGAACCCCTCGCCCATGATTTCTGCTTTCTCAGCAGCGCTGAGCTGCTCATTGTTAGGTGCCATGGTGTCCTCCAAAGGTTTGGTTCTTCTATCACTGTAGAGCCACACATGAGGTGAGGGTCAAGCTAGCGGCGGAACCCGCGGTGCAGGTTTGCGGGGGAGTCCTCGCTAAGATGGGTGCATGAGCGAAAACAAATACGTCGTCGAATACACCCGCCCCGAGAACGAACGCGCGGGCACCCACCTGGTGCTCATGCTGCACGGCTACGGCTCCCAGGAGCACGACCTGCTGTCCCTGGCGGCGCACCTTCCGCAGGAGGGCTTCACCTACGCCTCCATGCGCGCGCCGCAGCCGGTCGGCACTCAGTTCTCCGCGGACTCGACCGGCGCCTACATTGCCGCGGACGCTATCGGCTACCAGTGGTACCCGCTGAACCAGCAGCTCGAATCCGACCAGCGCGCCATCGAGCAGGCGAGCGACTACGTGCTGGAGTGGGTGCGCGCGAACCGCGAACCGTACGCTTCGGTGACCCTGCTGGGCTTCTCGCAGGGCATGGGCATCGCAACTTCGATGGTGCGTCATGCCCCCGGCGAGTTCGCCGCCGTGGTGGGGCTGTCAGGCTACGCGGTGGATTCTGACTCGCCGTACTTCAAGGACGAGGAGCTGAAGAAGACCGAGCTTCCCGTGTTCTTCGGCCGCGACCAGGAAGACCCGGTGATTCCGCAGGAGATAGTGAACTACACCTACGACTGGATCCGCAAGTACACCGACGGCATTAAGGTGCTGTACGCCGGTGTCGGCCATGGCGTTGGCCCCATGGAGATTCGCCATGTGGGCGAGTTCCTGGAGGTGAAGGTGCAGGGGCAGGAGCCGCGTATTCGTGCGCAGAAGGTTGCGGAGGCGACCGGCACCGCGGAAGGCTCTGACGCCTAAATCGACTATATGGAAAGCCCCCGGGTCTGACGACTCGGGGGCCTTACGTTTAGCCTTATTTTCCGCACTGAAGGCGGTTATCGTCCTCGTTCCTACAGGGCACCCGCCCTCGCTTCGCTTCGGGCACCCTGATGTCACTTTCGGACGATACCGCCTTTCCGCACTGGGGTGCTGTGCGGGTGCGGCCGCGTTTTCCGGATGCGCCCTCATGGTGTCAGCCCGGACGCTCTCCGATGCGGAGCGAGGAGAGGGCGGAGCGTCCGGGTGACGGGTGCCCCTGCGTAGGTGCAGAGGAAATATGCGGCGTCCTGCCCCTGCTTAGTGAGGGGAGGAACGAGGGGGAGCACCGCGGCAACCACGATGGCGGCTCTGCGGGGTGTGCTCGGCACGGATTAGATCTTCTTATTCCGGGGCGGTGGGGAAGAAGCCGGTGCTCTGGTTGTCCCGGAAGAGCACAACACCGAGGAAGGTCATCATGCTGCCCGGTGGGTGGTCTGTAGCGACTCTGCCCACCTCGGCACTCAACCCTGCTGTGGGGGTTACTTGTAGCGAAGCGAGCTGAACATCCCGGTTTCCATGTGATAGGCGTTATGGCAGTGAAATGCCCACTCACCGGGGTTCTCAGCGATCAGGTCGGCGATTATGGTTTCACCGCCGCGGAGAAGGACGGTGTCCTTGCGTAGCCCGCCGCTGCCGGGCAGCGACCACGTGTGGCCGTGGATGTGCATGGGATGGGGCATCATGGTCTTGTTGCGCATGACCATCCGCAGGCGCTGGCCCTCCTGCACGGTCGCGGAGGAGGATTGGCCGTCGGTGAGAATGCTCCATTTATACGGCATCATCTGCCCGTCCAGGTCGATGCTGACTTCTCGGTCTGGTGTGCCCTCGGGCAGGAGTGCACGGTCTGCTGGCTTCAGGGAGGACAGAAGCAGTCCGGTGGACGACAACTCGGGGAAGTCGACATCGGGGCTGGGGGCCTGGCCGCCGGCGGTGCGGATGACGGCGAAGGCGCGGTCGTTCTTACCCACCGCCAAAGCCGTGAGCGGGAAGACGCCGTCGCCGAGGATGACCTCGACGTCGACACGCTCGCCCATCGACAGGTAGATTGATTCGGTCTCCTGAGGCTGGACAGGGAAGCCGTCGGTGTGGGTAACGGTCATGCGGTGACCCCCGAGGGCCACCTTGAAGATGGTGTCACCGCCGGAGTTGATAAACCGCAGGCGGGCCTTGTTGCCCGGGCGAGCCTCGAAGGTCCGGTGAGCACGGGGGATACGTCCGTTGATGAGGTAGTACGGATACATCACATCGCCGGCATCCCCGCCCAGTACCCGGTCCGGGGTGCCGTGGTGATTTTCCATTCCCATCTTCCCGTGATGGTCGCCCGAACCCATTCCGGTGAGCTTGTCGAGCTCATCATTGGGAGTGCCCTGAATGCCATCGACCCAGTCGTCGAGCACGATGGTCCACTCGACGTCATGGTCCTCAGCGTCTTGCGGGTCACGGATGATCAGTGGGGCGTGGAGGCCGCGATCAAGCTGCAGGCCGGCGTGGGAATGGTAGAAGTAGGTGCCACCGTGGGGGACTTTAAAAACATAGGAGAAAGACTTGCCAGGTTCAATGGGGTCCTGGGTCATGCCGGGCACCCCGTCGGCTGCGTTGTGGAGTGCGATGCCGTGCCAGTGGATGGAGGTGCTCTCAGGCAGTTCATTGGTGATATCGACCTGGAGGACGTCGCCGACGGTGGCCTCAATGGCCGCATCCCCGGTGTTAGAGACGTATCCCCACGTCTTGGCTTCGATGCCGCCGATATCCAGGGAGAGGGGCCGGGCGGTCAGCGTCCGGCGCACCGTCGGCTCACCGAGCGCAGTGAGGGTGGGAGTGGGGCGAAGGGAGGAACCTGGTGTCGAGGCAGCGGGTCCAGGGTTGCTGGTGCAGGCGGCCAAGACCCCGGTGCCGGCGAGGGCGAGCCCGCCGAGCAGAAACTGTCGTCGGGGAAACGTGTTCATCATGATTTAACCTTTCTTGGTACAAGATTTCAGTGATACGGAAGACAGGCGCAGGTGAGGACTCTGCTGAGCCATCACGTCAGGCGCAGGTCTGTGACACAGGTGGCACCGTCGTCGGTGGTGGAAAACTCCGTGGTGCCGGTACGTCCCTGGTAGCTGACCTCAATCAGGTCGGTGGCATCATCGGGAAGCCAGAAGCCAATAAACCCACTGTCGAAGGTGGTTGTCGCCTCGTCCACCAGCGCCTCACCGGTCGCCTCATCGGTGATCGTGACCTGGATATCCTCATTGTCGAGTTCCCCCAGGCAGGTCGTGAGGCTGTGGTAGAAGCAGTCGTGGGAGGCCATCGGCAAGAGGCGGGGCGGGGATCATGGGAAAGCTCCTACGGGTCGGTGGGATGCAGGGATGCTACTCTCCGGTATATACCCCCCTGGGGTATATATTGAAGGGCGGCGATGCTGTTCTCCAGTGTATACCCCCCTGGGGTATATTTTCAAGGGGTGGATGGCGCGGCCCTCACGCAGGGCAGGGCGGGGTTACCGAGCAGCCTCCTCACTGTCGGGAGGGGGCAGCGGGAGGCGGAGGGTAAACACCGCTCCGCGACCGGGCCCGGGGGAGGTGGCGGTGAGAGTGCCGCTGTGAGCCTCGATCAATGCCTTGGAGATGATTAGACCGATGCCGGCCCCGTCGTTGTCCCGACTGCGGGCGCCCCCCCGGTAGAAGTGTTCGAAGATGTGTCTGGGCTGGCCAGGTGGGATGCCCTCGCCGTCATTGGCGACGTGGATGAGTGCGGTGGACGCCCCCTGTCGGTGGACGCTAATCCGGACCTGCCCGCCGGCCGGGGTGTGCCGTAGCGCGTTCGACAGGAGATTGCTCATCACCTGGCCGAAGCGTTGCCGACCCACGAGCACCCGGGCGGTGTCCGTAATAGTCTCGACCTGTAAATCGACACCTTTGTCGGCGTAAGCTCCCCCAGCAGTGGGGAGGCTGCTCGGTGACCACGCCCTGCCCCGCGTGAGGGCCGTGCCCTTCACCCCTTGAAAATATACCCCCGGGGGGTATATACTGGAGAACAGCATCGCCGCCCTTCAATATACCCCAGGGGGGTATATGCTGGAGAGCGGCATCCCCGCATCCCACCGACCCGTAGGAGCTTTCCCATGATTACCGCCCCGCCCCGCCTCTTGCCGATGGCCTCCCACGGCTGCAGCTGTTGCGGACCTGCCTCACGTGCCGACACCGTCTCCAACCCTGCCGCCAGCGACTCGTCAGCAGGAGGGTCCTCCTCTAGCTATCAGGTCACCGGCCTTACCTGCGGGCACTGCGCGAAAAGCGTGACCCAGGCCCTTCAGGCCCTCCCCCAGGTCGACGACGTCCAGGTTGATCTCGCTGCTGGTGGTGTTTCCACCGTCACGGTCACCGGTGTCGTACCTCCGGAGACGGTTCGCCGGGCTATCGAGGCGACCGGCTACACCGTCTTATCCTGATCGATTTACCCATCATCTCGACCCCGACCGGGTTGAGCGAAAGGAACGTCATGAACACTCCCCACCATTCCGGCGATCACCATGGTGATCACCCCGCTCCGGAAACAGACCACACCCACCACCCGGATCATGCCAGCCACGAACACCACGCAGACGCCGACACTCACGGCCAGGCGATGCACCACGGTCACCCGCACTCCGTCCTGGACGAAGACCACCAGGTTCATGGTCACGGCGAACACGCCGGGCACAGCACCGCAATGTTTCGGGAACGCTTCTGGTGGTCGCTGATTCTGTCCATTCCCGTCGTTATTTTCAGCCCCATGGTCGCCCACCTGCTCGGCTACCCCCTCCCGGAATTCCCCGGATCCACCTGGATTCCCCCGGTACTGGACACGATCATCTTCGTCTACGGCGGAACGCCTTTCCTCAAGGGCGGATGGAAGGAAGTGAAATCCCGCCAACCCGGGATGATGCTCCTGATCGCCATGGCCATCACCGTGGCGTTTGTCGCCTCCTGGGTCACCACTCTGGGGCTGGGCGGTTTTGACCTGGACTTCTGGTGGGAGCTGGCCCTGCTGGTGACCATCATGCTGCTGGGCCACTGGCTGGAAATGCGCGCTCTCGGGGGTGCGTCCTCCGCGCTTGACGCGCTGGCTGCCCTGCTGCCGGATGAGGCCGAGAAAGTCATCGATGGGACCACCCGCACCGTGGACATCTCCGAGCTGGTCGTCGGCGACGTCGTGCTGGTGAGGGCCGGTGCCCGGGTGCCGGCCGACGGAACCATCATCGACGGAGCCGCCGAATTCGATGAGGGGATGATCACCGGCGAATCCCGTCCCGTCTTCCGCGACACCGGTGATAAGGTGGTTGCCGGTACCGTGGCCACCGACAACACCGTCCGCGTCCGGGTGGAGGCTACCGGCGGGGACACCGCCTTGGCCGGAATCCAACGCATGGTTGCCGACGCACAGGAGTCCTCCTCCCGGGCCCAGGCCCTGGCGGATCGGGCGGCGGCGTTGTTGTTCTGGTTCGCGCTGATCTCTGCTCTGATCACCGCGGTGGTGTGGACCACCATCGGCAGCCCGGACGATGCCGTGGTGCGCACGGTCACGGTGCTGGTCATCGCCTGCCCGCACGCCTTGGGCCTGGCGATTCCGCTGGTCATTGCGATCTCCACCGAGCGGGCCGCGAAATCCGGGGTGCTCATCAAGGACCGGATGGCGCTCGAGCGGATGCGCACCATCGACGTGGTGCTCTTCGATAAAACCGGCACCCTGACCGAGGGCGCGCACGCGGTCACCGGTGTCGCGGCAACTGTCGGCGTCACTGAGGGCGAGCTGCTGGCCCTGGCTGCCGCCGCGGAGGCCGACAGCGAGCATCCCGTGGCCCGCGCCATCGTGGCGGCTGCGGCCGCCCATCCCGAGGCCTCTCGTCGGCAAATCCGTGCAACTGGTTTCAGCGCCGCCTCCGGCAGGGGGGTCCGGGCCACTGTCGATGGCGCTGAGATCCTCGTGGGCGGGCCGAACATGCTGCGCGAGTTCAACCTCACCACCCCGGCCGAGCTCACCGACACCACCAGCGCCTGGACCGGGCGTGGGGCCGGTGTACTCCATATTGTCCGCGACGGTCAGATTATCGGTGCGGTGGCCGTCGAGGACAAGATCCGCCCCGAATCCCGCGCCGCTGTGAAAGCCCTGCAGGACCGCGGGGTGAAGGTCGCGATGATCACCGGTGACGCGCAGCAGGTGGCCCATGCGGTTGGCCAGGACCTGGGGATTGATGAGGTCTTCGCCGAGGTCCTGCCCCAGGACAAGGACACCAAGGTCACCCAGCTACAGGAGCGTGGCCTGAGCGTGGCCATGGTCGGCGACGGTGTCAACGACGCCCCGGCCCTGGCCCGCGCCGAGGTCGGCATCGCCATCGGGGCCGGCACGGATGTGGCAATGGAATCCGCCGGAGTGGTCCTGGCCAGTGACGATCCCCGGGCAATATTGTCGATGATTGAGCTCTCGCAGGCCAGCTACCGCAAGATGATCCAGAACCTCATCTGGGCGTCCGGTTACAACATCTTGTCCGTGCCCCTGGCCGCCGGCGTGCTCGCCTCTAGCGGCATTCTGCTTCCCCCGGCTGCTGCTGCGGTGTTGATGTCGCTGTCGACGATTGTGGTGGCGCTTAACGCTCAGCTGCTACGCCGGATTGATCTGGACCCGGCCCACCTGGCTCCCACCAGTCCGAAGGAGGAACACACCACGCCTACTCCGGCATCCACCGCCGTCCACTGATTCACCACTTCTCCCACTGCCCCATATGACCCTGAAAGGCTCCACCATGAAGCGCACCCTTTCAGGGTCATATGGGGACCATGGACGAGATGGGTGGAATGGATCACGGCGTGAGCGCCATGGAGATTCGCCACGTGGGCGAGTTCCTGGAGGTGAAGGTGCAGGGGCAGGAGCCGCGTATTCGTGCGCAGAAGGTTGCGGAGGCGACCGGCACCGCTGACAGCTCCGACGCCTAAAACGACGATATGGAAAGCCCTCGGGTCTGACGACTCGGGGGCTTTACGTTGAGCTTTTGCTTTCGCGTGGAATGCGCGGTTCCGCTTGGATTCCGCACGGAAAGCGGTATTCGTCCTCGTTCCTACAGAGGCTGGGTGGGTGGGACGCTATACCCTTCCTCCGCTCCTGCAGGG
>NZ_KV810419.1:243848-341581 GCF_001812775.1 Rothia sp. HMSC068F09
GGGGCGGGTTCCCTGTAGGAACGAGGACGAACGCCGTCCCTCGCCTGTAGCCCTAACCAAGCAGAGAGAGGACTAGTCCTCGTGCGCTACCTTCACGGTCACGCTGTTGAAGGTGACGGTATCTCCGGGGTGCAGCTGCTTGCCGCGTGCTTCTTCAATGTCGCCGTTGACCTTGACCAGGCCGTGCTGAATGACCTCGCGTGCCTGCGCGCCGTCCTCTACGAGGTTGGCGAGCTTGAGGAACTGGCCGAGGCGGATCATATCGTCGCGAATAAAAATTTCTTCCATGCCCTCTAGTTTATCCCGCCGGGTGCGTCCTGGCTTCCAGAGATTTTGGGGGAGCGGCGAGGGGCAAGAGCATACCTTGGGCGGGTTGGTGATGGTACCCTGGTGTCTTGCATCAAAAAGTGTGCATATTGCGCCGATGAGCGCGAACACCGGGCGCCCTGCTCTGGGTAGCGCCCCCCCCATCAACCCGAACTCACGCACGCCACAGCCGGTGGCGGGGCAGAAGGAGTAACTATGGCTGAAAAGTCCACCCTCGATAACGTTATTGCGCTCGCAAAGCGCCGCGGCTTCGTTTTCCAGGCCGGTGAAATCTACGGCGGTTCCCGCTCTGCATGGGACTACGGCCCCCTCGGCGTGGAGCTGAAGGAAAACATCCGCCAGCAGTGGTGGCAGCGTTTCGTCCGCTCCCGCGCGGACATGGTCGGCCTGGACTCCTCCGTCATCCTGCCCCGCGCGGTGTGGGAGGCTTCCGGCCACGTCGCGACCTTCACCGACCCGCTGGTTGAGTGCCTGTCCTGCCACAAGCGCCTGCGCCAGGACCACCTGCTGGAGAACTTCGAGGCGAAGAAGGGCCGCCCCGCCGAGGGCATGAGCGAGATTGCCTGCCCGAACTGCGGCACCCGCGGCGAGTGGACCGAGCCGCAGAACTTCTCCGGCCTCATGAAGACCTACCTGGGCCCGGTCGATAACGAGGAGGGCCTGCACTTCCTGCGCCCGGAGACCGCTCAGGGTATTTTCGTGAACTTCAACAACGTGGTCACCGCCTCCCGCAAGCGCCCGCCGTTCGGCATCGGCCAGATCGGTAAGTCCTTCCGTAACGAGATCACCCCCGGTAACTTCATCTTCCGTACCCGCGAGTTCGAGCAGATGGAAATCGAGTACTTCGTGCACCCGGACGACGCTGACAAGTACTTCAACGAGTGGGTTGAGGACTGCTGGAACTGGTTCGTTGACCTGGGCATTAACCCGGACAACATGCGCCGCTTCGACGTCCCCAAGGAAGAGCGCGCACACTACTCGGCCGGCACCATCGACGTCGAGTACCGCTTCGGCTTCCAGGGCTCGGAATGGGGCGAGCTCATGGGCGTCGCCAACCGCACCGACTACGACCTGGGCGTGCACAACGAGCACTCCAACGCCAAGCTCGAGTACTTCGACCAGGCCACCGGCGAACGCTACGTGCCCTACGTGATTGAGCCCTCCTTCGGTCTGACCCGCTCCATGATGGCCTTCCTCGTCGACGCATACGTTGAGGACGAAGCCCCCAACACCAAGGGCGGCGTGGACAAGCGCGTCGTGCTGAAGCTCGACCCGCGCCTGGCACCGGTCAAGGCCGCAGTGCTGCCGCTGTCCAAGAAGGCGGAGCTGTCCGAGCCCGCAACCAAGCTGGCCGAGGAGCTGCGCGGCCTGTGGAACGTGGACTACGACGAGGCCGGCGCCATCGGCCGCCGTTACCGCCGCCAGGACGAGATCGGTACCCCGTTCTGCATCACCGTGGACTTCGACACCCTCGAGGACCAGGCCGTGACCATTCGCGAACGCGACACCATGAGCCAGGAGCGTGTGGCCCTGGACCAGGTGAAGTCCTACCTAGCAGCACGCCTGGCCGGCTAGTACCGGCCCGCGGCGGGAGTATTCCCGCGAACCGCTGACCATTACGTTGCGGCGGGTAGCCTCTGAGAGCGAAAGAGGCTACCCGCCTCAGTGTATTTGGGCTACCCTGGTTAGACGCGATAGTGCGGGTCGTCACGCCGGACGGGGCGGGCCGCGGCTTGGAACCCGTCGGCGGCTCAGGCACGTACGGGTATAGGTGAAGGAGAGCATACAGACATGGCTGAACGCCTCAGCGAAGAATTTGAGATTCGCCCCTGGCAGGAGGGCGATGACCTTGCCCTGCTTGAGATTTGGAACTCTGCCCGCAATGAGGTTGAGGAGCGCCAGCGTGGCCTCTTTGGCCCGGATACGGATGCGCCGTTCAGCCGCACCCTGGTGGTGACCGCATCCGGCGTGCCGATTGCCGCCGGTTCGGTGGTGGCCTCGACCCTGCATCCGACTCGCCTGTGGTCCTACATTGAGGTGGCGGCAGACCACCGCCGCCAGGGCATCGGCACCGCCCTGATGGACGCCCTGCGAGAGGTGGCCGCGGCGAACGGCCAGACCACCGCCCTGCGCGTGAAGCTGTCGCCGTTTAGTGACGGCGAGGAGTTTGCGCAGGCGACCGGTATGAAGCTGATTCAGCGTTCCCGTATGGTGCGCGTGGAACCGGGAGCGATTCCCCCGGTGTCTCTGCGTGAGGATGCCGACGGCAACGAAACCCAGGCCATTGAGGACCTGGCGACCGGCTCGGTGGAGCTAACCGCCGCCCTCTGGGAGTTCTACCGCCGCTCGCATCAGTGGGATGTTCCCGCTGAGGTGGGTATGGGCACGGTGAACCGCTACTTCCTCTCGGATGAGGTGCGTGCTTTTGGCGCCGTGGTGCTTCGCGATCATATTCGTGAGGCTGCCGCAGAGGGTAAGAAGGGCCCGATCGTAGCCTTCGCCGTGAGCTACCATCCCTTCGAGACCGACCCGGAGGCGGCGCTGGTGAATGAGAACACCGCAACCGAGCTGCTGCTGGGCTACGACTTTGAGAACGAGGGCGCCGTGGAGGCCATCATGCAGGTACTGTCCCTGCTGAGCGCTAAGTACCCGGTGACGGTGGAGGTCGACGACGCCATGGAGGCGCTGGTTCAGGTGACCGACGTGCTGCTGCGCGCCGGTACCGCCTCGGTGGAGGGCGACCCGACCTATATTTACGTGACCGAGTAGGTTCTCGGGTAGGTTCCCGAGTATATTCCCGAGTATATTCTCGGCACCGAGCCTGCCGGCTGGTTCTTGCCGAGAGGGGCGGGGGAGTGGAATACTCTCCCGCCCCTTTCGCGTGCCTGCGCCTCACCACCATTGTTAAGTCTGTGCCGTGCCGCCGTACTGTGTTGCTGTACTGCGCCGCCGTACCCCGATAGCTCTGTACCCCGTCAGCTGAGTCCGGTTCCCGATTTGCCCCCGTATGCCACAATATAGGGGTGAATTCTGAAGCACCCCGTCTGACTCTTCCGCCCCTAAAGCTGGGCAAACTGACCGTTGACACCCCCGTGGTCCTCGCCCCCATGGCCGGCGTGACCAATAAGGCTTTCCGCCGCCTCTGCAGCGAATACGGTGGCGGCCTGTACGTGACCGAAATGGTGACCGCGCGCGCCCTCGTGGAACGCAAGCCCGAGTCCCTGCGCATCATCGAGCACGACCCGGACGAGAAGATTCGTTCCATTCAGATTTACGGCGTTGATGCGGTCAACGTTGGTAAGGCCGTGCGCATGGTCGTTGAAGAGGACCGTGCCGACCACATCGACCTGAACTTCGGCTGCCCGGCTCCTAAGGTGACTCGCCGCGGTGGCGGTGCCGCTCTGCCCTGGAAGACTGACCTGTTCACTGCGATTGTGCAGACCGCCGTGAAGGAGGCGTCCCGCAACGATATTCCGCTGACCATTAAGATGCGTAAGGGCATCGACGATGACCACATTACGTTCCTCGAATCCGCCAAGATTGCGCGTGATGCCGGTGTCGCGGCGATTGCTCTGCACGGTCGTACTGCGGCTCAGCATTATTCGGGTAAGGCTGACTGGGATTCTATTGCGCAGCTGCGTGAGCTGATTCCGGATGTGCCGATCCTGGGCAACGGCGATATTTTCTCTGCCGAGGACGCGGTGCGCATGGTTGAGCAGACCGGCGTGGACGGCGTGGTGATTGGTCGCGGCTGCCAGGGTCGCCCGTGGCTGTTTGGTGACCTGCAGAATGCGTTTGAGGGTTCGTCGGAGCGTATCCGCCCGACCCTGACTGAGGTGTCGGACATGATTTACCGCCACGCAGAACTGCTGGTGGAAACCTTCGGCGATGAGACCCGAGGCCTGCGCGAAATCCGCAAGCACGTGGCCTGGTACTTCAAGGGCTACCCGGTCGGCGGCGAGCTACGCGCGAAGATGGCTCAGGTTCCCGACCTGGCGACGTTCCGTGAGCTGATTGCTCAGCTGGACCACTCGATTGGTTACCCTGGCGCCGCCGTGGAGGGCTCTCGAGGTCGCGCCGGTAGCCCTAAGCAGCCGCACCTGCCCGATGGCTGGCTGGATTCGCGCATCCTGGGCGACGCCGAACGCCTGGGCCTGGCGGAGGCCGAGCTCGACATCTCGGGCGGCTAAACCCCGTCCGAACCATCGCGGCTGAACCCTCAGCCAACCCGCCCGGGGTCGTCCCCGGGGCTCACGCATCACCACCGTAGAATTGAGTTCATGGCTGGATTAATCCGCAAAGAAGACATCGACGAAGTACGTGCCCGCACCGATATTCGCGAAATCATTGAAGGCTACGTGAGCCTCAAAAGCGCGGGTATCGGCACGTACAAGGGCCTGTGCCCGTTCCACGACGAGCGCACGCCCTCCTTCAATGTGCGCCCGCAGGTGGGTTCGTACCATTGCTTCGGTTGTGGTGAGTCCGGTGACGTGTACTCCTTCGTCATGGCCATGGAACACACCGGCTTCGTGGAGACCGTGGAGCGTCTGGCCGCCCGCATTGGCTACACCCTGCACTATGAGGGCGGTAAGCCCGGCGACCGCTACGAGGCGGGTATGCGCCGCCGCCTGCTCGACGCGCACAAGATTGCCGCCGAGTTCTTCGAACGCAACCTCTACTCGCCGGACGCGCAGGAGGCGCAACGCTTCCTGGGTGCCCGCGGCTTCGACCCCGCCGCAACCCGCAAGTTCGGTGTCGGCTACGCCCCGCGCGGCTGGGACCACCTGCTCAAGCACCTTCGCTCCCAGGGTTTCACTGATGAGGAGCTGAAGGCGACCGGCATGTTCTCCGAGGGCAACCGCGGCCTGTACGACCGCTTCCGCGGCCGCATCATCTGGCCGATTCGCACCATCGCGGGGGAGACCATCGGCTTCGGCGCCCGCCGCCTCTTCGACGACGACCAGGGCCCCAAGTACCTCAATACCCCCGAGACGCAGCTGTACAAGAAGTCCCAGGTGCTCTACGGCATTGACCTGGCCAAACGCGAGATGACCAAGAAGAAGCAGGTCGTCATCGTGGAGGGTTACACGGACGTGATGGCCGCGCACCTGGCGGGCGTCACCACCGCCGTGGCCACCTGCGGTACCGCCTTCGGCCCCGGCCACATCAAGATGGTGCGCCGCATGATTACCGACGACGGCTCCGGCGGAGAGGTCATCTTCACCTTTGACGGTGACGCCGCCGGCCAGAAGGCCGCCATGGCAGCGTTCCAGGAGGACCAGCGCTTCGTCGCGCAGACCTTCGTGGCGGTGGCCGAGGACGGCATGGACCCCTGCGACCTGCGCCTGCACAAGGGGGACGCCGCCGTGCGCTCGCTGATTGCCTCGCGTCGCCCGCTCTTCGAGTTCGCCATTGACACGACCCTCGCCAAGTACGATTTGGCAACCCTGGAGGGCCGTGTGCTGGCGATGCGCGCCATCGCCCCGATTATTGCCGGTATTAAGGACCGCGACCTGCGCCCGGCCTATATGCGCAAGGTGTCGGGTCAGCTCGGCCTGGAGCTGGACGAGATTCAGCGCGCCGTGGCGTACGCGCAGAACCACCCCAAGACCCAGCGCAGCTACCGGGAAGAGGCCCCCGCGGCGCCCCGCTACGAGCGTCTGCCCGAGCGCGGCCCCGCCGGACCGTACCCCGCGGATGCGCCCTATGACCCCGGCTACGACGCACCCCCGCCCGAGGAGTACCCGGCTCAGAGCGCCTACGCGGGTTACAACGCCGCCGCGCATCCGCCCGCTCCCGCCGCGAACTACGGCACCCCCTACGCGCAGGCCCCGGGTGGACAGAACGGCGCGGAACCGGGTGCCGCTCAGGGTGCTCCCGCGGCGGAGGAGTTCCTCACTCCCGACCCCAACGACCCGGTCGCGCGCCTCGAAAAGGCCGCCCTGGAGATTGCCCTGCAGCACCCCGAGCTCATCAGCGTGGAGCAGTGGCGTAACCTCGCCACCGTGCAGTTCCGCTACCGCACCCACCGCGAGGTGGCCGCCGGCATTATTCACGCCGCAACCGTCATGGCGCCCACGCCGGGTATCGAGTGGATCAACTGTGTGCGCTCCGGCGCGGTGGAGGGGGTTCACCCCGCCATTGCGGAGCTGGCCGTCTCGCCCCTGCCCGTCAGCAGCGCCGAGCGCCTGCCCGGCTTCGTGACCGGTGCGCTCAACGCCCTGTTCGAGCAGCAGATTGCCCGCCAGAAGTCCGACCTGATGATGCGCTTGGAGCAGCTGAGCGCCAACCCGGACGATGAGGAGTACGAGGCCGTGCAGCGGCAGCTCCTCGAGCTCGAGATGCGCCGCCGCCAGCTCACAGCCCAACGCGCCTAAGACCGCGTGCCATCTTCGCCCCCCTCCCGATGCGGCGCGGTGGGGGCGACGAGGCAGAGGCATGGCTCGGAGGCCCGCAGGGTGCCCTGCGGACGATTCCACACCGTCACCACAAAATGTGATGCACTTCATCATATTTCGGCTTTCGGAGCCCCGAGACCCCCGGTATAGTTATTACTCGTTGCAAGGGAAACCGCGCAACGAAAACAAAATATTCCCCCGTAGCTCAATTGGCAGAGCATTCGACTGTTAATCGAAGGGTTACTGGTTCGAGTCCAGTCGGGGGAGCCAAGCAGAGAAAGCCTCAGAACGAAGTTCTGAGGCTTTTCCATTTTCCCCGACGGGACTCGAACACAGTAACCACTGCGTTAGGTGCAGGCGCTGGGGCGCCCGCACCTAACTTCGTCTAGTTGAGTCCAGAGCAACAGAGATTTACGGGAAGGGGGTAAGACGATTTCTCGCGCGCTCGGAAAATCTTCGCCTCGCTGGTTCGAGTCCAGTCGGAACGTTCCCTCTAAGTCGTGCACCATTAACCACTCCGCCATACGCAGGCGCTGGGGCGCTCCCTCCGGGCCCTCGGGCTTACGCCCTCGGCGGGGTAACGGTTTTTACTTCCTCACGCGCTCGGAAAATCTTCGCCTCGCTAGTTCGAGTCCAGTCGGGGAAAGGGAACGGCGAACCATTTTTCGCCCGCCGCTGTCGCCGAACTCAGACAGGTTCCCGCCGCCGGTGGGTACCAGCCTCCGGCCCTCTTATCGCAGGTCGCGGGTAGTCTGTTTCTCAGCTCGCGGCTGAACCTCACCCCTCAAAAAGTCGAAAATACCCCAAGAGATGGCCGTAACCTCCGTTCAAACGGTCACGAACACTTGGGGTGAGGGGCTAAAATATAGGAGGTGGAGTGCGAAAAAGAAGCCTCCAAAAACACGTCACGGAGAGGTGGTCATGACCACTACTACTAATCCCAAGGCACCCAAGCGTTTCTTTGCTGGCATCAGCGGGATTAAGTCCGGCGTCGCGAGCATCATCGACGCTGGCAAAACCTTCAAGTCCCTCGGCCCCAGCCAGGTCAAGGACGAGATCCAGATTGCAAAGCACGAGCTGAAGACCAAGGGTATTGCCGTTGGTAAGGGCGCGGCTTTCTTCGGCGTTGCCGCCGTCTTCGGTCTCTTCCTCATCATCGCCCTGGTTGCCGCCGCAATCCTCGGTCTCGGCACCGTCATGCCGTACTGGGCATCGGCACTGATTTTTGCCCTCATCTTCCTAATCGTCGTGGCCATCTGCGCGCTGGTCGGCCTCAAGAAGGTCAAGGCACAGCTGCCCTTCAAGCCTGAATCCGCAATCTTCGGTCTGCTCTTCGACCTCGGCGTGCTCAAGGAAGGCACCGCCATGTCCGCTGAGCGTCTGAAGAAGGAACAGGCAGAGCGTGCCGCTCAGAAGGCCAAGGAAGCCGAAGAGGCCGCAGAACGCGCCCGCAAGGAAGCCGAAGAACGCAAGGCACGCGGCGAGGAAGAGCCCAAGCCGCCGACCTTCGAAGAGCTCAAGCAGCGCACCGCAGAGCGCCGTCAGCACCTGGCCGCCCTGCGCGACGACCTGCAGTCCTACACCGGCGACGTTCAGGCCAACACCCAGCAGGCTCTGGATGCTCTCAAGGCAGTGCCCTCCGAGGTTGCCGCAGGTGCAGCAGCAACCGGCCGTGGCCTGGCAGAGAACGTGCGCAAGCCCGAGGTTCTGCAGGCTCGCTGGAAGTCCTTCGCAGCACTGGGCGCATCCATCGCGACCGTCCTGCACTTCCTCAACCGCCTGGTCCGCCGCTAAGCGAATTACCGCCCACGCGCGACCACCGGTCGAGTAACACAACGCCCCGACAGGCCCCGCCCGTCGGGGCGTTGTCGTGCCCAGAGAAGCCCGCAACCTACCTCCGCGTGAGCGGCAACTGCCTTTTTGGGGCAATTCCCAGGGGCCAACCCGCCCCACGGGTCGGATAATACGGCGAGTCCCCGGTAGAATGGACAAATGTCGTGCACCACAGGATGCCCCCTCCGCGCGCGGCGACCACAGGCAGATACGGCACACAGGAACGGTTCCGGCGATAGCCGCCACCCAACCGAGTCACCGACACACTACACCCGATGAGGAGCCCCGTCATGGACCAGGCAAAGACGATTCTGATTGGCGCAGAGACCTACCCGCCGGATATTAACGGCGCGGCACAATTCGGGCACCGCCTCGCAAACGCCATGCTCAAGCGAGGCCACTCCGTGCATGTGGTAGCCGCCAGCCCCATCCCCGGCCCCAGCTACCGCACCGAGGTCGAGGGCGGCATCGTTGAGCATCGTCTGCGTTCGCACCTGCCCCCGACCCACGAGACCAACCGCATCTGCCTGCCCTGGGAAATCTGGTCCGAAGTTGGCAAGATTCTTGACGAGGTGCGTCCCGACGTCGTGCACGTGCAGTGCCACTACATCATCGGCCGAGCCCTCATCTTCCAGGCGAAGCGCCGCGGTATTCGCGTTATCGCAACCAACCACTTCATGCCCGCCAACCTGGACCCGTTCCTGCCCTTCCCCGCACCCGTCAAGCGTCTAATTGACCGCTGCACCTGGAAGGACATGCGCTTCTGCTTCGCTCGTACCGCCGTGGTCACGACCCCCACCCAGATCGGTGCGGATGCAATGCGCGACCTGGGCCACTTTACCCACCCCGTCATGCCCGTCTCGAACGGTATCGAGATTAGCGACTACGAGCTGGCCGCGGGCACGGATATCGGCAAGGTCCCCGGCGAGTTGCGTATCGCCTTCGTGGGCCGCCTGGCCGAGGAGAAGAACGTGGACGTTCTCATCGAGGCCTTCTCGATGCTGCCCGACTCGTACGACCACGTGGTGCTGGATATCTCCGGCGACGGCGAGCTGCGCGAAGCCCTCGAACAGAAGGCGCACGACTGCGGAGTGGCCGACCGCGTGATTTTCCGTGGTTTCGTGCCCGATGATCAGCTGCCCGAGGTCTACCAGATGGCCGACATCTTCTGCCAGCCCGGCACCGCAGAGCTACAGTCCCTGGTCTCGCTGGAAGCAATGAGCGCCTCCACCCCGGTGGTTCTCGCCAACGCCCTGGCTCTGCCCCACCTGGTCGAGCAGGGCGTCAACGGCTACCTCTTCGAGCCGAATAACGCGAAGGACCTGGCGGAAAAGCTGGAGGCAATCATCTCCCTGCCCGCTGAGGAGCGCGAGCAGATGGGCCGCGAATCTCGCCGCATCGTGGGATTCCACAGCGCAGAGAACACCTGGCGTACCTTCGAGGAGCTCTACGTGAGCGACGCGCCCTACGAGCGTTACCTGGCTTCCCGCTGCTAACGGTCCCGAACGGTCCAGAGCTCCCGGAGCGGTCCGTTCCTAGCCCGCTTCGTCGTGGTCGGCGAGCGGGGGAGCGGAGTGCCGAGGACCGGATTGCAATGTTTTTCACTCTGGGAGTGCCTTCGGGTACCCTAGATGATGGTGCGCTCGCAAGATAACAGGCGATGCCTGCACCGGATGGGGAGTTAGCTCAGCCGGTTAGAGCAGGGGACTCATAATCCCTTGGTCGCGGGTTCGAGCCCCGCACTCCCTACGGCCTCGCCCGTCGACTTCACCCACTTGTCGACGGGCGGGGCTTTCTGCGTCTGAGATATAGGATGCTCGTATCGCTAGGCGTTGAGGTAACCTCCCTAGTCATGCCCTAGATTTAGATAAATGACCGCGCGGAGAGCGCACCTGCGGTTGATAGGGTACTGTGGAAGAGTCTCATGTAAAGAGAGACCGTGATTGCACCTTGGGTACGGAAGATACCGGTAGGATCGCATCATTGACAGACACACCATACGAGAGGATCTCAATGTCAGAGAACACTCCCCACAACCCGCAGCAGGGCGATTCTGCCGCAGCGGGCTACGGCTACGATGCTGGCGCCCGACCCGCGCAGGATGCTTCGCTGACGGGCCAGCCCGCGCAGGCAGCTCAGCCGGCGCAGCCCACCCAGCCGGCTCAGCAGGGTGCTCCCGCCCAGGGCGCGCAGCCTCAGCAGCCCGCCGGCCAGCCGATTCCGCCGGTCCAGGGTCAGGCCTACCCGGGTGCTCAGCCCGGTCAGCCCGCGCAGGCGGTCTACGCACCCGCCGCACCGAACCCCTTCGTGACGGCTCTGCGTGCAAGCTGGGACGCGTTCCTGGAGGTCTTCGCCGGCAAGCCCGGCCCCGCACAGTCCCGTCTGGCCGCCTCCGGTCTGTGGGGTTGGGTTATCCCCAGCCTTCTGCAGGCCATTATCTCGGCGTTCTTCCTCACCCAGCTGTCGCTGGGCTTCATGAAGTTCGCGTTGCGTGATGCCTACGGCCTGGTGGCTTACAAGATCAACTTCGGTCAGGTCTTCCTTGCCTTCCTGGTGTTCCTCGTAGTTTCTGCCGTGGTGCTGATTCTGCGCGGCGTGCAGATTCTGCTGACCGCTCGCATCGGTAAGGCTCCGGCGAACTTCTCGTCCTCGATGCAGGTAGTGGCGGTTTCGAGCCTGCCCCTAATCCCCACGTACATTCTTCTGAGCCTGGTGGCTCTCTTCATGCGCGGCGTCAGCAGCAACGAGGGCTTCGGATTCATCTTTGTGCTGCTGGGCCTGGTGATGTCCTTCGCAGTGTTCTCGGGCGAGGCACTCATCTACCTGGGTCTGAACCGTCTGGGCCGCTTCGCTAAGTCTCCGGTCATCATGCACGCGCTGCTGAGCACCGCGTGGGTGCTCGCCGTGATGGTTGTGTACTTCATTACCTTCCGCATGCTCAACTAAGGAAACCCGTATGCAGACTCTGACTTATTCCGTTCAGCGCGGCTCCCGCCAGCGCTGGATGCTCCTGGCCGTTCTGCTGACCATTGCGGCCCTGATTCTGAGCGCCTGCGGTGCGAAGATTGAGACCCAGCTTGGCCTCGAAAGCGCCGATAAGGGTGTTCGCACCATGCAGGTTTCCTTCGACCTCAAGGACAACCAGGACAAGATCAAGGGCGGCACCCAGGCTCTGGACGCCTCCCTCCGCAAGCACCTGCCTAGCGGCCTTGAGTACGGCGGTATCCAGTCCGAGGGCGACAAGGCCCGCGCGACCTTCACCCTGCCCTTCTCGTCGATTGACGAGTACCGCTCCAAGGTGGCCAGCATCCTGAAGGCTTCCGGCACCGATACCGAACCGCAGATTAGCATCATCAACTCCAGCCAGGGCCTGGTGCAGGGCATCCAGGTGAAGGAGAACTTCACCTCGAAGGAGCTGCTGGGCTGGGTTCCGGAGGCCCTCGTGGTCGACGGTGTGATTGAGTCCTCGCGTAAGAGCAGCGTGTTCAGCAGCGACGGCGACACCACCGTGAAGTTCGGCGATAAGGAAGTGAAGAACTCCGGCGGTTCCACTATTTCCGCTAAGGACGTGCAGGACCGCGGCTTCAAGGGCGTTCTGATTCAGGCGTCCGAGAAGGATGGCGGCTACGACGTCGTGATTTCCTTCATCGCGAAGGAAATTATGAGCTCCGAGACTTCCTCGGCGGTTGACGCATTCCTGAACCAGGTCAAGCCCGACGGTGCTGAGCTGAAGAAGGGCCTGGACGCTTCCGAGGCAAAGAGCTACGCTCCCTCCGCTTCGACGAACGCCGCCAAGGAAGAGATTGGTCGCACCATGACCTTCCACGCCTCCTCCTCGCAGGACCTGAGCGATAAGATCAAGAAGGTGCTCGGCGCAAGCACCACCGACCTGACCTTCACTCGCGACGTGACCGAGGAATCCCACGTCTTCAAGGTTGAGAAGACCGTCTCCGGCACCCTGGACTGCTCCCTGCTGTGCTCCCCGGAGGGCTACGGTGTTGCCCTCTCGCTGAAGAACAGCGATGGTGACAGCTACAGCAGTGCATCTTCCAGCTCTTCGAGCTCCTCCAGTTCTTCGTCCAGCACCTCGAACAAGACGATGCCCACCTTCACCCTCGTCTCTTCGAAGACCGTGACGATGAAGAACGTGAAGATGGCGACCTCCCTGGGTCTGGACGGCTCGATGGAGGCACGCATCCTCTACTCCTTCCCCACGAGCGACATCGCCGGTGCTGAGCAGAAGCTCAAGGACTCCCTGGCCGGTGGCGGCGATGACGAGACCGAGGTCCGTCAGGACGGCGACTCCACCATCGTGAGCGTGAAGATTCGTGGCAAGGACCAGGACGAGTTCAACCAGCGTCTGGGCTCCTACCTGAACGGCTCGAAGATCACCGTGACTCGCGAGGGCGGTTACCATCCCTTCGGCTCCGACTACACGGTGCGCCCCGAGGTCAACCCGGCTTCGAAGATGGGTAGTAGCTACTACCAGGTACCCTTCGAATTCACCTTCAAGGCCCCGGCCTTCTCCTCGCTGGATCAGCAGAAGGTGCGCACCGCGAACCCCCGATACGTGGAGGCGGGCATTGAGTTCACCGTCAACGGCGGCGAGCTGAGCATGAAGAGCGATCGCGGCGTGTTCGCGACTCGCGACCTGCAGATTCCGGCTTCCGGCCTGAGCATGACCGACCTGATCGTGAACGGCATTATCCTGGCTCTGGTTCTGGCCGGCCTGATTCTGCTGTTCCTCTTCCGCAAGAAGATTGCGGCCGCCCGCGCGAAGGGCCGTGAGCGTCGTGAGGCAACCGCCGCCGCTTACGCTGCGACCGCTCCCGCCGCGGCCGGTGCTGCTGGCGCAGCCTATGGCGCCGCTCAGGGTTACGCCGCTCCTGCTCAGGGTGCTCCGGCTCAGGATGCATACCAGCAGCAGGCGGCCTACCCGGCACAGGGTGGCTACCAGCCGCAGCAGGGTGCCGCTTACGCTGCCGGGGACGACTCGCCCACGCAGGTCTTCAGCCCCCAGACCGTAGCACAGTCCGGTGCGGCCCAGCCCGGTGCGGCCCAGCCCGCGCAGGGCGAGGCCGACCCTACGGTTGCCATGCCCGCTCAGGCTCCCGCTCAGGATGCTCCGCAGCAGCCTGCTCAGCCGCAGTACGGTCAGCAGCAGCCCGCCCAGCCGACTCAGTTCGGCGATACTGACGGCGATGTGCTCCAGTAGGTAGCGACCAACCTCCGGACGTAGTTCCCCACCGGGAACGTAGCCCAACTTGGGGTTTGTGGCCCGTTGTCTCCCAAAGGGAGGCGACGGGCCATCGCTGTATCCAGCTGCCTGCGGGAGTCATCCAGTCCCGGGGGGGGGGAGGGGAGGAGAGATAGAGAGACATCACCGCGGCCCGGGGCTAGTACCCGCCCGGTACCGGAAGCAGAATACTGGGATCTTGCGAACCCAGCAGGCTCATGGGGTTCACGTATTCGGCCTCGCGTCCGCTGCCGTCCCCGCGGGCGCCTCCCTGACGCACGCCCCAGTACAGGCACGGGGCGGAGCATCGCCGGTAGGGGCGCTCGCCGTTCTCGCCAGCGCTCTCCGGGGCGGCAACGGTGCCGACGGCATCCCCGGCCGTTACCTCGGTGCCGACCGGGAGCGCCTCGTCCATGGGCTCGAAGGTGCTGCGCCGACCGTCCGGATGGGCAATGACCAGCACTTTTCGGTTGACGACCGTACCGCTGAACACCACTCTTCCCGGCGCCGGCGCGTAGACGTGCCGGTCGCGGTCGGGCACGGCCAGATCCACCCCGCGGTGCCCGGCGCTCCAGCGCTGGGCGGGTTTCTCGAAGGGGTGGATAACCCGCGGAGCGGAGTCCGCGGTGGGGGAGCGGTAGCGTGTGCGGCCGGCGACGAGCTCAACGGCGTGTGGACCTGCACTGCCCGCAGCGTGGGGGCCCGGTGCCTCCGTTACCGAGGCGGCAACAGCCTCGGCTACCTCAGCACCCGTTTCGTTCATATAGCTCTGGCTGCCCACACCCGGCAGGCAACAGGCCAGGAGGGCAAGGCATCGTAGCGCTCGCTCTAGGGTCTTCAATGCGGTCTTCATAGATCGAGCTCATCATGTATCCGATGGAGCCGCCACACCGCGTCGAGAAATGTGGATAAACCCGCCGGTTTCGGTAGAAAATCCTTGATCCACAGTGCCGCTCAACACAGCGGAACGGCCGGGAAGGGCGTTAAGCCTCTTCTTGCGGATTAATCGCAAAAAATACGGTACAATTTCGTATTGCAGTGCGCCTGCGCGGATATTCTCTCCCTCGAGGGGAGCCCGTGGGGCATCACTGACGACGCGCGGCGTGAGCGGCACCCCTAGAAAAGGGGGCCGATAAGGGACCTTCGGTCCACCCAACCGGGTGGTTAGGGCCTGAGCTGAACGGGCAACCGTGAACGCTAATCGCCGCCAGGAGAAACTGATAACTACTATGCGCGCGTTGGGCTAGCCCGAATGGGAGGTCCGCGCGGCACCATAAAGGAGACGACATGCCCGTCGTAACTATGCGTGAAATGCTGGATTCCGGCGTTCACTTCGGTCACCAGACCCGCCGTTGGAACCCCAAGATGAAGCGCTTCATCCTGACCGAGCGCAACGGCATCTACATCATCGACCTGCAGCAGTCCCTCGCCTTCATCGACAAGGCATACGAGGCTGTTAAGTCGACCGTCGCACACGGTGGCAACATCCTGTTCGTCGGCACCAAGAAGCAGGCTCAGGAAGTTATCGCTGAGCAGGCAACCCGCGTGAACATGCCCTACGTGAACCACCGCTGGCTCGGTGGTATGCTGACCAACTTCAGCACCATCTCCAAGAGCATCGAGCGCATGAAGGAACTCGAGCAGATTGACTTCGACGATGTGGCAGGCTCTCGCTACACCAAGAAGGAACTGCTCCTGATGCGTCGCGAGTTCGAGAAGCTCGAGAAGACCCTCGGCGGTATCCGCAACCTGACCAAGGTTCCCTCCCTCCTGTGGGTCGTTGACACCAAGAAGGAGCACCTGGCAGTTAACGAGGCTCAGAAGCTGGGCATCCCCGTTGTTGCTATCCTCGACACCAACTGCGACCCCGACGAAGTTGCTTTCCCGATCCCCGGTAACGACGACGCTATCCGCTCCGTCAACCTGCTGACCCGCGTGATTGCTGACGCTGTTGCAGCCGGCCTGATCGAGCGCAACGCTAAGAAGAACGGCAAGACCGAAGCAGCTGAGGAGCCCATGGCAGCTTGGGAGCGCGAGCTCCTGGAGCAGCACGAGGCTGCAAAGGCTGAAGAGGCAGCTAAGTAAGCTTTCTTAGCCCACTAAGCTTTATGCTTTGTGGCCCCCGCCCGCGGGGACCACGTTCGGACGGCGCCCGCCCTGACCTGGGCGCGGCGCCGTCCGCCATAGTACCACCGGGAATTTTCCCGATTATTACAGCAACACAAGGAGTTCACAATGGCGAACTACACCGCAGCAGACATCAAGGCACTGCGCGAGAAGACCGGCGCAGGTATGCTCGACGTCAAGAAGGCTCTGGACGAGGCAAACGGCGACCAGCAGAAGGCTGCCGAGATCATCCGCGTTAAGGGTCTGAAGGGCATCACCAAGCGCGAGGGTCGCGCAACCGCTGAGGGCCTGGTGGCTGCACGCGTCGAGAACGGCGTTGGCTACATGGTTGAGGTCAACTCCGAGACCGACTTCGTGGCAAAGTCCGACCCCTTCATCGCTTTCGGCCAGAACGTGCTCGAGGCCGCTATTGCCGCAGACGCTTCCACCCTGGAAGAGCTGAAGGCTGCAACCTACGAGGGCAAGACCGTTGAGGAGCTGACCACCGACGCCGGCGCACTGCTGGGCGAGAAGATCGTTGTCCGCCGCATTGCACGCGTTGAGGGCGAGAACGTTGCAGTGTACCTGCACAAGACCTCCAAGGACCTGCCCGCACAGGTTGGCGTTCTGCTGGCTGTCTCCGGTGAGAACACCGACGAGATCGCACACGACGTTGCAGTCCACATTGCTGCAATGAGCCCCAAGTACCTGGACTCCGAGTCCATCCCCGCCGACCAGGTTGAGACCGAGAAGCGCGTTGCTCGCGAGACCGCAATCGCCGAGGGCAAGCCCGAGAAGATTCTGGACAAGATCGTTGAGGGTCGCCTGAAGGGCTTCTTCAAGGAGAACACCCTGCTGGATCAGGACTTCGCAAAGGACTCCAAGAAGTCTGTTGCACAGGTCCTGTCCGAGGCTGGCGCAACCGCAACCGCATTCGCTCGTTTCCGCGTGGGTGCATAAGGAACGACCGCACGTTCTGCGTCTAAACCGATTCGCTTCGATAAGGGGCGAAAACTGAGGTTTGGATTATAGCGTTGAGCCGGGTAGCCACCAGTGGTGGCTACCCGGCTTTGCTGTATCCTTGATAGGGACCGGGCGGCCTAAACCCGCCCACATAACTCTTCGAATAAAAGCCACTGGAGGAACCATGACTGAAGCGAATCCCCGCCCGATGCACCGTGATGATACCGGCCGCCGCCGCGTGCTGCTCAAGCTCTCCGGTGAGGTTTTTGGCGGCGGTGAAGTTGGCATCTCTACCGAGGTGGTTCGCAGCATCGCCAAGCAGATTGCCGCAACCGTCGGCGAGGTTGAGACCTCCATCGTGATCGGTGGCGGCAACTTCTTCCGTGGCGCCGAGCTCTCGCAGGCCGGCATGGACCGCTCCCGCGCGGACTACATGGGCATGCTCGGCACCGTCATGAACTCCCTGGCCCTGCAGGACTTCCTGGAGCAGGAGGGCATTGACACCCGCGTTCAGTCCGCCATCACCATGCCGCAGGTTGCAGAGACCTACATTCCCCGCCGCGCCATCCGCCACATGCAGAAGGACCGCGTCGTGATCTTCGGTGCCGGCGCGGGTCTGCCCTACTTCTCCACCGACACCGTGGCCGCCCAGCGCGCCCTGGAAATCCACGCCGACGAGGTGCTGGTCGCCAAGAACGGTGTGGACGGCATCTACACCGCTGACCCCAACAAGGACCCCAACGCTGAGCGCCTGTACAACCTCACCTACGACGAGGCAATGCAGCGCAACATCCGCGTGCTGGACCAGACCGCGTTCTCCCTGTGCCGCGACAACAACGTGACGATGCGCGTGTTCGGCATGCAGGGCGAGGGCAACGTGACCCGCGCAATCCTGGGCGAGAAGATGGGTACCCTCGTCACCCGCTAGGGGTGTATCCGGCCCGCCAAACCGCGCTTTCGGGCGCGCAATAACGTCACGGTACCGAGCGGGTAGAGCCTAACTCGCCCTGCCCGCCGGTACCGTCTAAACTGATAGAAACCACGGCGTTCATCATCTTTCGTATGTGTTCATGCCTCCTCCGCATATTTGGGGCCTGACGCCCCGGAGTGCGTGCGGCAGAGAAACGGGAGGGTGAGGAACGCGCCCCACCGACAATTCTGCACACCAGAATTACGACTAAGGAGATCCTTCCGTGATCGAAGAAATCCTTGCCGAAGCCGGCGAGAAGATGGAAAAGACCATCGAAGCAACCAAGACCGAGTTCGCAAAGGTCCGCACCGGCCGCGTGAACCCCGCCATCTTCAGCGGCCTGACCGCCGAGTACTACGGCGCTCCCACCCCTCTGCAGCAGCTGGTGTCCTTCAACGTTGAGGACGCACGCACCGTCAAGATCGTTCCCTTCGACGTGACCGCCCTGGCCGCCATCGAGAAGGCACTGCGCGACTCCGACCTGGGCGTTAACCCCAGCAACGACGGCGCCGCAATTCGCGTGGTCATGCCCGAAATGACCGCCGAGCGCCGCAAGGAGTACACCAAGCTCGTCAACCAGAAGGCTGAGGAGGCACGCATCTCGATCCGTAACGTGCGCCGCCACGCCAAGACCTCCATCGACAAGCTCGTCAAGGACAGCGAGATCGGTGAGGACGAGGGCGCACGCGCCGAGAAGGATCTGGACGCTCTGACCAAGAAGCACGTCGAGCAGATCGACGCTCTGTACAAGCACAAGGAAGCCGAGCTCCTCGAGGTCTAAATCCTCATCACGACACGCAACGAAGCGAAGGAAGGGACAGCAGCGCACGCCGCTCTGCCCCGCCAACCGGGGACAGAGAATGAACACTACGTCTGAGAACGCTAAGCCCGCCTCCAAGGCAGGTCGCAACCTACCCGCCGCCATTGGCGTGGGTGTGAGCTTCGGCCTCGTCCTGGTGCTGGGCCTTTTCATCCAGCCTGTCCTGGTGGCTTTTGCCGCCGTGGCCGTCGGGATAGGCGTCTGGGAAGTGGCTACGGTCTTCAACACCCGCCGCGGCTACGGCATCCCCGCCGTCCCGCTGGGGGTCCTCTCGACGGTGTCGGTGGCCTGCGGTTACGCCGCGGGATTCGGCGGGCTGTGGCTTGCGGTGGGCGCGACCCTGCTGCTGCTTCTGTTGGCTTCGTATGCTCCTCGGGCCGACCGCAGGGTGTCGCCGCTGAGGTCCTGGGCCGGCGGCCTGCTGGCCGTGCTGTGGATTCCCCTCATGCTGGGTACCGCGATGGTGTACTTCCGGAGCGAGCACGGCGTGCAGGGAATCCTCATGATCCTGCTCATGGCCGTCAGCAACGACACCTTCGGCTACATCGCCGGCGTGAACTGGGGCAAGCACCCCATGGCGCCGCGAATTTCGCCGAAGAAGAGCTGGGAGGGCCTGACCGGTTCCTTCGTCGGCTCGGCCCTGGTCGCTTCCATCGCTTTTGCCGTGATGGGTTCGCCCTGGTTCTGGGGTATTCCCTTCGCCGCGGTGATGGTGATTGCCTCCACCGCCGGCGACCTGGTGGAATCCGTCTTCAAGCGCCGCATGGGCGTGAAGGACATGTCGAATATCCTACCCGGCCACGGCGGCATGATGGACCGCCTCGACTCGGTTCTGTTCGCGGCCGCCGCCGGCTGCCTCATCTTCGCCTTCGTGATGCCCCTCTAAGGGCGTGACGCTCAGCGGGGTGTTTCTCTCCCACAGTGGGGGAAGGGCACCCCGCTTTTGCGCACTGGGGGCTCGTACCGGGTCCCGCGCGTCCGGTCGGTCTGCATAGGCATCACCGGGCACGGCGGCGGATGCGCGGTGCGCTTCTGAGACATGGCCCGCAGGTTCTTGCACGATGAGGCCTCGACGTTGGTATTCTTAAAGCTCAATCGTTGAGAGGAGTCACCTTGGCCAGCACCACCCGCGGAGGCGGATTTGCCCGCGCCGGAGAAACCGAACCCGGCTACAAGCGCAGCGAAGTAGACCGCCTCTTCACCCGCCTCGCCGAGGACTACGAAAAGCTCAGCGGAGCAGCCGAGCTCCCCGAAGATCTCTACACCTCCCGACGGATTCGTCAGGTCATCTTCCGCGAGGAGCCCGGCGGCTACAAGCTCGACGTGGTTGATCGCGCCCTCGAAAAGATTGAGGAGCGCTTCGCCAAGCTCGAGCGCAGCCGCTACATCGAGGCGTACGGCCTGGACAACTGGGAACGCTCCCTCGTGGAGACCGGTGAGCTGCTCGCCGGCCGCCTGGAGCGTCCCGCCGGCGAACGATTCCGCCGCCCCAGCAAGCGCCGCTACATGGGCTACTTCGTTGGCGATGTGGACGCCGTCTGCGACCACGTTTACGCCCAGCTCAACAGCGAAGAGCCCCTCGACCCCTCGGTCGTGCGCCACGCAATGTTCCGCCCGGCATCGGGCACCGTCAGCTACGACGAGACGCAGGTGGACGCCTTCTTGGACCGCTGCATCGAGCTGCTGCAGGACCTGCTCTAAAACATGATGTGTTGAATCCCCCGCCCCGGACGACAGGGTGGGGGATTCTTCTATGCTGAGGTCTTCTGTACTGAGGTCTTTTGTACTGAGGCCTTCTACGCTGAGGCGAGCCAGCGTGCCGCAGCGAAGCCGCGAGCTCGTGAGACACTAGAACCATGAAGTTTGGATCCTCAGAACGCGTCGGCGGCAACCGCGACCGCCTCACCGACGCCCTCACAGAACTCACCCGCGCACCGCAGCGCGTCACCCTCCTCGGCTCGACCGGCTCCATCGGCACCCAAGCCATGGAGGTCATCGACCACCTCGCCGCACTCAAGGGCACCAGCGCCTCCGCCGCAGACGCACCGCTGAAGGTCGTCGCCCTCTCGGCGGGCTCCCGCTCCCTCGAGCTGCTCGCCCGCCAGGCCGTGCACGTGCGCGCCGAACTGGTCGCCACCAGCGGCACCGCCGAAGACGCACAGCGCCTGCGCGAACTCATCGAGGCGGCAGCCTCCGAAGCCGGTGTCACCGGCTACACCCCGCAGATTGCCCACGGCCCCGAAGCCTCCGTGCAGGCCGCCGCGCACCCGGCAGACACCGTCCTGAACGGCATCACCGGCTCCATCGGCCTGGAACCGACCCTCACCGCCCTCAACAGCGGCTACCGCGTGGCGCTCGCCAACAAGGAATCCCTCATCGCAGGCGGCCCGCTCGTACGCGCCGCCGTGGACGCATCGCCCCTGGACACCCCCATGGTGCCCGTCGACTCGGAGCACTCCGCCATCGCCCAGGCGCTCGCCTCCGGAACCGACGCCGAAATTGACCGTCTCATCCTCACCGCCTCGGGCGGCCCGTTCCGCGGCTACAAGCGCGAACAGCTGCACGACGTGACCCCCGCGCAGGCGCTCGCACACCCCACCTGGGACATGGGCCTGGTCGTCACCACCAACTCCGCCACCATGGTCAACAAGGCGCTCGAGGTGCTCGAGGCGCACCACCTGTTCGGCGTGGACCTGGACCGTATTGACGTGGCGGTTCACCCGCAGTCCGTCGTGCACTCCATGGTGCAGTTCGTGGACGGCTCCACCATCGCGCAGGCGTCGCCGCCGAGCATGGTTCTGCCCATCGCGCTGGGTCTGACCTGGCCGCACCGCATCCCCGGCGCCGTGCCCGCGTGTGACTGGTCGAAGGCTGCATCCTGGACTTTTGAACCGCTGGACGAGGAAGCATTCCCCGCCGTGCGCATGATTAAGGAAGCCGGCAAGGTCGGCGGCACCCACCCGGCAGTATTCAATGCAGCCAACGAGGAAGCCGTGGCGGCATTCCACGCGGGCGCGATTCGCTTTACCGACATTGTCGATTCGGTGGCGCGCGTGCTGGAGGAGCACACCGGCAGCGCCGAGGCTGTCTCCGACGCTGACCTGACGCTGGAGGCGGTGCTGAACGCGGAGCGTTGGGCTCGCGTTCGCGCGAATGAGCTGCTGGGTATGACCGGCAACTAGGAGACGGCTTTCTTCCTGCTTTTGTGAGAAGTACAGCTGTTGCAGGAGGGACGGTGTTCGTCCTCGCTTCGCTAGTTGGGATGGCACGCCGCATGTTTCCTCCGCGCCTACGCAGGGGCACCCGTCACCCGGACGCTCCGCTCTTCCTTGCTTCGCTGCGGAGAGCGTCCGTGTGACACCCTGAGGGCGCTTCCGGAAAACACGGCGCGCCACCTTGGGTAGCCTAGCGTGCGTGGAGGGGCGGTGTCGTCCGTAGTGACATCAGGGGGCCCGAAGCGAAGCGAGGGCGGGTGCCCCTGTAGGAACGAGGACGAACACCGCCCCTCCACAGCCATATACCCCGCCAGCCCATCCAGAAAGCGGGGGAGGGCACCTTCCCAGGCTGAGCGAGTATCCTAGAAGCTTCGTATCCCCGAACCGAAACGAGAAAAAGCGTGGAAATCCTGCTGTACGCTGTGGGCATTATCCTCATGGCAATCGCCATTGCCGTCTCGATTGCCCTGCACGAGGTGGGGCACCTGGTGCCCGCGAAGCTGTTCAATGTGCGCGTCCCGCAGTACATGATTGGCTTCGGTAAGACCGTGTTCTCTTTCCGCCGCGGCGAGACCGAGTACGGTTTCAAGGCGATCCCGTTGGGCGGTTACATTTCGATGATTGGCATGTACCCGCCGAGCCCCACCGAGGTGAAGGAGCACCATACGGAGGGTCATTCGGGGAGTACGAGCCCCTTCGCATCCCTGGCTGAGGAGGCGCGTGCGGCGGACGCCGAGCGCATGCAGCCCGGCGACGAGGACCGCCTGTTCTATAAGCTGCCGGTGCTCAAGCGCATGGTGATTATGCTGGGCGGCCCGACCATGAACCTGCTGATTGGTGTGGTCTGCACGGCTATTTTGGTGTGCGGTTTCGGTACGGCGCAGGTGACGAATAAGGTTTCGGCGGTGTCTGAGTGCGTGCCGAGCGTGAGCGTGACCCATGATTCGATTAGCTACGGCGAGTGCACGGATAAGTCCACCCCCTCGCCCGCTAAGGCTGCTGGTGTGCAGGTGGGTGACCGTGTGGTCGCCGTGAACGGCACGTCGACGGGTTCGTGGGAGGCGGTGTCTTCGGCGATTCGTGCGGCGGGTTCCCACCCGAGCACCCTGACGGTGGAGCGTAACGGTCAGCGCCTGGATCTGTCGGTGACTCCGGTCGAGATGATTCGCCCGGTCTCTGACGGTAAGGGCCAGTACGCGCGTGCCGAGGACGGTTCGATTGCGACGACCCGCGGCGGTTTCGTGGGCGTTTCCCCGTCGAGCGAGCTGGTGCCCGGTTCCATTACCGAGGTCCCCGGAATTGTGGGGGATACCCTCGCCAAGGTGGGCACCTCGATGCTTTCGCTGCCGCAGCGCGTGTGGGATCTGGCGGTGACCCTGGTGACCGGTGGTGAGCGTAGCGCCGAGTCGCCCGTGTCGGTGGTGGGTGTGAGCCGCATTGCCGGTGAGGTGACGGCCACCGACCGCATCGACCTGAAGTCGAAGGCCGCGATGCTGGTCTCGCTGGTGGCGAATATGAACCTGATGCTTTTCGCGTTCAACCTGATTCCGCTGTTGCCGCTGGACGGCGGCCACGTGCTGGGCGCCCTCTGGGAGGGCGCGCGTCGCTTCTTCGCGCGTCTGACCGGGCGTAAGGATCCGGGCCCGTTCGACCCGGTGAAGCTTCTGCCGCTGACCTACGTGGTGGCGGGCGCGTTCATCCTGATGTCGGTGGTGCTGATTATCGCCGACGTCGTCAAACCGATCACCCTTTTCTAAAGGGGAAGTTTCGCTCTCTTCGCACTGCCTAAAAGATGTGATGTTACGCGCGGTAAGGGTACCCGTATTAGTGGTTTCTTTCGCGTCAGTGGCACAATAAAAAGCTGAAAGAAAGACGCATAACCGTCTTTCACAACTCATGTATGGAGGAAAACCTTGTCGGTCAGCCTTGGTATGCCGAAGCCCGCTCCCGCGGTTCTGTCGCCGCGCCGTAAAACCCGCCAGTTCAAGGTGGGCTCCGTGGGTGTTGGCTCTGAATCTCCGATTTCCGTGCAGTCGATGACGACCACGAAGACCCACGACATTGGCGCGACCCTGCAGCAGATTGCGGAGCTGACCGCTGCCGGCTGCGATATCGTGCGTGTGGCCTGCCCGACCGATAAGGACGCCGAGGCTCTGCCCATCATCGCCAAGCAGTCCCGCATCCCGGTGATTGCCGACATCCACTTTCAGCCGAAGTACGTGTACGCCGCTATTCAGGCTGGCTGCGGTGCCGTGCGCGTGAACCCGGGCAATATCCGTAAGTTTGACGACCAGGTCAAGGAAATCGCGCAGATGGCTTCGGACCACGGCGTTTCTCTGCGCATCGGCGTGAACGCCGGTTCGCTGGACAAGCGCCTGCTGGAGAAGTACGGCAAGGCCACCCCGGAGGCTCTGGTGGAGTCCGCCGTGTGGGAGGCTTCGCTCTTCGAGGAGCACGGCTTCCACGACTTCAAGATTTCCGTGAAGCACAACGACCCCGTCGTGATGGTGGAGGCGTACCGCCAGCTGGCTGAGCGCGGCGACTGGCCGCTGCACCTGGGCGTGACCGAGGCCGGTCCTGCGTTCCAGGGCACCATTAAGAGCTCGGTTGCGTTCGGTATTCTGCTGTCCGAGGGCATCGGCGACACGATTCGCGTGTCCCTCTCCGCTCCTCCGGTGGAGGAGGTGAAGGTGGGCTCGAAGATTCTGGAGTCGCTGAACCTTCGCCCCCGCAAGCTGGACATCGTGTCCTGCCCCTCCTGCGGTCGTGCGCAGGTGAACGTGTGGGAGCTGGCCGAGAACGTGACCAAGGGCCTGGAGCACATGAAGGTTCCGCTGCGCGTGGCCGTGATGGGTTGCGTGGTGAACGGTCCGGGTGAGGCTCGCGAGGCTGACCTGGGCGTGGCCTCCGGTAACGGTAAGGGCCAGATTTTCGTGAAGGGCGAGGTCATCAAGACCGTGCCCGAGGATCAGATCGTTGAGACTCTGATTGAGGAGGCAACCCGCATCGCCGCCGAGATGGAAGCTTCGGGCGAGTACGTTCCCGAGGGTTCCCCGGCCGTTTCGGTGAGCTAATCGGTTAGCCCCTAACCCCTAAAATTCATGCACGCGAAGGCGTCCTCCACGCGAGGGCGCCTTCGCTGTTTTCTTCATCCCGGCTGTTTTCTTCGTCCCGTGGAAGAAACCAGGTCGCCGAAGGTGCTTTGCCCGGCGGCGACAGCGTATTCTTGGAGTACGCGCTTTTGGGCGCGTGTATCCGCTCACTCTCACCCGTTATCCGTTCATGTTCACTCATTTTTTCTCCCGCTCTCCCTTCCGCCGCAGGCCGCGGCACACACAGGAGGCCCCTCCCATTCCCGAGCCGCACGACCCCTTGAAACACCAGGTGTTCGTCCTGGACACCCACTGGCGCGACGGCCTGGAGGAGATTCTCTTCGGGGACCCGATTCCGAACCTGTACCCCATCGAGCACTACGCGGCCGTTCCGCTGCCCAAGTCGGCTCCGTGCATCCCCCTGCAGCACTACCAGGGGTTCGTGGGGTGCGCCCGCGGCGACACGCTGTGCTGCGTGGTGCTGCTGGGCTCGAATGTGGTGCCGGTGCGCCTGTGCTGCGCCTACGAGGAGGTTCCCGGAGGCGGTGATTGCGCCGAGGAGGGGAGCATCGGCGCGCTGCACCGTGACGCCCTGGCCCAGCTGCTGTTGCAGGTGGGGGGGCGCACGGACTCGATTTTTGGCGAGAGCGATTACGTGATGCCCCTGTGGGAGCGGATGCAGCAGATGGCGGAGGAGACGGAGAGGCCTTCCTCGAGCGTTCCGCTGCTACACCTGATTCAGCCGAGCCTGAGCGATGTCTACGATCCGCGCACGCGCGTGCTTTCGGAACGGCCCGTGCAACCGCTACTCTACCTGCCCCCGGAGGAGGACCTCTCGGCCCTCTACGAGGCGCCCCTGCCTTCCCTGCCGGAGAACCTGCCGCCCCCGCTGGATCCGCTGGAGCTTGACCGCCCGGTCGAGAGCGTCGGCTACGCGCGCCTGGCCACCGTGGAGGACGAGGAGCGGCTGCTGGTCGCGGCGGCCGCCATGTTCACCGAGGAGGTGGGCTTCGACCCGATTGCCCGCTACGGTGACGGCTACCGCGCCCGCCTGCACGGGCTGATTCGCGCGAAGCGGTGCGCTATCGTGACGGACGCCTCCGGCCGCGTGATTTTTAAGGCGGACGCGGGCATCGCGAGCCTGGACACCGCGCAGGTGCAGGGCGTGTGGATGCACCCGGACTACCGCGGCCTGGGCCTGGCAAAGCCCTTCTTCGCGGCGGCCTCGCGGGTGCTGCAGCGCCGCTACAGGCACCTGAGTCTCTACGTGAACGACTACAACGCGGCGGCGGTGGCCCTGTACAGCGGCACCGGTTGGGTGCCGATTGGCCGGTTCTCGACCATCATCTTTGAGAATTAGCCGCTCGGACGGTTGCGGGGCACCGCGCCGCCGTTCCCGGGCTTTACGAAAACGCTATAGAATTAAAGACGACTGTGCCCTCCGGCGGGCGTGCCGCCCGTGCGAGAGGCACCCAGACTTCACCTACCGACCTTTTCAAGGAGAATCGTGGTACTTCGCCTTTCCAATCTCTTCGTGCGCACCCTGCGCGAGGATCCCGTAGATGCCGAGGTCGCCAGCCACAAGCTGCTGGTTCGCGCCGGTTACATTCGCCGAGCCGCTCCCGGCGTGTACACCTGGCTGCCCCTGGGCCTGAAGGTACTGCGCAAGGTCGAGAACATCATTCGCGAAGAGATGGATGCCATCGGCGCGCAGGAGGTGCACTTCCCCGCGCTGCTGCCCCGCGAGCCCTACGAGGCCACGAACCGCTGGGACGAGTACGGCGATAACCTCTTCCGCCTCAAGGACCGCAAGGGCGCCGACATGCTGCTGGCCCCCACCCACGAGGAAATGTTCACCCTGCTGGTCAAGGACCTGTACTCCTCCTACAAGGACCTGCCGGTCTACCTGTACCAGATTCAGACCAAGTACCGCGACGAGGCGCGCCCCCGCGCCGGCCTGCTGCGCGGCCGCGAGTTCGTCATGAAGGACTCCTACTCCTTCAACATTGACGACGAGGGCCTGAACGAGGCGTACATGGCTCACCGCGCCGCATACCAGCGCATCTTCAAGCGCCTGGGCCTGGAGATCGTCATCGTGACTGCACAGTCCGGTGCGATGGGCGGCTCCCGCAGCGAGGAGTTCCTGCACCCGACCCCCATCGGTGAGGACACCTTCGTGCGTTCGGCCGGCGGCTACGCGGCAAACGTCGAGGCCGTGACCACCGTGGTTCCCGAGGAAATCGAGATCACCGAGTCCACCCCGGCGGCTCTCGTCGTGGATACCCCCGATTCCGCAACCATCGAGACTCTCGTCGAGCGCATGAACGAGCTGCACTCCGAGAAGCTCGAGGGCACCCTGGAGGCTTCGCAGACCCTCAAGTGCTTCCTCGGCACCGTCATCACCCCCTCCGGCGAGCGCAAGGTCTTCGCCGTGGGCGTTCCCGGCGACCGCTCCGTGGACCTGGGCCGCGTCGAGGTCAACATCGGCGCGCTGCTGGGCATCGGCGGAGAGGTCGAGGTTGAGGCTGCCAGCGAGGAGGACCTGAAGGCCTACCCGCAGCTGGTCAAGGGCTACGTTGGCTCCGGCCTGAGCCTGGATGCACCCCTGCTCGGCGCGCACTCCGAGGACGAGGCCGCCGTAGCTTCGGCTACCGGCATCCCCTTCTTCGTGGATCCGCGCGTGGTACGCGGTACCCGCTGGGTGACCGGCGCTAACGCCGAGGGCAAGCACGTGGTGAACCTGGTCTTCGGCCGCGACTTCACCGCCGACGGCGTGCTGGAGGCCTGCGAGGTGCGCGAGGGCGACCCGGCACCGGACGGCTCCGGCGAGCTGGTGGCGGCCCGCGGTATCGAGATGGGCCACATCTTCCAGCTGGGCCGCAAGTACGCAGAGTCCCTGGGCCTGAAGGTTCTGGACCAGAACGGCAAGCTGCAGACCGTGACCATGGGCTCCTACGGCGTGGGCGTGACCCGCGCGCTGGCCGCCGTCGCCGAGGGCAACCACGACGAGAAGGGCCTGATCTGGCCGCGCAACCTGGCACCGGCCGACGTGCACATCGTCGTCACCGGCAAGGATGAGGCTTCTCACTCCTACGCCGACGAGCTGAGCGCCTCCCTCGAGGCCGCCGGCGTGCAGGTTCTGCTGGACGACCGCCCCAAGACCAGCCCCGGCGTGAAGTTCGGCGACGCCGAGTTGTTGGGCGTTCCGACGATCCTGGTGATTGGCCGCGGCTTCAAGGACGGCGTGCTCGAGCTGAAGGACCGCCGTAGCGGCGAGGCTCGCGAGGTGTCCGCTGAGAACGCGGTGGCCGAGGTCATCGCAGAGGTCAAGGGAGAATAACCGTGGCGTACAAGCCGAAGCGTTCCGGAACCAAGAAGAGCGCCCCCAATGCGCGCGCTCGCCGCGCCGCATCCCGCGCCGCGAACGGTGTGAACACCTCGCGCACCCGCGCCGAGCGTGAGCCCGTGGTGGATGCGCCGGTGCGCGTGGGCACCCGCGCGATCCGCGAGGAGGAGGTCGCCGAGGCGATTGCCCCCGTCCTCGAGGAGTTCTCGCTCGTGCTGGAGGGCCTGAAGATTTCGGGCCCGGCCGCCAACCGCACCGTGAAGATTACGGTGGACTACACCGCCGAACGTACCGATTCGCTGTCGCTGGATTCCCTCGCGGAGATTTCCGGTGCGATTTCGGGTGCTCTCGATCGTGCGGATGCGAACGACGAGTTCTTCCCCTACGAGCTGGAGGTCTCCTCACCGGGTGCAACCCGCCCGCTGAAGGAGCGCCGCCACTGGGAGCGCGCCCGCACCCGCCTGGTTGCGGTCACCGCGCCCGACGGCACCGAGTACCTGGCCCGCCTCCTCGAGGTGCAGGACGAGGGCCCGGTCCTGGCGCGTAAGAAGAACACCAAAAAGGGGCAGAAGGAGTCGTACCACGAACCGGCTTTGGTTGCGTGGGAAAATATCGGTTCTGCGCATGTCGAAATTGACTTCAATTCTCCGGTTGAACCGGTAGAATAGAGACACTAAAGCTCTAGGCACGGGCTGTTCCGTGCCGGGTATATACCGTTCGGGAGCCGGGGCGCGGAGAGCGTCCCGGCGCCGTGCTAACTGGGAAAGGCTGAAAAGCGTGGAGGATATTAAAACTATTGACCTGGGCGCACTGCGCGCATTGGCGAAGCAGCGCTCTCTCGTCATGGAGGAGCTCTTCACCCTGGTTGAGAACGCCCTGCTGCTCGCGTACCTGAAGCAGCCCGGCGCCATCAAGGGTTCGCGTGCCGTCATCGACCGCACCACCGGCGAGTTCGTGATTCTCGCCCCGGAGCTCGATGAGAACAACCAGAAGATTGACGAGTTCGACGACACCCCGAACAACTTTGGCCGTATCGCCGCCGCCACCGTGCGCCAGGTGCTGTCCCAGCGTCTGCGCGACGCCGAGGACGCCTCCGTGCTGGGCGAGTTCAAGGACCGCGAGGGCACCCTGGTGTCCGGCGTGGTTCAGCAGGGCAACAACCCCCGCATGGTCCAGGTCGACCTGGGCACCGTCGAGGCCGTTCTGCCCGGTAACGAGCAGGTTCCCGGCGAGAAGTACCCGCACGGCACCCGCCTGCGCGCCTACCTGGTGGAGGCACGCCGCGGCCCCAAGGGCCCCTCGATCGTGATTTCCCGTTCGCACCCGAACCTGGTGCTGCGCCTGTTCGAGCACGAGGTCCCCGAGATTTCCGAGGGCCTGGTCACCATTAACTCCATCGCCCGCGAGGCCGGCCACCGCTCGAAGATTGCCGTTTCGGCAAAGAACCCGACCATCAACGCTAAGGGCGCCTGCATCGGCGATATGGGCGCCCGCGTGCGCGCCGTGGCCGCCGAGCTGAACGACGAGAAGATCGACATCGTCGACTACTCGACCGACCCGGCAACCTTCATTGCTGCGGCGCTGTCCCCGGCCAAGGTCACCGAGGTAATCATCGCGAACCCGCGCGAGTACTCCGCCCGTGCCGTGGTGCCGGATGACCAGCTATCCCTGGCCATCGGTCGCGAGGGTCAGAACGCCCGCCTGGCCGCGAAGCTGACCGGCTGGCGCATCGACATTCTCTCCGAATCGAAGTACGCCCAGGTGCGTGCCGAGGAGGAGGTCGCCGCGCGCGTGGCACGTAGCCTCGCCGAGGAAGCCGCCGCCGAGCAGGCCGGTGAAGAGGCAGAGGCAGCAGCCGTTGAGGCGGCCGCCGACGCCGAGTAAGGCAGACTAGCATCCATCCGCGTAAACCGCGGAGGGGAGGTAGGCGCAGGGCGCCGGGGGAGACCCCGCGCCCTGCGCCTACCTCACATTTTTACCCACAAAAATCAAAAACGGGATACACTATTAAGATGTGCCGGAACACACCGGACGCTCTCGCGCGCCCTGGATTCGCTCCGGCTCAGGCATTAAACGCGCATCGTATCGGGCTCCGACAGAACATAAGGAGGGCAGAGCCGTGACCCAACCGGTCCCCAGCGACGCCTCCGCTCAGCCGGAACCCCCGATTCGCACCTGCGTTGGGTGCCGCACTCGCGATGAACGGCGAAATCTGCTGCGCATCGTGAGCGTTCAGCCCGCCTCCGATGAGGCCGGCACCCCGCGATATCTACCCGATACCGCGGGAACGATGCCCGGGCGAGGCGCTTGGATTCACCCGAGCGAAGCGTGCGTGGCCGCTCTTGAGAAGAAGAACGGCCTGGCCCGCGCCTTCAAGAGGGCGGTACCCGCCGCCGCGTTGAAGGCCTGCTGCGAGCAGATTCGAGCCGTCCTGACGGCGCGCGAGTTCTCGCCAGAAGCCGCACCCGGCACCGTATAGCCCCTGTTAGTCAACGAGTTTGACGACTTCTTATCTGAAAGCGAGTCAGAAAACTGATGGATATCTAATGAGTGCCGCGAAATGAGTACCTTCCCGTGCTCACCCACCGGTAACTTCACGAATTGGCGTGCCCCTCGGCGCGCACCCCGTATACATTAGAGTCCGCACCTATTCCGGTGCGGACCGGGATAGGAGAAAATTTGGCTCAGCCTCGAGTACACGAGTTTGCTAAAGAGGTAGGCGTACCTTCCAAGGAAGTTATCGCCAAGCTCAAGGAGATGGGCGAGTTCGTTAAGAGCTCCTCCTCCACCCTGAACCCCATGGTGCTGAAGAAGCTGCGCGCGGCGTACCCCGCCAAGCAGTCCGCTCCCGCGGCAGAGGCCAAGGCAGCTAAGCCGGCTCCCAAGCCGGCCGCGAAGCCCGCCGCCGCAAAGCCGGCAGCACCCAAGCCTGCAGCCGCACAGTCGGCCCCCAAGCCCGCAGCGAAGCCCGGCGCCAAGCCGGCCGCTCCGAAGCCGGCCGCAAAGTCTGCAGCACCCAAGCCCGGTGGCCCCCGCCCCGGCAACAACCCCTTCGCCCCGCAGCAGGGTATGGCCCGCCCCGAGGCCGCTCCGAAGCCGGCAGCACCCAAGCCTGCCGCTCCGAAGCCCGGCCCCAAGCCCGGCCCGCGCCCCGGCAACAACCCCTTCGCACCCCAGCAGGGCATGAAGCGCAATGGTGGCGACTCGCAGCGTTCAGGCGGTCCCCGCCCGGCACGTAACGGTCGTCCCGGTGGTAACGGTGGCCCCCGTCCCGCGGGCGGCGCACGTCCCGGTGGTAACGGCGGTCCCCGTCCCGCAGGTGGCGCACGTCCCGGTGGTAACGGTGGCCCCCGTCCCGCCGGTGGCGCACGTCCCGGTGCACAGCGTTCCTCCGGTGGTGCACGCCCGAACCCCTCGATGATGCCGAAGGTATCCAACGTTGGTGGCGGCGCATCCGGCTCTAACAACGGTGGCGGTAACGGCGGCGGCGCACGTCGCGGTAACGGCGGCTTCAACCGCGGTCCGGGTCGTCCCGGCCCTGGCGGCCGCGGCAACGCCCAGGGCGCATTCGGTCGCGGCGGCTCCAAGCGTAAGGGCCGCAAGTCGAAGGCAGCTCGCCGCCACGAGCAGGAACAGCTGAACGCACCGGCACCCGGTGGCGTGGTTGTTCCTCGCGGCGACGGCTCGACCGAGATTCGTCTGCGCCGCGGCGCCTCCATCATGGACTTCGCCGAGAAGATTGGCGCAAACCCGGCCTCGCTGATTACGGTGCTCTTCCACCTGGGTGAGATGGCTACCCAGACTCAGTCCCTCGACGAGGACACCTTCGAGCTACTGGGCGCCGAGCTGGGCTACGTCATCAAGATTGTGTCCCCCGAGGACGAGGAGCGCGAGCTGCTCGAGTCCTTCGACATCAACCTCGAGGCAGAGCTTGAGGCTGAGGGCGAGGATGTTCTGGAGGTTCGTCCCCCGGTCGTGACCGTCATGGGTCACGTCGACCACGGTAAGACCCGCCTGCTGGACGCTATCCGCCACACCAACGTTATCGAGGGTGAGGCCGGCGGCATTACCCAGCACATCGGTGCGTACCAGGTCCACACCACCGTCGAGGGCGAAGACCGCGCCATCACCTTCATCGATACCCCCGGTCACGAGGCGTTCACCGCTATGCGTGCCCGCGGTGCGAAGGTCACCGACGTGGCCATCCTCGTGGTCGCAGCGGATGACGGCGTGATGCCCCAGACCGTTGAGGCGCTGAACCACGCCCAGGCAGCTAACGTGCCGATCGTGGTGGCCGTGAACAAGATCGATAAGGAAGGCGCCTCCCCGGACAAGATCCGTGGCCAGCTCACCGAGTACGGCCTGATCCCCGAAGAGTACGGTGGCGACACCATGTTCGTGGACGTCTCCGCACGTAACGGCACCAACATCGACGAGCTGCTGGAGGCGGTCACCCTGACCGCCGACGTGCTCGAGCTGACCGCTAACCCGAACAAGGAAGCCCGCGGCGTGGCCATCGAGGCCAACCTGGACAAGGGCCGCGGTGCGGTCTCCACCGTCCTGGTTCAGTCCGGTACCCTGCGCGTTGGCGACGCCATTGTTGCCGGTGTGGCACACGGCCGCGTCCGCGCAATGTTCGACGAGAACGGCCAGGCCGTGAAGGAAGCCGGCCCCTCCCGCCCCGTGCAGGTGCTGGGTCTGTCCACCGTGCCGCGCGCAGGTGACACCTTCCTCTCCACCGAGGAAGAGCGCACCGCCCGCCAGATCGCTGAGAAGCGTGAGGCAGCCGACCGTAACGCCCAGCTGGCTAAGCGTCGCAAGCGCGTCACCCTGGAGTCCTTCGACGCCGCCGTGGCCGAGGGCAAGATGGACACCCTGAACCTGATCATCAAGGGTGACGTCTCCGGTGCCGTGGAAGCACTGGAAGAGTCCCTGATGAAGATTGACGCCGGTGGCGACGAGGTTCAGCTGCGCGTCATCCACCGCGGTGTGGGTGCTATTACCCAGAACGACGTGAACCTGGCAACCGTGGACAACGCGGTAATCATCGGCTTCAACGTCCGCCCGGCAGAGCGCGTGGCCGAGCTGGCCGACCGCGAGGGTGTCGAGATGAAGTTCTACTCGGTCATCTACCGTGCGATCGAAGACATCGAGCAGGCCGTCAAGGGCATGCTCAAGCCCGAATACGAGGAGGTCGAGCTCGGCTCGGCAGAGATCCGCGAGGTCTTCCGCTCCTCCAAGTGGGGCAACATCGCAGGTTCGATCGTCAAGAACGGCATCATCAAGCGCAACGCCAAGGCACGCCTGGTGCGCGACGGCTCCGTGGTGGCGGACAACCTCACCATCGAGTCGCTGCGTCGCTTCAAGGACGACGCCACCGAGGTGCGCGAAGGCTTCGAGTGCGGTATTGGCCTCGGCTCCTTCAACGACATCAAGGAAGGCGACATTATCGAGACCTGGGAGATGCGCGAGAAGCCGCGCGTCTAAGGCTCCCATGCTGATGCGCCCGTGACCCGCACCCCGCCCGCAGGTACCCGGTTCCGTGACCGGAGGCCCGCGAGCGGGGGAGCGGGGGCGGGCGCTTTCCGCATCCTGCCCCCAACCCATAGAATTTTTGTATCTAGAATTCCCTCCTCGAGATACCAACATCTCGAGGCGACCGCCCACCCCGCTTCGAAATCCACCGGAACCAACCGGAACCAACCGGGGCCCGGGCGGCCCCATCAACCGCAGACAAGGAGAAACACATGGCTGACGCAGCCCGCGCGGCACGACTTGCCGACCGCATCAAGGTCATCGTGGCGAAGGCCCTCGAGCGCCGAGTGAAGGACCCCCGCCTCGGTTTCGTGACCGTCACCGATGCCCGCGTGACCAACGACCTGCAGCACGCAACCATTTACTACACGGTGCTCGGCTCCGAAGAGGACGCCGCCAACACCAAGAAGGCCCTCGAATCGGCTAAGGGTATTCTGCGTTCGGAGGTGGGTAAGAACATCACCGCGCGCCTGACCCCGACCCTGACCTTCGTGGCCGACGAGGTGCCCGAGAACGCCTTCCACATTGAGTCCCTGCTGCGCGAGACCCGCGAGCGCGACGCCAAGCTGGCCGCCGCCGCCGAGGGCGCGCAGTACGCCGGCGACGCCGACCCCTACAAGAAGGACGAGGACGAAGCGGACGAGGACGCCTAAGTGGCCAAGAAGCAGCCCCAGGGCCCCTCGGGCCTGATGGTTATCGATAAGCCCGCCGGGATGAGCAGCCACGACGTGGTTTCGCGGATGCGCCGCATCGCCGGAACCCGACGGGTCGGCCACGCTGGTACCCTGGATCCGGCCGCGACCGGTGTGCTGATTCTGGGCGTGAATAAGGCGACGAAGCTGCTGACCTACCTGGTGGGCCAGGACAAGACCTACGACGCCACGATTCGCCTGGGCATCGAGACGCTGACCGAGGACGCCGAGGGCGAGCATACCGCCGCCCACCCCGAGGCCGTGGAGGCCCTGACCGCCATGGGCCCCGAGCAGATGCGTGCGCGCATCCTGGAGGCGGTGGCCGGCCTGTGCGGTGACATCATGCAGGTTCCCTCCGCGGTGTCCGCCATCAAGATCAACGGGGTGCGTTCCTACGCACGCGTGCGCGGCGGCGAGGAGGTTGAGCTTCCCGCCCGCCCGGTGACTATCAGCGAGTTCACGGTACATTCCGTAACTGCCGGTTTCGCCGAGTACGTCGTCGAGGACCTCGAGGGGGAGCACATGGCGACCTCGGTTCCCGTCGTGGACTGCGAGGTCACGGTTTCGTGCTCCTCGGGCACCTATATTCGTGCCCTGGCCCGTGATTTGGGTAAGGCCCTGGGCACTGGCGGTCACCTGACGGCGCTGCGCCGAACCCGCGTGGGCGCGGTGCACCTGCAGGATGCGGCCGACCTGGCCGAGCTGACGGCGCGCCGCGAGGCCTCCGAGGGGCCCCTCGAGGACCTGCCCCTGCTACCGCTGGAAGAGGCCGCCCGCCGTATTTTCGGGGCCCGCGAGCTCAGTGCAGCCGAGGCGAGCGATATCTCCTACGGGCGGCGCATCGCCCCCAGCGGCGATGGCACCGTGGTCAAGCGCTCCGCCCACGCGAGCGCCGACGAGCAGGGCGCGATTCAGCACGCCAGCGTCGAGGGTATCGTGGCGGGCTTTGCCCCTGACGGCACCCTGGTGGCCCTGCTGGAGAACAAGAAGCAGCGCGGGAAGGTGCAGGCCGCCCCGGTGCTGGTTTTCGAGGCGAACCGCTCCTTCGACTAGGAAACTTATCCTAGGGCGCTTATCCTAGAGCACCTATCGGATAGCTCGCCTTTCGACGCCTCCCCGCTCACTCGGGGAACCCCTCACACTCGGGGCCCGGCCCCTACACAGCCAAACACTCGCAGACGCCCCGCGCGGGGCGCCCAACTCAAGGAGAGAACATGAGCGAGAACCTGACGCCCTCCGAGCGTAACGTCTCGAAGGCCGCCGCAGAAAAAGCCGCAGAGCGCGAGGCCGCGCAGAAGACCTCGCAGGCCGAACCGCACACCGCCCCGGTTCCCCGGGTGAAGGGCACCGCCGGTGCCGCCGAGCAGGAGACCAATATTTCGGCGGCGAAGGCTCCCGAGGGCGTGCGCGTGAGCCCTTCGGCCTCCGCGAAGCCCACCGCCTCCAAGGCCGAGAAGAAGGCAGACAAGAAGGCCGAGAAGAAGGCGACCCGCGAGGCTTTCGCCCGTCCCAAGAGTATTGAGGAGGCGGCTAAGCCTCAGAACCGTGCGGCGTTCCGCGCGGCCGTGGCCCTGTACGGCCTGTTCATGATTGCCTACGGCCTGTGGCAGGTCTTCGGCGGTGTGTCGGCCGTGCCCGACGCCCCGACCGATTTCGCTAACTCCTCGGTGCAGTCGAACTACGTCTTCTTCGCCTCGACCTACGTGGGTGTGGGCCTCTCCTTCGTGTTCATCGCCCTGAAGTTCAAGTGGGTGAACATGCTGGCCTTCTCGTGCCTGGTGGTGTTCCTGGGCGGCGTGGGCCGCATCCTGTCCTGGGTGAACTTCGGCACCCCGAACTGGATTCTTATCGTGCTGATGGTGACCGAGCTGGTCATCCCGCCCTGCCTGCTGGTGTGGTACGGCTGGATCAACAAGTCCAACGCAATCCGCCAGGAGATGCTTAACGCATCCCGAACCCAGCCCGCCGCGGCTGCCAAGGGCCGCAAGTAGGCTCGTATGCGCCCGGGAGGGCCCCGAGAGGGGCTCATCCCGGGCTTTTTCGGGGCGCTTGCCGAGCCCCCGTTCCATTCTCTAGCGATGAGTGCCCGCTAATTCTTTATCCTGCCGCCCGTGGTCTAGGATGGAGAGGTACATTTAACTTTTCAGGAGAGCCCGTGACCCTCTACACCGCTTTGAGCGACGTCCCCGCCGGCTATGGCCCCTCGGTCGTGACCATCGGCAACTTTGACGGCGTGCACCGTGGGCACGCCCGCGTGATTTCACGCGTGGTGTCCCTCGCTGAGGAGCACGGTCTGCGCTCCATCGCGGTCTCGTTCGACCCGCACCCCATTCAGGTGCACCGCCCCGAGGTGGCCCACCACGACATCATGGGCCAGGGCGCTCGCCGCCACTACATGTGCCTGCTGGGCCTGGAGGACTACCTGCTGCTGCACTACAGCCTGGAGTTCGCGCAGCAGACCCCCGAGGAGTTCGTGAAGACCACCTTCGTGGACGGCCTCAACGCCCGCTACGTGGTGATTGGTGACGACGTGCGCTTTGGCCGCAACAACTCGGGCGACCTGAACACGATGCGTGAGCTGGGGGAGAAGTACGGCTTCGAGGTCGTGGTCGTGGAGGACCTCATGGTGGACGAGAACACCCGCTGCTCCTCGACGCGCATCCGTCAGCTGCTGCTGGAGGGCGACATGCCGGCCGCGACCGAGCTGCTGGGCCGCCACCACATGATGGCCGGCGAGGTCGTGCACGGTCTGGCGCGTGGCCGCGAGCTGGGCTTCCCGACCGCGAACCTGGACTTTGAGGCGCGAGGCTTGCTGCCCGCGGACGGCGTGTACGCCGGCTGTCTCGTGGATGAGGCGGGTACCCGCCACCCCTCCGCCATTTCGGTGGGTACGAACCCGACCTTTGACGGCATCGAGCACCGCCAGGTGGAGGCGCACGTGATTGACCGCCCCGAGGAACGCGTGGAAGACTTCAACCTATACGGTCAGCACGTGCTCATCGAGTTCGTGAAGCGACTTCGCCCCATGGTGGCCTACACCGGTGTGGAGGCGCTGATCGAGCAGATTAACGATGACGTGGCCAAGACCCGCGAGGTGCTGGCCGAGGATGCGAAGACCTACTGCCCGCCGGAGCGTTCCGTGCGGGGCGAAAAGGATTCCGAGAAGAAGCCCGAGGCGGAGAGTCTCGAGGCGTAGGCTGCGGGTCGCATCCGGTACCTTACGCATAGAACGCTTGAACCCCGGCGGCAGGTTTCGTACCTGCCGCCGGGGTTTGTCGTACCCGCATGGCCCCGGCGCCCGCTGAGCCCTAGTGTCCGCATGGCCCCGGTGCTCGAGCGTTCTCAGCCCCTCGCGAGACCGGGGACGCGAAACGGCAAAGTTAAGAGAAGATAGAGTCATGGAAAAAATGAACGTCGAATCCTTCAACCTTGACCACCGTGCCGTTAAGGCCCCCTACGTGCGCATCGCCGACCGTAAGGTGCTGCCCGGTGGCGACACCCTCATCAAGTACGATATCCGCTTCACCCAGCCGAACACCGCGCACCTGGAGATGCCGACCGTGCACTCCATCGAGCACCTGAGCGCCGAGCACATGCGCAACCACACCGACCGCCTGATCGATTTCTCCCCGATGGGTTGCCAGACCGGCTTCTACGCGCTGACCCTGGGCCTGGAGCCCGAGGAGTTCTTCCCGATCCTGGAAGCAACCCTCAACGATATCCTCAACGCAACCGAGGTTCCGGCGGCGAACGAGGTGCAGTGCGGTTGGGGCGCCAACCACACCCTCGAAGGCGCGCAGGCTGCGGCTCGCGAGTTCCTCGCGGCACGCGATGAGTGGGCGCAGGTGATGGCGTAATGAGCGCACAGATCCCTGACGCTTTCGCATCCGCCTTCAACCCGGTGGACTTTGACCCGAACGCTTTCGACCCGGCTGAGGCGTTCAACAGCATGTTTGAGCTGATGGACGGCATGTCCAACGCCATCATCATTCAGGTGGCTATGGATGAGGAGCTCGCGCCCTTCCTGAAGGTCACCGAGGAGCTGCAGCCCTCCTTCACCGAGGGTGCGGCGGTATTCCATCCGCGTTACCTGCAGGTGGGCGAGGACCAGGTGCCCCTGCTGCTGGTTCGTTCCAAGATTGGTCTGGTGAACGCGGCGAGCGCCGTGACAGAGGCAATCAGCTACTCCTCGAACTGCCTGGGCGTCATTAGCGCAGGTACCGCCGGTGGCCTGGCGCGCGGCATTAACGTGGGCGACGTGCTGATTGGCGAGAACTACACCTACACCGACGCGGACGCCACTGCGTTCGGTTACGCGCGCGGCCAGGTTCCGGGCATGCCCGAGAGCTACGACGGCCAGGCGGATGAGTGGCAGGACGCTCTGGAGCATGCGCTCGCCGCCCTGGAGCCTGCGCGCACCGCCGAGAAGGCCGAGGGCTCGTGGCAGGTGCGCCGCGGCCAGATGCTTGCGGGCAACTCCTTCGTGACCGCCCACAACGTGAAGGACACCCGCGAGGCCTTCGAGGGCGCCATCAGCACCGACATGGAGACCACCGCCATTGCGCAGGTCTGCCACAACTACGAGATCCCGTTTATCGGGGTGCGTTGCGTGTCTGATCTGTGCGGCCCGGAGGCCGATCAGGACTTCCACCTCTCCGTGGATGTTGTGGCCCCCCGCTCGGCGCGTTACGCCCTGCAGCTGGCCGCAGAGCTGTGGACCGAGGCCGAGCTGGAGGACCTGGAGCTGGCTCTCTAAAGCTCTAGAACTAACAATCCAGAGCATGCGGCAAGTGCCGGGGCGTGAACCTGACGGGTTTGCGCCCCGGTTCTTTTGTGCCGGTATTTTTGTACTGGTCCTTTTGCGTCCCAGTCTTTTTGCGATCAGGCACCTGATGTATCCGGTCCGTAAGAAATGCAGAAATATTAACCGCGGTGAATATACATTCTGTGTGTCGTGGAGTACTATGAATGAGGAAACTATCCGATCTCACAGAGGAGTACGTCGTGAAGTTCTGCCCGACTCTCGCCTCCGTCACCGGTCTGCTCGGTGGCTACAAGGTTGCATCGAGCACCGGCATCCGCCCGCTCGGTGGCGCTGTCCTGGCACTGTGCGGTGCCGTGGCTTACAAGAATTGGAAGCGTAAGGCTGGCGCAGGCCGTGCCACCTTCCTCACCGCTGTCTACCTCGGCGCGTTCGGCGCCGCTCATCCGCTCGCCAAGAAGATTGGCGCGTGGCCTGCAGTCTACACTGTGACTGCTGCAACCGCTCTGTGCTCTATCGTCATTGGACGCAAGCGACAGAAGTAGTCTTTGACGAAAAGACGGCGGAAAGGCAACGTTGCCTTCCCGCCGTCTTTTGCGTTCCCTCCCACCGTACCGGTTGGGTGGGGATGCGATGGGGCGACGCGCGAAGGCAACACCTTCCGCGTAACGCCCCATCACTCGATGGGGAGTGAATCAACCGGTACCGCTCTCAGCCACCTGCTAAGCTGCGGCACCGCCCGATAAGTTTCCCCGCCACCGGCGGGTACACCCCATGAGGTAAAGGAAAAGAAGAAGATGAATACCACTCCGGACTCATCCCCGGTACAGCAGGGCGTAGCTGAGGCTACCTCCGAGAGCCCGCAGCTAGCGCGTGGACTCTCCCTGCGCCACATCATGTTCATCGCCCTCGGCTCCGCCATCGGCACCGGCCTGTTCTACGGCTCTGCATCCGCCATTCAGCTGGCGGGCCCCTCTGTGCTGCTTGCCTACGTTATTGGTGGCGCGGCAGTGTTCATGGTGATGCGCGCAATGGGCGAACTCGCCCTGGCGCACCCGGTTTCCGGAGCGTTCTCCGAATATGCGACCCGCTACCTCGGACGCTGGGCTGGTTTTGTGACCGGCTGGACCTACGCCCTGGAAATGGCGCTGGTCGCCATTGCAGACGTCACCGCCTTTGCCGTGTACATGAAGTTCTGGTTCCCGAACAGCCCCTCCTGGATCTGGATCGTCTCGGTTCTGCTGATTCTGCTCGCCATTAACCTGGCGAAGGTCAAGGCGTTCGGCGAAACCGAATTCTGGTTCACCCTCGTGAAGGTCAGCGCCATTATCGCCATGATCGTTGGCGGCGTGGTTCTGCTCTTCGTGGGTGTGCAGGCCCACGACTCCGTGGCGCCCTCCGTCACGAACCTCTGGGCCCTGGACGGCGGCTTCTTCGCGAACGGCTTTACCGGATTCCTCGCCTGCTTCACCGTGGTGATGTTTGCCTTCGGCGGTATCGAGAACATCGGCATCGCTGCGGGTGAGGCGAAGGATCCGCGCACCTCGATTCCCAAGGCGATTCGCACGGTGCCGTTCCGCATCCTCATCTTCTACGTGCTGACTCTCTCGGTCATCATGTCCCTGTACCCCTGGTACTCGGTCTCGAAGGAGAACTCTCCGTTCGTGCAGATCTTTGAGGGCCTGGGCATCCCCGCGGCCGCTTCGATTCTGAACGTGGTCATCATTACCGCCGCCATCTCGGCCCTGAACGCCGATGTGTACGGTGCCGGCCGCATGATGTACGGCCTGGCCAAGCAGAAGCTGGCCCCCGCATCCTTCGCGAAGGTCACCAAGAACGGCGCTCCCTGGATGACCACCCTGCTCATGGTACTGGTCATGGCGGTCGGCGTGATTGTGAACGTTCTCTTCGAGAACGCCTTTGAGGTGGTTGCCTCCCTGGCTACCTTCGCGACCGTGTTCGTGTGGGTCATGATTCTGCTGGCGCACATCGCGTTCAAGCGGGGCGGCGCGGACGCCGAGGCGCAGCCGGTACGCCAGCCCCTGTGGCTGAGCTACCTGGCGTTGGCGTTCATGATCTTTATCGTGGTGCTCTTCGGCTTCTTCGCCGACACCCAGCTGGCGCTGGTGATGGGTGCACTCTGGTGCCTGTTCCTGCTGGGCTATTACCGCCTCGTGGTGGTGCGCGCTCGCGCCGCGGCGTAGGCACTCAAACCATCGGGCACCCGGCGGTAGCGGCTGCCGGGTAGCGCCCGTGTGAACGTTCGCCTCGAAAGCCCGGCGGCCGGTAGTGTGATGAGCTACCTGCCGCCGGGCTTTTGTGCGCTCTTCCGCGAACGCGTCCCGGTAGCGTAGAATGGGAAGAACGCGTCTGCAGTCCGCAGCAGACGTCGTGTATTGAGGGCGCAAGCCCACCACCCGGCGGCAACCGTCCGTACGGGACGTATGCGGTACTAACTCTAGGAGTTAAAAGTGGCACTGGATCCCGCTATCAAGCAGGAAATCATCAAGGAATACGCAACCCACGAGGGCGACACCGGTTCGCCCGAGGTTCAGATTGCAGTTCTGTCTCGTCGTATCTCCGACCTGACCGAGCACCTGAAGTTCCACAAGCACGATCACCACTCCCGTCGCGGCCTGATGATCCTCGTTGGTCGTCGCCGCAACATGCTCGGCTACCTCAAGAGCGTCGACATCGAGCGTTACCGTTCGCTGATCGAGCGCCTGGGCCTGCGCCGATAAAACGGGAGCGTTTGACGCTTCACGCGGTGATTAACCGCCCCGCGGCGGTTCGTGCGGACGTGCTGTAGCTGTTCCTCGCCTTCTTCGTAAGGCGCGGGCGTCGGCACGTCCGTACTGCCGCGTTCGGGGGCGCTCACCCCAACCGGTCGCGGACCGTCCGGTGGGCACGCCCCACCAACCATGACAGAAAACCAGCCGCGAGCGCACACGCCGCGGTCCTCGGTAGCGAATTACGGAATAACACCCCTCAGCACATAGCGAACGGTGCGGAACTCTGCCCGGAACCGCCGGAGCCAACCGGCGCGATGACGGCGGGGGAGCGGTGCCGTGGTTTCCTATCGAAGGCCGACTCGTGCGCTACGCACCGGCTGACCAAGAGAAAGAAGGAACCGTGGAAGGTCCCGAAATCCAGTTTGCCGAAGTCGAAATCGACAACGGCATTTACGGTAAGCGCCACGTGCGCTTTGAAACCGGCCGTCTCGCCAAGCAGGCTAACGGCTCGGTGCTCGTCACCATCGATGACGAGACCACCCTGCTCTCCGCAACCGTGGTCGGCAAGTCTCCCCGCGAGGGCTTCGACTTCTTCCCGCTGACCGTGGACGTGGAAGAGCGCATGTACGCAGCCGGCAAGATCCCGGCATCCTACTTCCGCCGCGAAGGCCGCCCCAGCACCGAGGCCATTCTGGCAGCCCGCCTGATTGACCGCCCGCTGCGCCCCGCCTTCACCAAGGGCATCCGCAACGAGGTGCAGGTCGTCGTGACCGTCCTGACCTACAACCCGGACGAAATCTACAACACCTTCGCGATTAACGCGGCTTCGGCATCGACCACGCTCTCCGGTGCGCCCTTCAGCGGCCCCATCGGTGGCGTGCGCGTGGCCCTGATTGACGGCCAGTGGGTCTGCTTCCCCAAGTACTCCCAGCTCGAGAACGCCGTGTTCGACATGGCCGTGGCCGGTCGCATCGTTACCAAGGCCGACGGTACCGAAGACGTCGCCATCATGATGGTCGAGGCTGAGGCCACCGACAACTCCTGGAAGCTCATCAAGGAGGACGGCCAGACCGCTCCCACCGAAGAGGTCGTCGCCCAGGGTCTGGAGGCCGCTAAGCCCTTCATCGCCGCCCTGTGCAAGGCTCAGTCCGACCTGGCAGCCCGCGCCGGCAAGCCCGCCCTCGAGCTGCCCTTCTTTGGCGGCCACGGCGAGGACGTGGACGCAGCCGTGAAGGAATTCGCCGCAGACCGCCTGGTCGAGGTGTACTCCATCGCCGGCAAGCAGGAGCGCGAAGCCGCCGCAGCCGAGCTGAAGGAAGACCTCAAGGAGGCCCTGACCGGCGAGGGCAAGGAATTCGAAGAGCGCGCAGACGAGGTCGACGTGGCATTCGCCGCCCTGACCAAGCACATCGTGCGCCAGCGCATCCTCACCGATCAGGTGCGCATCGACGGCCGCGGCCTGACCGATATCCGTCAGCTCACCGCCGAGGTTGAGGTCCTGCCCCGCGTGCACGGCTCCTCCCTCTTCGAGCGTGGCGAGACCCAGATTATGGGTATCACCACCCTGAACATGCTCAAGATGGAGCAGCAGCTGGACTCCCTGCACCCGCTCAAGTCCAAGCGCTACATCCACCACTACAACTTCCCGCCGTACTCCACCGGTGAGACCGGCCGTGTGGGTTCGCCCAAGCGCCGCGAAATCGGTCACGGCGCCCTGGCCGAGCGTGCAATCACCCCGGTGCTGCCCTCGCGCGAGGAGTTCCCCTACGCTATCCGTCAGGTCTCCGAGGCTCTGGGCTCCAACGGCTCGACCTCCATGGGTTCGGTCTGCGCCTCGACCCTGTCCCTGCTGAACGCCGGCGTGCCGCTGCGCGCACCCGTTGCGGGTATCGCAATGGGCCTGGTGTCCGACGAAGTGAACGGCGAGACCCGCTACGCAGCCCTGACCGACATCCTGGGTGCCGAGGACGCACTTGGCGACATGGACTTCAAGGTGGCAGGTACCTCCGAGTTCGTGACCGCTATTCAGCTGGATACCAAGCTCGACGGTATCCCCGCATCCGTGCTGGCCGGTGCGCTGACCCAGGCCCGCGAGGCTCGTCTGCACATCCTGGATGTGCTGACCAGCGCCATCGACGCACCCGACGAGATGAGCGAGTACGCACCGCGCATTATCTCCGTGAAGATTCCGGTCGCCAAGATCGGTGAGGTCATCGGTCCCAAGGGTAAGATGATCAACCAGATTCAGGAGGACACCGGCGCCGACATCTCCATCGAGGACGACGGTACCGTGTACATCGGCGCAGCCGACGGCCCCTCCGCCGAGTCTGCCCGCGCCGCCGTGAACGCCATCGCGAACCCGCAGGTTCCCGAGGTCGGCGAGCGCTACCTGGGCACCGTGGTGAAGGTGACCGACTTCGGCGCCTTCATCTCGCTGACCCCCGGTAAGGACGGCCTGCTGCACATCTCCGAGATGCGTAAGCTCAACGGCGGCAAGCGCGTGGTTGACGCCGAGGACGTTGTCTCCGTGGGCCAGAAGGTCCAGGTGGAGATCACCAAGATTGATGACCGCGGCAAGCTCTCGCTCGCACCGGTCGTTGAGGGCGGCGACGACGAGTAGTCGACCCGTCTAACGATGAGGGGCGTTCGGCGCACCCGGTGCGGTTCACTCCCCGCCGGATGCACCGGGCGCCCCTTGTCGCGAGTAAGAGGGATAAGATTAATATATTTCTCTTGCACTGGAAGGAAAGTGAGCGAATGTTGACACGACGTGACAGCACAATTGATATTGCTAAAGGCATCGCAATCATTGCAATTGTGTTTGGGCACATTCATCGAGGGATGTGGGCATCTGGACTGGGGACGGAAGCCTTCCGCCCCTATAAATATGTTCTTGACTACGGTGTCTATTTTTGGCACCTGGTAGTTTTTGCCTTCCTGAGCGGCCTGTTCGTGTCGCGAGGAGCGTTGAAGACTACCCCCTCCTCGTACCTGACGAAACGTCTGGTTCTCTTCGGATACCTGTACGTCATTTGGCAGGTTCTACAGGTGGGTATGAAGCTTGTACTTCCGTCTAATTCTTCCGATAAGACGACTGTGATGAGCCTGCTGGAGCTGTGGAAGCCCGAAGGTCAGCTTTGGTTCTTCCCCTGGCTCATGATTGTCACCATTATTGCTGTGGTGACGCGAGTATGGCAGAAGAACGCTATCGCTGCCCTAACGATTGCTGGCTCAGCGATTCTTGCGCTTGCCTCGTGGGGGTACATCGGCGAGTATGTCGGTACTCAGGGCCTTTCGCTACTCTTCTTCTTCCTCGTTGGTGTGGCGCTTGGCCATGAACGATTCCAACGCATTATGAGCTCCATTCCCTTGGCAGCTCACGCGGGTATCGTTGCTGTTGGCCTGTTCGACTACATCTACCTTCTGATGAACATTCAGGCTACTCCGCCTACCGTCATTCCTTACTTCACGAATGATGTTGGTGCGGTAGCTATGGGTATTCTTGCGACGGTGATATCCTCGCTGACGGTGCTCTCGCTCTCCTACCTGCTGGCTCGGGTTCCGTGGAGCGGCTGGCTCGCCTACCTGGGACGCCACTCCCTGGAAATCTTTATCGCGCACATCGTGTGCGGTGCCGCTTTCCGTTTCGTACTGACGAAGTCTGGTCTTTTCTCGGTACCTCTGTTCCTGGTGGGCGGTACGATCTTTGCGATCCTCGCCTCGCTGCTGCTGGGGTACTGCGCACGAAAGCTCCGGATTCCGCTCTTTACCCTGCCGCGTCCCATCGAACAAAAGATTAGCTAACCGAACTCACATCGAAGGACACTGAATGTCTATTTCCCTGCCCGTCGAGCTTGACGCCATTGCCGAGGAGCTCGACTACGAGCGTGGCCGCCTCATCTACGAGGGCGCGGGCGGCAACGAGGTGCGCCGCTCCATCCTGCCCGGTGGCGTGCGCGTCATCACCGAGAAGATGCCCGGCACGCGCGGCGTGTCCATCGGCTTCTGGGTGGGGGTGGGCTCGCGTGACGAGGCTCCCGGCATGCTCGGCTCCACGCACTTTCTGGAGCACCTGCTGTTCAAAGGCACCGGTACCCGCACGGCGCTCGACATTGCGTCCTCCTTCGACGCGGTGGGCGGAGAATCCAATGCGCTGACCGCCAAAGAACACACCTGCTACTACGCACGTGTGCTCGACGACGACGCGCCCATGGCCGTGGACGTCATCACCGATATGGTGACCAACGCTCTGCTTGATCCCGCCCACCTGGAGCAGGAACGCGGGGTGATTCTCGAAGAAATCGCGATGGATCAGGACGACCCGACCGACGTCGCCTTCGAGAACTTCGTGGAGCAGCTCATGGGCGCCAACCCCCTCGGACGCCCCATCGGCGGCACCCCCGAGGAGATTCAGGCGGTCCCGCGTGACGCCGTGTGGGAGCACTACAAGCGCTACTACACCCCGGATCGCCTGGTGATTTCCGCCGCCGGTTCCCTGGAGCACAGCACCATGGTTCGCCTCGTGCTGGAGTCGCTCACCCGCTACGGCTGGGACCTGCGGGAGGGCGTGGCCCCCGCGCCGCGCCGCGTGCGTACCGACAGCGGCATCGTACCGCTGAGCGAGCTGCGCGAGGTGCAGAAGGGCTTTGAGCAGACCAACATCGTGATGGGCTGCCCGAGCATCATCGCGGGCGACGACCGCCGCTACGCGTTGAGCGTGCTGACCAGCGCGTTTGGTGCGGGCATGTCCTCACGCCTGTTCCAGGAGATCCGCGAGAAGCGCGGCCTGGCGTACAGCACCTTCGCGTTCTCCGGTGCCTACTCGGACGCCGGCTACTTCGGCATGTACGCCGGCTGCCTGCCTGCCAAGACTGAGCAGGTGCGCGAGGTCATGGGCCACGAGTTCGATAAGCTCGCGGCCGCTGGCATCACCGAGGAGGAGCTGCTGAAGGTGCGCGGTCAGCTGGCCGGCTCCACCGTGCTCGGCAGCGAGGACTCCGGCTCGCGCATGTCCCGCCTGGGCCGCGCGGAGATGGATTCTGGCCAGTTCACGAGCACCGACGAGCTGCTGGAGAAGATTCGCGCCGTCTCCCTCGACGAGATACGCGATCTCGCCGCCTTCCTGGGTGAGCAGCAGATGATTACGACCATCGTGCGGTAGCTCGTGCGGGGCATTGGCCCCTCGCCGTTTGAAATAGAGCTACGGGAAATCGAAAGGCCCGTTGGTCACTCTCATGAGAGTGACCAACGGGCCTTTCAGCGCATCAGAACCGTCACCGGGTTAGCGTCACCGGGCCAGCCGGTTCGGGTCGGTTCGACGCGGGTACTTGCGCGTTGTGGCTGCGACGCGCTACTTCTTCTGTGCCTTGGCGATGGCCTGCTCCACGACCCGGGCGTAGAGCTCCTGGCCGGCCGCCTCGGGGTGCACGCCGTCGGAAGCGAGCAGACCGCTCTGGGTCTGCAGGGCCTGGCGAATCGCCGAGTTCCAATCCGCGATAATCACGCGGTCGGAGTGCTGGGAAGCAAACTCTCGAATCTTCGTATTCGAGTACTCAATCCAGCTCAGGTTGCGCGGGCCGTAACCGGTCACGAGCACCAGCTTCGAATCGGTGGGCATGGCCGCCAGCACCTGATCGAGCTGACCGTCCAGAATGGTCGAGTTTGCGGTCACCGACAGCACCAGGGTCTTTCGAATCTGACCGTTGGCGCCCATGGACTTAATAATGGGCAGCGCGTTAGCGATGGTGCGTCCCTCAGCCGCATTAATCTGGGCCTCGGGCATCTTGTCGTAGAGATCGGGGGAGGTCGCCACCACGATGGAGTCACCCACGACGGTCACCTGTGAGGAGTCGATGGGGCCGGTGGCCTCCTGGGAGGCCGAGGCGCTTGCTGAGGCGGTGGCCTTCGCATCCTTTCCGTCCTTGGACGTGGGGTTGGCCGAAGCGCTCGCGGAGGCGCTGGCGCGCGCCTCCTGTCGGGCCTTCAGACGTTCGGCCGCGGCGCGCTTGCCGTCCTCAACGGACTGCTGGGCGGTGGTCATGGCCGGCGCGGTGCGTACGGCCACGCCGGTCGCGCCGGCGGCCGCAATCACGAGCAGGGTCAGGGCGATGGGCAGGGCCTTAACGGTGGCGTTCTGGAAGGAGGCGATAACGCGGTTGGCGCTTCCACGGAAGCCGTGGCGTCGAATCGGGGTCTCAACCCAGCGGTAGGACATCTCGGCGATGGCGAAGGTCGCCACCAGCACGCCGACGTTCACCAGCGGGGAGCGGTCCGCGCCGAGTACGTAGTGCATGACCACGGCCAGCGGCCAGTGCCACAGGTACAGGCCGTAGGAGCGTTCGCCCACCCAGCGCAGGGGCGCAAAGTTCAGCAGGCGGCGCAGGGCCTCGGAAGCACCGGCAAGCATATCGGGCAGCATGCCCTGAATCACGCCGAGAGCCAGCAGGGAAGCGCCGAACAGACCCCAGGGAATCGCACCGGGTGCCGATTCGGGCACGAGAACCGCGTAGGGAATCAGCGCGAACAGGGACAGCCAGCTAATCATGACGCGGGCGAAAGCAACCACGCCAAAGGGCTGAGCCACGCGGTACAGCACGGACTGCTGCAACGGCGGGTACAGCGACCAGGGGCGGGCAAAGGCCAGCAGTGCGCCCAGCAGCAGACCGTACAGGTGGGTGTCGGTGCCGTAGTAGATGCGGCTGACGGGCGCACCGTTCATGAGCAGGAAGGTCGCAGCTCCCAGGGAGGCGACGATTCCCAGCACCATGACGACGCTGAAGCGACGCCAACGGCGGCCCAGCAGTAGACCGGACGCAACGATCAGCAGGGGCCAGAGAACGTAGAACTGCTCCTCGACGGCAAGGGACCAGAAGTTCGTGAAGAGCTCCGGGGAGGTCTGCGCGAAGTAGTCGTTTCCGGCGAAGATGGAAATCCAGTTGGAGGAGAAGGTTGCCGCGCCCAGCAGCTGGCGGCCCAGGTTGACCTGGATATCGCCGCCGACGATGAGGCTCACGGGACCCAGCACGAGAATCATGAGGGCGATGGCCGGTAGCAGGCGGCGGGCACGGCGAATCCAGAAGCTACCGAGCGCGATGCGGCCGTTTAGGGCACCCTCGCGCAGCAGGAGCGAAGTGATGAGAAAACCCGAGATGACGAAGAAGATATCCACGCCAATCATGCCGCCGGGCAGGACCGTGGGCCAGAAGTGGTACACGATCACCAGGAGCACCGCGATGGCGCGCAAACCGTCCAAACCAGGCAGAATATAACGCCGGTTTGCTTCATATGGGCGTACAGAGGAGGTAAAGAGGGACTTCATACGGTCTGTGTGCTCCGAGGGACGGATTGAAAATTAAATACCAGCCTATTATAGGTTTGATTCCATTAGATGACGTAGTGGGATTCTTATATGACGTCGAGAACCAGCACATCAGCGCCGGGATTGGGGCGCGAGCGGGCGCTCCGGGAAGGCCGGCCGAGAGACGAGAAGAGGCCTCCGGAGGGTTGCGCGGTAGCGCATCGGCGATAATGGAGGAGAAGAAACGGTGACGGGCCGCCCCGCAACGGGCCTACCGCCACGGAAGAAGCCACCGGGAAGAAGCGAGGAGAACGCATGAGCGAGAAGATTTGGAAGGTAGCGGTTCTTGGAGCCGCGGGCCGCATGGGGTCGGAGGCGGTTCGCGCCGTCAACACCGCCGAGGATATGGACCTGGTGGCGGCCCTGGGCCGCGGTGACGACCTGCAGGAGCTGGTCGACTCCGGCGCCGAAATCGTGATTGACCTGACCGTTCCGGATTCGAGTGAGGCCAACGTTCGCTTCGCGGTTGAGCACGACATGCACGCGGTGGTCGGCACGACCGGCTGGACCCCCGAACGACTGGACTCCCTGCGCGAAATGCTGGGCGAGCACCCGGGCGTGGGCGTGCTGATCGCTCCGAACTTCGCGATCGGTTCGATTCTGGCCACCGAGTTTGCGGCCAAGGCTGCCCGCTACTTCGATTCGGTTGAAATCATTGAGATTCACCACCCGAACAAGGTGGATGCCCCCTCCGGCACCGCGGTTCACACGGCCCGCAAGGTGGCGGCCGCTCGCGCCGAGGCCGGCGTGGGCCCTAGCCCGGACGCCACGACATCCGATCCGCTGGGTTCGCGCGGCGCGGTGGTGGACGGCGTGCACGTGCACGCGGTGCGTCTGCGCGGCATGGTGGCTCACCAGGAGATTCTGCTGGGCGACCCCGGCCAGCAGCTGGTGATTCGTCACGATTCCTTTGACCGCGCCTCCTTCATGCCCGGCGTGCTGCTGGGCGTGCGCGAGGTGGCGGCGCATCCGGGCCTGAGCGTGGGCCTGGACGCCTATATGGACCTGTCTTAGGAGGGCACGATGTCTGAACAGATTTCTTCCGAGGGTTCACCGGCTCCCGCCGAGGCGCGAAGCCGCGGCCCCTGGTGGGCTTCGCTGCGCCTGTGGACGGCGTGCGCGTGCGTTCTGCTGGTGGTGACGGTGCTCATCCTGCCGCTGCCCATCGTGGTGCGCGCCTTCATCCTGGGTGTGCTGATTTTTAGCGCGGTCTTCGTGACCGTGGATGCCGGCGGGTTCGGCAAGACCTTCGCCGCGCTGACCTGCACGCTGCTGGTGCTGTATCTGGTGTACACGGCCGATCGTGGCGTGTCCCTGCTCCTTTCGGGCTCGGTGGCCGGCGTAGTGCTGGGGCTCGGCATGATTCTGCTGCCCGTGCTCGGCGCGTGGGCCCTGGTGCGTGAGATTCTCTTTGGAACGCGTATTCAGATGATGGCTCAGCAGCTGTCCGATTCGGGGGACCTGGCGGAGGATAACCTGCCGCGCACCCCGAGCGGTAAGGTGGACCGCGAGGCAGCCGCGGCGGAGTTTGAGTCCTTCGCGGCGGCGGTTGAGCAGGAGCCCGAGAACTGGAAGGCCTGGTTCAACCTGGCCTGCATGTACGATGCGGTGGGCGAGCGCAAGCGCGCCCGCGCGGCGATGCGTAACGCGTGGGCGTTGCGCTCGGGTGGTGCCGCGAAGGAAATGCGTTAGAAGCATCGGGAGGAGCGGTTGCGCTCCCGAAGGTTGAGGGGCCGCGCCGGGGGAGTACCCTGGGCGGCCCTTTTGTCGTAAGAGTATTAGTTCGGCGAGCCGGGGCGGTCTATCGGGCCGGGGCCCGCGGGAGGCACCTCGGGAACCTGCCGCGGCGTGCGGGGGAGGGGGGTGCCGCGCGACACTATATGAAAATTTATGCGTTATGTAGTAAAAATCTGCATTTCGGGGGTACCCTGGAAATATGTCTGAGAACCTATCTAACCCCGGTACCTTTGTTGAGCCCGTCTTCGGCCGCCTGCTGACCGCGATGGTCACCCCCTTCGCGCAGGACGGCTCCGTGGACGAGAAGCAGGTGGCAGACCTGGCGAACTACCTGGTCGACAACGGTCACGACGGCCTGGTGGTCTGCGGCACCACCGGCGAGTACTCGACCATGACCGACGACGAGAACGAGCGCGTCTTCCAGATTGTGAAGGACACCGTCGGCTCTCGCGCCAAGATCATTGCCGGCGTGGGTTCGAACGACACCGCGCACACCATTGAGCTGGCCCACCGTGCAGAGAAGGTCGGCGTGGACGGCCTGCTGGTCGTGACCCCCTACTACAACAAGCCGACCCAGCCGGGCGTGTACGCCCACTTCTCCACCGTGGCCAAGGCCACCGACACTCCCGTGATGCTTTACGACATTCCGGGCCGCGCGGGCATCCCGATTGCCCCCGAAACCTACCGCCGCCTGGCCGAGATTGACAGCATCGTCGCCGTGAAGGACGCCAAGGCAGACTTCGGCGCCGCAACCGAGGTCATGGCAACCACCGACCTGCACTACTACAGCGGCGACGACGGCCTGACCCTGCCCTGGATGGCAATGGGTGCCGTCGGTCTGGTGTCTGTGACCGCGCACGTGGCCCCGAACCTCTTCCGCGCGCTCATTGACGCGGTGGTGGCCCAGGACCTCGTGGAGGCGCAGCGCCTGCACCTGGAGCTGGCTCCGATCGTGCGCGCCACCATGGGTCGCGCCCCCGGTTGCGTGGCCGCCAAGGAGATTCTCGCCTGGCAGGGCGTGCTGGGCCAGCCGGTCGTTCGACTGCCGCACGTGCTCTCCGAACCGGAGGTGCTGGCCGCCATGCGCGAGGACCTGATGACCTCCAGCCTTGCCCACACCCTGAAAAACGCATAAACTTTTATTCAGCTTCTTTTATACGTCCGGGCTAGTGTGCCCGGGCGGCGTGAAGCAGGTTAAGAGAGACTTTTGGCCGCCCACGCGGTAATTTGGCCGCTCATAGCGAATTACCGTGACGCATGCTTTCAGCACGCGTGGAACGCGGCCCCCAACGCGGGCTCCTCGCCGTTACGACGGCGAGGGGTCCGCTCTGGCGTATTTCCCGAGGTGTCCGAAACGACCATGACCCGCCGCGGCACCGATAGGCCGCAGAAACACGTCGCGTAACCCACGGAAACCCCGGAAACTCCACAACATTTGGAACACTCCAGACCCGTATTCGGAGCGAAACTCGCCCCGGAACGCATATCACTAGACTTCCCGTGACGAACGAGGATGCGAACGCAGGCCCGCACGCTAAGGCCCGGCGCCTGAGCCCCTCGAACGAATCACGACACAACAGATAGTAAGAAAATAGAAAGAGGAGACACACGATGAGCGTCTTTGAAGCGAATCTTCCCCTGCCTCCCCGCCTGAAGAAGGACACCCTGCGCGTGGTGCCCCTGGGCGGCCTGGGTGAAGTCGGTCGTAACATGACCGTGTACGAAATTAACGGCAAGCTGCTGATTGTCGACTGCGGCGTGCTCTTCCCCGAAGAGTCCCAGCCCGGCGTGGACCTGATCCTGCCCGACTTCAGCTACATTGTGGACCGTCTGGACGACGTGGTCGCCATGGTGCTGACCCACGGCCACGAGGACCACATCGGCGCCGTTCCCTACCTGCTGCGTCGCCGCCCCGACATCCCCCTGGTCGGTTCCGAGCTGACCCTGGCACTGGTCGAGGCGAAACTGGCCGAGCACCGCATCAAGCCCTACACCCTCGCGGTGAAGGAACACCAGGTGGAGCGTTTCGGCCCGTTCGAGTGCGAGTTCGTTGCTGTGAACCACTCGATCCCGGATGCGCTGGCCGTGTTCATCCGCACCAAGGCCGGTAAGGTCCTGCACACCGGTGACTTCAAGATGGACCAGCTGCCCCTGGACGGTCGCCTGACCGACCTGCGCCACTTCTCCCGCCTGGGCGAGGAGGGCGTGGACCTGTTCCTGCCGGACTCCACCAACGCCGAGGTCCCCGGCTTCACCCCGACCGAGAAGAACATCGGCCCGGTGCTCTCGAACGTCTTCCGTGACGCTCGCGGCCGCATCATCGTGGCCTCCTTCTCTTCGCACGTGCACCGCGTGCAGCAGGTGCTGAATGCCGCCGCCGAACGCGGTCGCAAGGTCGTGCTCGTGGGCCGCTCCATGGTGCGCAACATGACCATCGCCGAGAAGCTGGGCTACCTGAAGGTGCCCGACAACGTGCTCGTGGACCTGAAGAAGGTCGACGACTACCGCCCCGACCAGATTGTGATGATGTGCACCGGTTCGCAGGGCGAGCCCATGGCGGCGCTCTCGCGTATGGCTAACGGCGACCACAAGATTCAGATTGAGCCGGGCGACACCGTGGTGCTGGCCTCCTCGCTGATTCCCGGTAACGAGACCAGCGTGTACCGCATCATCAACGCCCTCATGAAGCTGGGCGCCCACGTGGTGCACAAGGGCAACGCGAAGGTTCACGTGTCCGGCCACGCGGCCGCCGGCGAGCTGCTGTACTGCTACAACATCCTCAAGCCCAAGAACGTCATGCCCGTTCACGGCGAGGTGCGCCACCTGATTGCCAACGGCGACCTGGCGATTGAGACCGGTGTTCCCGCACAGAACGTACTCCTGTGCGAGTCCGGCACCGTGGTGGATCTGCGCGATGGCGTGGCCACCGTGGTCGGTGAGATTCCCTGCGAGTACCTTTACGTTGACGGCCGTTCCGTCGGCGAGGTGACCGAGAGCGACCTGAAGGACCGCCGCATCCTGGGTGAGGAAGGCTTCGTGTCCATCGTGACCGCGATTGACCGCGCGACCAAGCGTGTGGTGACCGGCCCGGACATCCACGCCCGCGGTATCGCGGAGGACGACGCCGTCTTCGACGAGATCGTCCCGAAGATTACCGCCGCCCTGGAGGACGCACTGCACCGCGCACCCGAGAAGGTGCACACCGTGCAGCAGCTGCAGCAGATTGTGCGCCGCACCATCGGCGCGTGGATCTCTCGCCGCCTGCGCCGCAAGCCCATGATCGTGCCCGTGGTCATCGAGAGCATCTCTCCGGACGCTAAGAACTAAATATCAGCGCGGCCGCCTCCCGCAGGTGGCATCGGCTTTCGGGCCGAGGCTGAAACGGGTTACCTGAAACGCAGGGGGCGGGGTCGATACCGAGTGTCGGCCCCGCCCCCTGCGCATCCGGCAGGGCGGGCTGGCTCGGCGGGTTTCGGCGGGTCCAGCACCCGCGTGCGACGCCCCGTCGCAGCCGCTGCGCTCACTGATAACGAAGAAATCGTTAGATTAACGGGAAGGTTGATACTCTAAAAGGTATGGCTCCACGGACCACAAAGGGTCGTAGTACGACCGCTAAGTCAAAGAAAACCACCCGCAAGCGCACCACCTCCTCGAGGGGCGGTGCCCGTCGCGGTGCCGAGGCGACGAATCCTGTCGCCGGCGCCATCGCCTCCGTCTGGCTGAGCATCGCTCACGCTATCGGCGGGGCGGTGCGCTCGATTGGCACGGCGCGCACCGACCTGGAACCCGAACAGCGTCGTGATGGCGGCGCGCTCGTACTGCTGCTCTTCGGCCTCATCAGCGCCGGTGTTGAGTGGTACAACTGGCGCGCCCACACCTCCCTCGGCATGCTGCGCGCGCCCCTGGACGCCTGGCACACGATGCTCGGCGGCATCTTCGGCCAGGGTGCCCTGCTGATTCCGGTGCTCAGCTTCGTGCTGGCCTGGTGCGTCTTCCGAGGCCCCGACCTGGTCAAACGCAATAACCGGGTGACCCTGGGCTCCCTGATTCTGCTGATTGCGACCTCCCTCTTCTTCGCCCGCCACGTCGGGCACCCGACCTTTGCGGACGGTTTCGAGGCCGTATGGGCCGGAGGCGGCGTCACGGGAGTAATCCTCGGCACCCCCATCGTTCGCCTGAGCGGGGGTATCGCGGCGGTGGAGATTCTGATTCACCTGCTGCTGGCGCTCGCAGGGGTGCTGGTCATGACCAACACCCCGATTCGCCAGATTGTGCCCCGCACCCGGCACCTGGTGGGCCTGGCCCTGGGCGAGAAGCCCAACGGCACCACCCGCGAGCGCTCCTCCTCGGATGATGCAACTCAGACCGTGGACCTGAACGCCGAGGAGCACGACCGCAGCTACCTGTACGGTGACGACGAGAAGCCAGCCCGAGCCTCCTCCGCGGGCGGTGGCCTGATGGCGCGCCTGCGCGGCTGGCTGGGCTTTGGCGTTTCCAAGGGCGATGACGGCCCCCTCGACGAGTACGCCGGTGACGAGGCCTTCGTGAACGCCGTGGTGGACGATGCCCACCCCGAGACCACCCAGATGCCCGTGCAGCCCGCCAACCCCGCTCCCGGCGCGCGCACCGGCGCCAAGCCGAATCGCCTGAGTCGCCTGCCCGGTCGCCTGAACCAGGCTCCCGCCGCGGCTTCGAGCGGCCCCGACCTCTTTGACGTGGAGGCCTCTCAGGCTCCCGCCGCCCGCCTGGATCAGGTGCAGCGCGCCGCGGTGGCGCACGGCCGCATCCCGGGGGAGGAGCCCCTCTTCGACGTGGAAGCCTACGATGGTTTCGGCGGCGACTCCTCGCAGCAGGCTCCCTCCGAGCCCGCCCCGCAGACCAGGCCCCGCGATGTGGTTCCGCCCGCGGGCGCACCCGCTCAGGAGGCCGGCCGAGGTGCCGCCGCGGGTCAGGCTCCGATTCCGACCCGCATGCATTCGGCCGGCGCGCATCAGGGCGCAAACCAGAGTACGAACCAGGGCGCGTCCCAGCAGGCGGCACGCTCCGGCGGCGGCCTGTCCCGCCCCCTGCAGAACAACACCCAGACCGCGACCACCGAGCAGGCTCGCGGCGAGCAGGTTGTGCAGTCCTCCCGCGGGGCCTACGTGTTGCCCTCGGAGGAGATGCTGGTTTCCGGCCCGCCCGCCAAGGAATCCTCCGAGGTCAACGAGCACGTGGTCGAGGCCCTCACCAGCGTGCTGGAGCAGTTCAAGGTGGACGCCCACGTGACCGGTTTCTCGCGTGGCCCGACCGTGACCCGCTACGAAATTGAGCTGGGACCGGCCACGAAGGTGGAGCGCGTGACGGCGCTGAGCAAGAACATCGCCTACGCGGTGGCCAGCCCGGACGTGCGCATCCTTTCGCCCATTCCCGGCAAGTCCGCGATCGGCATTGAGATTCCGAATACCGACCGCGAGACCGTGGCCCTGGGCGACGTGCTGCGCTCCCCGCAGGCTCACGCGAACCACCACCCGATGGTCATGGGCGTGGGCAAGGACGTTGAGGGCGGCTTCGTGTTGGCCAACCTGGCCAAGATGCCGCACATGCTGGTCGCAGGTGCGACCGGTGCCGGTAAGTCTTCGTTCGTGAACTCGATGATTACCTCGATTCTGATGCGCGCGACCCCCGACCAGGTGCGCCTGGTGATGGTCGACCCCAAGCGCGTGGAGCTGACCGCCTACGAGGGTATTCCGCACCTGATTACGCCCATCATCACGAACCCGAAGAAGGCCGCCGAGGCCCTGCAGTGGGTGGTTCGCGAGATGGACGCCCGCTACGACGACCTCGCCCACTACGGCTACAAGCACGTGGACGACTTCAACAAGGCGGTGCGCGAGGGTAAGGTTCAGCCCGATCCCGGCAGCAAGCGCACGATTCACGAGTACCCGTACCTGTTGGTGATCGTGGACGAGCTGGCCGACCTGATGATGGTCGCCCCGCGCGACGTGGAAGAGGCCATCGTGCGTATCACGCAGCTGGCCCGTGCCGCCGGTATCCACCTGGTGCTGGCTACCCAGCGTCCGTCGGTGGACGTGGTGACCGGTCTGATTAAGGCGAACGTTCCTTCCCGCATGGCGTTTGCGACCTCCTCGGTCACTGACTCCCGCGTGGTGCTGGATCAGCCCGGCGCCGAGAAGCTGATTGGTCAGGGTGACGCGCTCTTCCTGCCGATGGGTGCCTCGAAGCCGATGCGTGTTCAGGGTGCGTGGGTTTCCGAATCCGAGATTCACGCCGTGGTTGAGCACGTGAAGAAACAGGCCCCGACCATCTACCGTGAGGACGTGATGGTTTCGGCCGCGAAGAAGCAGATTGATGAGGAAATCGGCGACGACCTCGATGATCTGCTGCAGGCGGCCGAGATCGTGATTACCACGCAGTTCGGTTCGACCTCGATGCTGCAGCGTAAGCTGCGCATGGGCTTCGCGAAGGCCGGCCGCATCATGGACCTGCTGGAGTCGCAGGGCGTGGTGGGCCCCTCGGAGGGTTCGAAGGCCCGCGAGGTGCTGGTCCGCCCCGACGACCTGCAGGCCACCCTGGCGCGTATTCGCGGCGAGGAGCCCCCTGCAGCCGACCCGTACGCGAACGCGGTGGATCCGGGGGAGCCGGTCACGGATTATTACGACGAATCCGATGACGAGGGCTCGGAGGACGCCTGGCAGCTGACGGGCCGCTAAGCTCACACGTTATCCACAAGCGCCCCGCACGTTCGGCGGTGCCCGATGAGGCACCCGTATAATGGACGTACGGGGCGTTTGTGCGTTCCCGATACCCTTCGGTGCCAATATTTGACGATGGCTGTGCGCGTGCCTCGCGCGGTGTACGGCCCGCATCGAAACTGCAACACCGGGCTCACCCGTCGAGCCCGCCGATTCTAAGGAGCACCCATGAGCGACGCTCACACCCCAGCCCCCACCGGTGAGGTCCGGGCGGTGCAGCCTCGCACGTCGAATTGGAACGTTCCCAACGTGCTGACGGTTCTGCGCATCATAGCGGTGCCCTTCTTCATCGTGGCGCTGGTCAGTGGCGGTACCTTTGGTGCCGACGACCCGACCCACCGCTGGCTTGCTTGGGTGATTTTCATCCTCGCGATGCTCACGGACTGGGCCGACGGCTACCTGGCGCGTTCCCGCAACCTCATCACGAGCTTCGGCAAGATTGCCGACCCGATTGCCGATAAGTTCCTGACCGGTGCCGCGTTCATTGTGCTCTCGGCCCTGGGCGAGCTGTGGTGGTGGGTGACCATCGTGATTCTGCTGCGCGAGTGGGGCATCACGGTGATGCGCCTGTTCGTCATCAAGTACGGCGTGATGGCGGCCAGCAAGGGCGGCAAAATCAAGACGGTACTGCAGACCGTGGCGCTGGTGCTGATGCTCCTGCCGCTGGGTCAGCTGGGCTTGGGCTGGCTGGTGCCGGGCTGGGTGCTGATGGGCGCGGTCACGGCGATTACCGTGTGGACCGGCCTGGTGTACGTGCGCGATGCCTACAACCTGCGTCGCACCTGGTTGCAGAACCAGGCTGCGCAGAAGCAGCGCGCTCAATAGACGTTGATGGGGGAGTGGCTCATGCCGCTCCCCCGAACTGTACCCGGGGTGAGCGTTAGCGGCGCTCGAGCACCGGGGCGCTCGCGAAAGGAGCGGGTGCGTGAACGGGCGGTCGGGTCAGCCCGGCCGCCGGGAAAGGATGAATCATGGTTCCTCTTCTAAACGAAGGCACCCAGTCGGCTTCGCCCGAGCTGACGCGCGCTGAGGTTTTTTCGGGTACCCCGCAGGCGGCGGCCCTGCTGCTGCGCGATGCGGTGCGCTCGTGCGCATCCCAGGAACGTCCGGTGCAGGTGGCCACTGCTGAGTCCTTGACCGGCGGGGACGTGGGCGGCGCGATCTGCACGGTGCCGGGCGCATCGGCCTACTATCGCGGCGGCGTGATTTCTTACGCCTACGAGGTGAAGGCGCGGGTGCTGGGCGTGGACGCTCAGCTGCTTGCGACCGAGGGCGCGGTGAACCCGGAGGTGGCGGCTCAGATGGCGGCCGGCGCGGCGCGGGTGTGCGGTGCCGATTACGCGGTGTCGACCACGGGTGTGGCGGGGCCCGACCCCGCGGATGGCCAGCCGGTGGGCACCGTGTTTATCGGGGTGCACGCCCCGGGCGGGTGTGAGGTGTTCGAGCGCCACTACGACGGGGATCGCGCCCGGGTTCGTGCGGCGGCGAGCGCGGATGCGATTGCGCTACTGGCCCGCGCGGTGCGGGGGAGCGCCTCCGGCTCTTTGAGGGAGAGCCTCTAGGACCCAGCCCCGCGGCGCGTCCCGGTGGCATGACCAGGCGGTGTGTGAGGCACGTGAGGCGGTGTTCGTGAAGCTTTGGGGAAGGCACAGGGGAAAGAGTCGGGGAGGATATTTTACGATTCAAAGAATTTCCCAGTCTTCTCCCAGCTTCACGGGAATAAACACATAGCTTGGTCTGTTTGAATGGATACAAGTCTGAAGAAGATGACGAAAACAGCGAGTTTTGTAGCTCGCATCCTAAAAATCAGTTAGGCTTAACTCTGTACAGTCCCGCGCGTCGGGAGGACCTACTCAGGAAAGTGATAAAGAAGCTCATGGCTAAGCAGCGCGTATCAATCAACGGTATTACGAAGTGGAAGGAAATCGACGAGACCCCCAAGCAGGTGGCTCCGGTCGTTGAGGAAGCACGAGTTGTTCCCCTCCGCCAGGCCATCGGTGAGGTTCTTCGCGATGTCCGCCAGCGTCAGGGCCGCACCCTGCGAGAGGTTTCGCAGCGTGCCCGCGTTTCCCTCGGTTACCTGAGTGAAGTTGAGCGCGGTCAGAAGGAAGCTTCCTCCGAGCTGCTGGCCTGGATTTGCCAGGCTCTGGACATCCCGATGTCCCAGATGCTGCGCGAGGTCGCCGATCGTATGGCCGTCGCCGAGGGCGTTCAGATTCCGGATACCGTTCCGGCTGAGCTGTCCGAACGCTACAAGAACGACTACTACGTCTCTCTCTAAGACGTGAGGGTGCGGAAGCTCCGCACCGCTATTGGGCCGATGCCGTACACCCCGAACGGGTGTGCGGCATCGGTTCTTTGTCGAGCAATGGCGAGACGGAATTGTGAGAATGAAGAACTCGGGGTGGGTGCTCCGCCAATGGGCACGCTGCCGCCGGGTGCGGTGAAGGAGATTGCGATGAAGCTGAGCGAGTTTTGGGCGCTCATGGAGCACGAATTTGGCACCGGGTACGCCCCGGTGCTGGCCCGGGATCTGGTGCTGGGATCCCTGAATCACCGGACGGCGGCGGAGGCGCTGGATGCCGGCGTCAATCCGAAGACGGTCTGGTTTGCCATCTGCGAGGAACAGGAGATCCCGCAGGAGCGCCGCTGGGGCCCGGATAAGGAACCGTTGCGTTAGCTCGGCGCGTGCCTGGGCGGCGTGTCTAAATGCCGCGGGGATGCGCTACGGGGGAGCGTGGCGGCCGGGTTACGGTGCGCCCCAGGCCCCGAAAGGTGTGCGCGAACCGATTGAGGCATCCTCGGGCGGGTTTCGAATATTCGAAAATATTTGCCGAAATCTTATGCGAGGTATTCGAAAATGCCTCGTAATTTTGTTCGATTCGTGCTAGACTTTTCCACATCGAGAATTTTTCGAAAAATCCGCGGGATTTTTCCACACATCGTGAAAATGGCCTTATCCTGTCAGGCCGTGACCCTAGAGTAGTCTCAGAAGGAACCGGCAGGCGAAAAGCTGGGGCGACGAGCCCCGCCGATTCCTAGAAACATTATTGACGTCATCACTGACACCACAAAGAACGAGGTACTAACGTGGCTAAGAGCACCAAGTCTCAGAGCGTAGCTCGCGTTCCCGAAGAGGGTCGCGCCAAGGCACTTGAAGCCGTCATGGCACAGATTGATAAGAACTACGGTAAGGGCGCCGTGATGCGCCTGGGTGATAAGGAAACCACCACCACCGAGGTTATCTCTACCGGTGCCATTGCCCTGGATGCCGCTCTCGGCATCGGCGGTCTGCCCCGCGGTCGCGTGATTGAGATTTACGGTCCCGAGTCTTCGGGTAAGACCACCGTGGCCCTGCACGCCGTCGCTAATGTGCAGAAGGCCGGCGGCGTGGCCGCGTTCATCGACGCCGAGCACGCCCTCGACCCGATTTACGCCGCTAAGCTGGGCGTGGACATCGACCAGCTGCTGGTCTCTCAGCCCGACACCGGCGAGCAGGCCCTGGAAATTATGGATATGCTGGTCGGCTCCGGCGCAGTGGATATCGTGGTGGTCGACTCCGTGGCCGCGCTGGTGCCCCGCGCCGAAATCGAGGGCGACATGGGCGACTCCCACGTTGGTCTGCAGGCCCGCCTGATGAGCCAGGCTCTGCGTAAGATTACCGGTCGCCTCTCCGCAACCGGCACCACCGCGATCTTCATCAACCAGCTGCGCGAGAAGATTGGCGTGTTCTTCGGCTCGCCCGAGACCACCACCGGTGGTAAGGCCCTGAAGTTCTACGCTTCGGTGCGCATCGACATTCGCCGTATTGAGACTCTGAAGGACGGCGCGAACCCGATTGGTAACCGCACCCGCGCCAAGGTTGTGAAGAATAAGATGGCTCCGCCCTTCAAGCAGGCAGAGTTCGATATCCTCTACGGCGAGGGCATCTCGGTCGAAGGCGGTATTCTCGACCTGGCCGTGGAGAACGATATCGTCAAGAAGTCCGGTGCATGGTTCACCTATGACGGTGAGCAGCTGGGCCAGGGCCGCGAGAACGTTCGTAAGCTTCTCAAGGACAACCCCGAGCTGACCGAGGAACTGCAGTACAAGGTTCTGGTGAAGCTGGGCATCATCGAGGAGGAGCCCGCCGAGGAGGCCGCAGAGGCCGAGGGCACCGAGAACGATCCGCTGGACGAGCTGGCTGAGGAGTTCTAAACCCTCGCCCGTGGGCCGTTCCCGATAGGATGTACGGCCCGCTCGACAACGCGTGGTAATCGCCGTGCGCTGTGCTTTTCGCACGGTGCGCGGCGATTGCCGTTTAAGCCGGAACCGGCGGCGGTGCGGCTCGATACAATGGGGGAGCGCCTCCAACCGGAGGCACACGGGCTTCGGCGGGTTAGAAAGAGAGGAGGGGACAGGCAGATGGAACGAGGCGTATTCGGCCAAGACGAGAACGCGCGCGGCGGCGAGCGTGACGGTATGCGCGAGGACGACGCCGGTTTCGCCGCCCTGGACGCAACCGAGCCTTTCTTCGGGTCCTCTCCGGCGCAGAACTTCGGCGGCGCGGTGTCGGGCACCGACGGCTTTTCATGTTTTGAATCGGCGGACGGCGGTATCGCGGCTCGCGGAGGCTTTGAACCCCTCACCTTTGAAGCACCCACCGCCCCGGCCGAGCTGGGAGCCTTCGAGGCGCTGGCCTTCGAAGCGCCCGCGCCCCTGGCCGAGCCCGTCCTCGACTGGGAGGCTCCGCAGTCCGCATCCGCGGAGCCTGACGCACCCGCCGTGCCGCGCCAGGCATCTGAAGTGCCCGTATCGCAAAAGTTCGGGGCACAAAAGCCGGTAGAGCAGAAGCCCGGGGCGAGCAGGCCCGCGAAAATACCGCCGGAAGCATCTCCGAAGACCTCCGCGCCCCAAGCATCGCGGGCGGTAGGATCCGAGCCCAAAAAACTGGCGCAGGCAAAACCTGCGCAGGAAAACGTAACCCGGAAAAACGCAGCCCCGCGCAAGGTTTCCGGGGAAAAGACCTCCTGGAAGATGACGGCCCCAGAGGCAACCGAAGAGTTCCCCGATTGGCATCCGGCGGCCCATGGCTTCCGCGAGGAGCCCATCGCCCGCGATCTCGGGGACGACTACCCGGGATACTTTCCGGTGCCCTTGGCACCCCTCGAACCCGCACCGGGTGGGGGTGCGGGGCAAGGCTCCGAGGAATCTTCGGAAGGCTCGCCGCGCCGTAGCCTGCGGGTTGATCCGAATCTGCCGGCCGTCTCCATCGACGAGGCCCCCGTGCGGGCCTTCATGCCTGGAGGCGCGGAGCCCCGCCCCATGGCGGCCGGCCGCCTGAGCCGGGCCGGGGCCGCATCCATCGGGTCGGGGCTCACCGCAGAAGAAAAAGAAGAGATTGAGCGCCAGGCGCAGCAGCGGGAGAAGCAGCAGAAGAAGCGCTCAAACCGGCAGAAGCCGAGCGAGTACAAGCGCGGATTCCGTCGCATGAGCCCGGCGCAGCGGGAAAAGATGCAGAAGCGCTCGCCCTATGCACCGGCCTTCGGGGCCCGGAGCGAGGAAGAGGAAACCCGTAAGAGCCCCTCGAGCCGCGGTTCGGGGAGCAACCTATTCAGGGAGGGAAGCGGCTTGAACGAGAAGCTCACCGCGGCCGAGGAAGCCTTTATTCGGGGTATCGCCGAGGAGGAGGCTCAGGGCATCGGCAGCGGCAAACGCCTGACCGCGCCCCGAGCCTCTCAAGCCTCCGGGGCTCGCGCACCGAGAAGCGGCGGGAACGGCCCCGCCGGGATGAGCGGGCAGGGACCCTCCTGGAAACAGAAGGTGCGCGCCGCCCGCGCCGCCGAGGAAGCCGACCCCTACACCCGCGCCAAGACCATCGTGTACAACCAGCTGGCCTACTCGGCAAAGACCAGGGGGCAGCTGCGCAAGAAGCTCCAGTCAGAAGGCTTCGAAGCCGAGCTCATCGAGCCGCTGCTCGATAAGTTCGAGGCTGCCAAGCTCATCGACGACGCCGAATACGCCGAGACCTTCGTGCGGCAGAAGAGCCGCACCAAGAAGCTCTCGCGCGCCGCGCTGCGCCGCGAGCTGGCCGAGCGCGGGGTGCGCGGCGAAGAAGCGGAGAACGCCCTGGCCCAGCGGACCGACGAGCAGGAGCGCGAGGACGCCGCCGAGCTGGTACGCAAGAAGCTACGCCCCGGCATGGATCTGAGCGACCGAGCTGAAAAGGATAGGGTCACTCGCCGCCTGCTGGGGATGCTTGCGCGCCGCGGCTACTCCTCCTCGGTATCGATGTCGGTAATCCGCGAGGAGCTTGCCGCCTACGGCGCGGAGGACGACCTCTGGTAGGGGCCTGCGGTTGGAAACCGGCAGGAGGACTGCGCAGCTACGCTCGGTGCTATGACGAGTAAAAGGGTGAGCCCGCCTCAGAAATACTCTGTGGCGGGCTCAGCCTAAAACCCTATAAAGCCCCCTGTCGAAGGCCTATGGCCGTTCCCTACTCGGGTGAGTCCAGACGCTCGGCACATTCGGCCAGGGTTGCATCCTGCGAACCCGAAATCTGCAGGAGCAGGCGCATCAGCTGCGCGCCCTCGCGGCGAATCATCGGGAGCAGGGCCGCACGCGGGGAAGCGGAGTAGAGCTCCACGAGCACGCACACCGTGACCGCGGTGCACACCGCGAGATCCTCGGCCAGGTGCGCCTCGAGCGGAGCATCGTCGAAGAGCGCGGAGTACAGCGCAGGCAGGGCTCGCTGGCGGTCCACCCGGTAGCGCGGGTATTCCGGCGACGAGGGGAAGCCCAGCATGGCCTCGACGAAGGGGAAGCCGCGGTGATGCAGGCAGGTGCCCTCAGCGTCCACGATGCGCACCGGTGCGTCCTCGGCCGGGCCGATGAGCACGTTCTGCGGTGAAAAATCACCCGAGGACAGCATGTAGACGCGTCCGCGGTTGAGCTTGAACTGCTCGGGAACGGGCGGACGCTTGGTGAAGAAGGGCTGCACCACGCGGCGGAAGCGGAAGGAGAGCTCCTCCACGGCGGGCGGCAGAGTGCTGCGCGATTCGAGGTCCTGGGGAAGCTCGAAACCCTCGTGGTTCTCGGGGTGCTCCTGCTCGTCCACGCCGTAAATTCGCTTGAGGCCACGCTCGGCCAGCGCCGGGGAGGCGATGGCCCCGGGGAACTGCGCCTTACGGTCGGCGCGGGCCAGGTTCGCACGGTAGCTTTCCACGGCCTCGCCCATGATGCCGGCGCGCGCCAGCGAACGGTAGGCCCCCACGTAGTAATCCAGCGCGTTCAGGGCCTGCTCCTCGGTGCCCTCCGTCAGGGCGTGGGCGACCGAGTACTGCTCACCCTCGGCGGTTCCGGCGCTTACATCCTCGAGCGCGATGACCCGCAGCTCGGCATCGGCACCGTAGAACCGCGGGAAGAGCCCGGGCACCTGCTCGTTGAGGGCCGGTAGGCCGTAGCGTTCGCGCAGGTAGCCGAAGCCGCCGGCGTTCTGCGTGGAATCCTTGCGGCGGTAGCGCTTAAGAATCAGGGAGGACGGCAGGGCCTCAGCGGCCTCCGCGGGGTCGGCTGCCTCAAAGTTCACACGCACCACGACCGAGCGCATGCCGGTGCCCAGAATCCGTACGCTCGCAAGGTCGCGGTCGCCGGATTGCTCCAGGCCCTTCGCCCAGGCCAACATGCGCGAGAAGTTGCGGCGCATCGCGGCGGAGTCTGCGCTCGCCTGGGGCGGCACGGGGGTGTAGAGGGCGATGGCCTCCTCGATGAGAGCATCGTCGGTAGAGCCGGCCACGGCGCTAGGGGAGCGCCCGGCCTCGGGGGCGACCTCCTCCGGGTTTAGCACCTCGGGAGCCTCCGCCTGCTGCGCGGGGGCATCGGAAGAGTCAGAAGAATCGTTCGGTGAAAAACGCGAAAAGTTACTACTAAGGGAAACCTGCATAGAGCCATTATCCCCCATCGGATACCCTATAGGGCATGACTTCGACCCTCAGCGATTCCGCCCAGACCACCGAAACCAGCCCCCGCACCTACGAAGTGCGCACTTTCGGCTGCCAGATGAACGTGCACGACTCCGAACGAATGTCGGGTCTGCTCGAAGCTAACGGCTACGTTCGCGCTGAGGAGGGCGTCGAACCCGACCTGGTTGTTTTCAATACCTGCGCGGTGCGCGAAAACGCCGCCAACCGCCTCTACGGTAACCTTGGCCAGCTGGCCCCCGTCAAGCGCCGCCATGAGGGCATGCAGATTGCCGTGGGCGGCTGCCTGGCGCAGAAGGATCAAGACGCCATCATCGAGAAGGCACCCTGGGTGGACGTCGTTTTCGGTACCCACAATATCGGTTCCCTGCCGGCGCTGCTGGAACGTGCCCGCCACAACCACGAGGCGCAGGCCGAGCTGCTCGAATCCCTCGAGGTGTTCCCCTCGACCCTGCCGACCAAGCGCGATCACGTGTACTCGGGCTGGGTTTCTATCTCCGTGGGCTGCAACAACACCTGCACCTTCTGCATCGTGCCCTCCCTGCGCGGTAAGGAGAAGGACCGCCGCCCCGGCGACGTGCTCGCCGAGGTTCAGGCGCTGGTCGACGACGGCGCTATCGAGGTGACCCTGCTGGGCCAGAACGTGAACTCCTACGGCGTGGAGTTCGGCGACCGTCAGGCGTTCTCCAAGTTGCTGCGCGCCTGCGGCGAAATTGAGGGCCTGGAGCGCGTGCGCTTCACCTCCCCGCACCCGGCCATGTTTACCGACGACGTGATCGACGCGATGGCCGAAACCCCGAACGTCATGCCCGTGCTGCACATGCCGCTGCAGTCCGGTTCCGACAAGGTGCTCAAGGACATGCGCCGTTCCTACCGCTCCAAGAAGTTCCTGAATATTCTGGACAAGGTGCGCGAGCGCATCCCGAACGCCGTGATTACCACCGACATCATTGTGGGCTTCCCCGGCGAGACCGAGGAGGACTTCCAGGAGACCCTGAAGGTTGTGGAGCAGGCTCGTTTCTCCTCCGCGTTCACCTTCCAGTACTCGATTCGCCCCGGCACCCCGGCGGCGACCATGGAGAACCAGATTCCCAAGGAGGTCGTGCAGGAACGCTACGAGCGTCTGATTGCCCTGCAGGACCGCATCGCCGGCGAGGAGAACCGCAAGCAGCTCGGTAAGACCGTTGAGCTGATGGTCGTGGCGGAGGCCGGCCGTAAGGCCGAGCAGACCCACCGCCTCTCGGGTCGCGGCCCGGACCAGCGCCTCGTGCACTTCTCGGTGCCCGAGGGATGCGAGACTCCCCGCCCCGGCGACATGGTGACCGTGCCGATTACCGAGGCCGGCTCCTTCCACCTGATTTCCGATCCGACCGCCGAGCAGTACAGCCTGCGCCGCACCCGCGCCGGCGACGCGTGGGACCGCTCCCAGGCCGATTCCTGCGGTACCGGCACCACCCAGGTTCCCGGTGCGCCGGTGGGCCTGGGCATGCCGACCATCGGCCTGCGCCCCTAATCTTTCATAACGAATCGTGCGCCCCGTTCTTCGGGTCCTCATCCTCACCGCGAGTGGGGCAGTGGGAACCGGTAGAATGGGGCGCATGACTATCTCCGAAACCCTGCCCGTTATCGCTATTGTGGGCCCGACCGGCACCGGTAAGAGTGCGCTCGCGATTGAGTTGGCTCTGCGCCTGAATGGCGAGTGCATTAACGCTGACTCCATGCAGTTCTACCGGGGTATGGATATTGGTACCGCGAAGGTCACCGCGGAGGAGATGCGCGGTGTTCCGCACCACCTGCTGGACATCATGGACGTGCGGGATGAGGCGTCCGTAGCGGAGTTTCAGGAGCGTAGCCGTGAGCTGATCGAGCAGATTCGTGCCCGTGGCCGCTACCCGATTCTGGTGGGTGGGTCCGGCCTGTATGTGCGTGCCGCCCTGGATAAGCTGGAGTTCCCCGGCACGGATGCGCGGGTGCGCGAGCGTCTGGAGGAGCAGGCACGTACCGAGGGTATCGGTGTTTTGCACGCCCGCCTGGCGGAGGTTGACCCGGAGTCGGCTGCGCGTGTGAAGGATGAACGCCGCATTATTCGTGCTCTGGAAGTGTTCGAGGTGACGGGCCGCCCGTTCTCGGCGTTCATGCCGGTGCGCGAGTACGTGACCGAGAGTATTCAGATTGGTTTGGATATGGACCGTGCCCTGCTGCACGAGCGTCTGCACCGCCGTGTGGAGCTCATGCACGAGCGCGGCCTGCTGGACGAGGTACGCGCCCTGAATGCGCAGGGTTTGCAGGAGGGTAAGACCGCCTCCCGCGCGATTGGTTACGCGCAGTTTGCCCGCGCCCTTGAGGACGAAGACTACGGCGTGGAGCAGGCGATTGAGGACACGACGATTGCCACCCGCCAGTTTGCGCGCCGCCAGCTGACCTGGTTCCGTGCGGACCCTCGCGTGCACTGGCTGGATGCGCTCTCACCCACCCTTGCCGACGATGCGGAAGCCATCATCCGCGAAAGCACCCGATAAGCCACAATAACGAGCTGCCGCCGAACCGATACCCCGTCGAGTCGGTCGGCACGGTAAAATCATAAACGGACAGGCCCCCAACGTTTAAGGACAGCATATGAGCGAGAACCCCTCCACCTGGGGCGAGCTGGCAGGATTGACCCTCACCAAGGGTCACGGCACCGGCAACGATTTCATCTTCGTGACGGATGAAAAGGCAGAGATTGCCCTCACCCCCGACCTGGTCGCCCGCGCCTGCGATCGCCACTTCGGTATCGGCGCGGACGGCTTCATTCGCGCTGCCCGAAGCACCTCTTCCCGCGGCGGCCAGAAGCTCCTCGAGGAATACCCCGACGCCGTGTGGTTCATGGACTACCGCAACGGTGACGGCTCCATCGCCGAGATGTGTGGCAACGGCGTGCGCGCCTTCGTGGACTACCTGCGCACCGAGGGCCTGATCGAGCTTGAGGTCGGCCAGACCGTGCAGATTGCCACACGCGCCGGCGTGAAGACCGTCGCCCGCACCGAGGAAGGCTACGCCGTCGACATGGGCCCCTGGAGCTTCATCCACGGTGATGCCGCCCGCGAGGGAGGCGAGGACTGCCTGGTGTCCGCCCGCGGCCTGAAGACCCCGCGCGCCGGCCTGTCCATCTCGATGGGCAACCCGCACACTGTGGTCATGCTCGGCTCCGAGGGCAAGCTGGACGGCCTGGACCTGTACAGCCAGCCGCAGGTTAACCCGGCACCCGCAGATGGCACGAACGTCGAATTCGTGGTGCCGGTCGACCTGGAAAATGACGGCAGCACCCACGTGGGCGCTATCCGGATGCGCGTGCACGAACGCGGCGTGGGCGAGACCCTCTCCTGCGGTACCGGCGCCTGCGCGGCCGCCGCAGCCACCCGATTCTGGGGCGGCGAGGAGGCGCCGGACGAATGGCTCGTGCACGTGCCCGGCGGTACCCTGGCCGTCACCTTCGTGCTCGGCCCGGACGACCTCGAGCACGTGGTGCTGGCCGGCCCGGCGCAGATGGTTTCGACCGTGGTGCTGCGCTAGGGGAACGAGCTAAGGTACTGCGCCCGGAACACGGCCTGAGCGCGCAGAGATTTAATATAGAAAAGCGGCGGGTGTTTTCTGAGATTCTTTCAGAAAACACCCGCCGCCGCAATATCTTAAACGGTTGGCGACCTCCGCCGGGCGGTTTTAGCCGGGTGGCTTTCGCCGGGCGGTTTAGGCCCCGTGGCGGTGCACCAGCAGAATACGGAAGCCCTTCGCCGTTGCGTAGCGCGACACCTCAAACTCGCCGGGGTACAGCTCCTCCAGCTTCGCATCCAGCCACTTCTGCAGCGAGTCGGAGCCGAGGTTCTTCTGCACCACCAGGTACGCGTCCCCCTCGGGGGCCAGGCGCGGCAGCCAAGTCAGCAGAATTTCGTGCAGAACCTCCTTGCCCACGCGAATCGGCGGGTTCGACCAGATGGTGTCAAAGCGCAGTTCGGGATCCACCGAGTCGGGGGGTCCCACGGTGACGTTCGGCAGCCCGAGCGCGGCGGCGTTGCGCTCGGTCAGGCTGATAGAGCGGGAGTTGACGTCCACGGCGTGCACCTGAGCCTGCGGGGCGAGCATCGCCAGGGTCAGGGTGATGGGGCCCCAACCGCAACCGATATCGAGGAGGCGCTCGCCGCGGGGTTCGGGGGCCTCCTGAAGCAGGATGGCCGTGCCCTTATCGATGCCGGATGGGCTGAAGATGCCGTTGGCGGTGGTGACGGTGACCTTGCGGCCTGCCAGCTCCACCTGCACGGGGCGGGGCTTGAACTCCGTCTCGGGGGTCTCAGAAAAGTAATGCTGCTCGCTCATGCTATCCAGTGTACCGGGAGGCCCGCACCGGCCCGGTTCCCGGGGGCAGAACGGCGTCCCGATCCCGCCTGACGCTCCTGGCCCGCACGGCCCAGCGCTCCTGGTCCGAACGGTGCTGTGCCCGCCTGCACGCCCTGAGCGCACAGGTGACCAAACCCCCTACCCGAGCGGGGCAACGGCGGTAGAATGGAAGGCGTATGACTTCTAAGAATAATTCCGTATCTGAGGCCGAGAAGCTGCCGAGCGACGAGCAGCTGCGCCGCACCGTGGACCGCGTTCTGGGCCGCTCCCAGTCCGCCTCCTCACTGACCACCTACGATGCCGCGGGCACCGCGCATCACGAGAGCGCGCCGACGCGCGGTAGCCGCCGCGTGCTCGACACCCGCGCGCGTGAAATTTCCGATGTTCAGCGTGAGCACTCCGAGTTCGATGGAGATCAGGAAGACCTCGCCGAGCGCCGCGCCCTGCGCCGAGTAGCTAACCTTTCCACCGAGCTGGAGGACGTCACCGAGGTCGAGTACCGTCAGCTGCGCCTGGAACGCGTGGTGCTGGCCGGCCTGTGGACCGAAGGCACCGTCGAGGACGCCGAAAACTCCCTGCGTGAGCTGGCCGCGCTGGCCGAGACCGCCGGCTCCGAGGTGCTGGACGGCCTGGTTCAGCGCCGCCTCAAGCCGGACCCGGGCACCTTCCTCGGCTCCGGCAAGGCCCTGGAGCTCAAGGACATCGTGGAGGCCACCGGCGCCGACACAGTGATTGTCGACTCCGAGCTGGCCCCCTCCCAGCGCCGCGCCCTCGAGGATATCGTCAAGGTGAAGGTCATCGACCGCACCGCCCTGATTCTCGACATCTTTGCACAGCACGCTAAGTCCCGCGAGGGTAAGGCTCAGGTCGAGCTGGCCCAGCTGGAGTACATGCTGCCGCGTCTGCGCGGTTGGGGTGCCTCCCTGTCCCGTCAGGCCGGTGGCCGTGCCGCCTCCGGTGAGGGTATCGGCTCGCGCGGTCCCGGTGAGACCAAGATTGAGATGGATCGCCGCCGCCTGCGCGCCCGCATGGCCAAGCTCAAGCGTGAAATCGCCGCGATGGCCCCGGCCCGCGAGACGAAGCGCCTGAACCGCCGCCGCAACCGCGTGCCCTCGGTGGCTATTGCCGGCTACACGAACGCCGGCAAGTCCTCCCTGCTGAACCGTCTGACCGATGCGGGCGTGCTCGTGGAGAACGCCCTGTTCGCAACCCTGGACCCGACCGTGCGCAAGGCGCAGACCCCCGACGGCATCGGCTACACCCTCTCCGACACGGTGGGTTTCGTGCGCTCGCTGCCGACCCAGCTGGTGGAGGCGTTCCGCTCCACCCTGGAGGAGGTTGCCGACGCCGACGTGATTCTGCACGTGGTGGATGCCTCCCACCCCGACCCGGAGGGCCAGATTCGCGCCGTCCGCGAGGTCTTTGCCGAGGTGGACGCTCGCCACATCCCCGAAATCATTGTGTTGAATAAGGCGGACGCCGCCGACCCGTTCGTGCTGGAGCGGATGCGCCAGCGCGAGCCCGAGCACGTCATCGTGTCGGCGCGTACCGGAGAGGGCATCGAGGAGCTTAAGCAGAAGATTGCGGACACGATTCCCCGCCCCTCGATTGAAGTCAAGCTGCTGATTCCCTACAACCACGGCGAGATTATTTCGCGCCTGCACGAGTGGGACGCCGAGATTAAGAGCACCGATTTTGTATCGGACGGCACCTTCGTGACGGCGCTGGTCCGCGAGGACGTCGCCTCGGACCTGGCCGAGTACGTGCTGGAGGGCGACCTGCTGGAGGTTCTGGAGGAGGAGCTGGCCGAGGCCCGCGCCCTCACCGCCGAAGCTGATACCGCCGAGACTCGCTAGGATCCGGTTAACGTGACGCAGAAGACGACGGGACGCACTAGCGCGCCCAAAAACGCCTCCGGGACTGCACCCGACGGTACCCGGTTCACCGGGCAGGAGCTTGAGACCCTGCCCGGTGCGAAGGATGCCCTGAACCTGCTCGACGAGGTTGTGGAGGCCACGGGCGGGCAGAAACGTGAAGGTCAGCGCACGATGGCGGCGCACGTGGCGCAGGCCCTCGAACTGCAACGACATCTGCTCGTGCAGGCCGGCACCGGCACCGGTAAGTCTCTGGGCTACCTGGTTCCGGCTCTCGCTCGCGTGGGGGAGTCCGACCAGCCCATCGTGGTGGCTACCGCGACCCTGGCCCTGCAGGCGCAGATCGTGAACCGCGATATTCCGCGTCTTCTGCAAGCACTGGAGCCGCGCCCGGAGTCGCAGGCGCAGGTGGCCCTGCTCAAGGGCCGCAACAACTACCTGTGCCTGCACAAGCTCGAGGGCGGCTACCCCGAAGAGGAACAGGATGCCCTCTTCGATATGCCTTCTTCGACCTCCCGCGTGGGCGAGGAAGTCGTGCGCCTGCGCGAGTGGGCTGACCGCACGGAGACCGGCGACCGCGACGAGCTCAAGCCCGGCGTGTCCGATCGCGCGTGGGCTCAGGTCTCGGTGAGCGCGGCCGAATGTCTGGGCCGCCGCTGCCCGCTGGTGGAGGAGTGCTTTAGCGAGATGGCGCGTAGTCGTGCCGCCGAGGCAGATATCGTCATCACGAATCACGCCCTGCTGGCCATTAACGCTTTCGAGGGCATGAAGGTTCTGCCCGAGCACGAGACCGTCATCATCGACGAGGCCCACGAGCTGGTGGACCGAGTGACCGGTGCGGTTTCCGGATCGCTGACCGTTGCGATGGTTCGCCGCGCCGCTCGAGGCGTGAAGAAACACTCTAAGGCCGATTCCGGGGCCCTGGAGATGGCCACCGGAACCCTGGAAACCGCACTGGAGGGCCTGCCCGAAGGGCTGCTCAACGGCCTCGACGGTCGTCTGCTCACGGCCCTGTCCGCGGTGAACGATGCGGCCCGCGCCGCGCTCTCCGATACGAAACCCGACGGACAAGAGGCCGACGCCGGCCTGCAGATGGCCCGTTCCCGCGTCTCGGAGGTGCACGAGGTGAGCAACCGCATCCTGGAGGCTTCGGCTGAGCAGGATGTGCTGTGGGTTTCGCGTCAGGGCGGCTGGGAGAACGGCCGCTACGTGGCCGCCTCCGATACCGACCCGGCGACCCTGAATATCGCCCCGCTGAGCGTTGGCCTGCAGCTGCGCGACGGTCTGTTTGCCGACCGCACCGTAATCCTAACGAGCGCGACCCTGACGGTGGGCGACTCCTTCGATGTGGCCGCCGGCGCCCTGGGCTTGCAGGGGGAGGGGGCTCCCCGCTGGACGAGCATCGATGTGGGTTCGCCCTTCGACTACCGCAAGCAGGGCATCATATACGTAGCCGGGGATCTGAAGCCCCCGGGATTTGGCGTGCACGAGGGCCAGCTGGAGCGACTTCGCGAGCTGTGCGAGGCGTCCGAGGGAGGTGCCCTGGGTCTGTTCTCCTCGAAGCGTGCCGCCGAGCGTGCCGCAGAGTATATGCGTGAGCACAGCGATCTGAATATTCTTCTGCAGGGTGAATCCTCGCTGAAGGCCCTGGTGGAGGAGTTTAGCGAGGATGTTGACTCGTGCCTATTCGGAACGATGAGCCTGTGGCAGGGCGTTGACGTCCCCGGAGACTCCTGCCGTCTGGTGGTGATGGATCGTATCCCGTTCCCGCGACCGGACGATCCGATTGCGCAGGCCCGCACGGAGTCGGTGAACCGTCACCGCGGTAACGGGTTCATGGCCGTCTCTGCGCATCACGCGGCTATCCGCATGGCGCAGGGCGCGGGTCGCCTGATTCGTTCGGTGAATGACCGTGGGGTCGTGGCGGTTCTGGATTCGCGACTCGCAACGAAGCGCTACGGCGGCTACCTGATGAGGGCCATGCCGCCGATGTGGCCCACCCAGAATAAGCAGGCCGTGGTGGGTGCGCTGGCCCGTCTCTCGGAATCCATCGACAGGTAGCCCGTCTACCGTGTGCTGAGCGGGCCATCGTGGATTGAGCGGGCGTGTTTTCCCCCCGCAGGGCTACTTCCCCGTAGAGTCAGAGAAAAGCCCCCGGCACTCGCAAACTTGCGAGTGCCGGGGGCTTTTCTCTTTGTTCGTTAGGCTCAACCGTTAGGTTTTCCTGTTAGGAGATTCAGGAGCGCTGAAGTCTCAAAGGATGTAGCTACCAAATCGAGGCGTTGTCGCCGGGCGATGTAGCACCCCATGATGCTCTCGCGGAGAGCGGGGATTAGAGACTACGCAATACCGAAACAACCTTGCCCATGACGGTGGCGCGGTCACCCATAATCGGTTCGTAGCTTGCGTTGCGCGGCATGAGCCAGGTGTGGCCATCAACCTGGCGGAAGACCTTCACGGTGGCCTCGTCGTCCAGCAGGGCGGCCACAATGTCGCCGTTGTCGGCGGTGTGCTGCTCACGCACGACGACCCAGTCGCCATCGCAGATGGCAGCGTCAATCATGGAATCGCCCTTGACCTTGAGCATAAAGAGCTTGCCGTTGCCGACCAGCTGGCGCGGCAGGGCGAGCACATCCTCAACGGACTGCTCAGCGGTGATGGGCCCGCCCGCGGCAATGCGACCGACGAGGGGGACGGGTACGAGGTCGTCCTCGCCAACCTCAAAGTTCGGAAGCTCAGGCAGGGGAGTGTGCATACCGGCGCCGTTTTCGTCGAGCACCTCGATGGCACGCGGGAGCTTGGGATCGCGGCGAATGTATCCCATGTTTTCGAGTCGGCCAAGCTGATGGGTGACCGAAGAGAGAGACGCAAGACCCACCATATCGCCAATCTGGCGCATGGACGGCGGATAGCCCTTCTGTTCAATCTCGGTGCGGATCGCGTCAAGAATCTTCTGCTGGCGCGCGGTCAGCGCCGGGCGGGGTGCTGTTGCCATATCTCTTCCTTTGGTCTGTGCCGCCGAAGGCAGCTGTACCTTTGGCGGAGCACGGATGGGTTGTCCACGTGTTCGTCATACGGTGACGTATATCGCACGGCATAGGTGAAACATGCCCCTTATCTCGTCAGGGGTGGATCAGATTCTAAATCCGTCGCGAGTAACGCCCCGCCATGATGGAACTCATCACGAGCGTGTGGAACATCTCTTGACACAAGTGTAGAACACTCTACCGACAAATTCAAACAAATATACTAGATTTTTTCTTCGAAACCGGAGGAATTTTTAGTATGTATCTGCTAGACTTTAGAACACGGATTCGGATACAGTAGAAAACCCTCCCGATTTTCGGGGTGTAAACGGGGTATTCTTCCTGTAATTCGAATACTCATTCTGCCTTGAGGGTCTGGAAGAGAGTCGTCGAATGTTCGAGAGTATTCGAACGAGAAACCGAATGACCTTCCTTATGCCGAAAGGGAGTTCTGGGGAGTGCGTCTACGAGACAAAACCCCGAACATTCCTTGACCCGACGTGTCGGGTCGAGGGCACGAACAACCACACTCAACTCACCCGCCGAGTCTCGAGAGAGCCGGCACCGTTCACCCCGGCGGGTCACCGCGGGAGTGAGCTTGAGAGAAAGGAACCACAATTATGACCGCAGCTTCTTTGGCCCCTCACCGTGCCTCTGCGTCTGCTACCCTTCCGGAAGGTTTGGTGGTACTTCACCCCGCGCACGCACGGCAGTCCGCGCGCATCGCTCGAGGCTCCTCCCGTCGCGCATCCGCTCCTCAGCCTTCTGCCTATCCGGCGCCCGTCCACCGTGTCTCTCCCACAGCGGCGGCTACTCGGCCAGCAGCCCCCTCCGCTCCGGTGAATGAACGCTCCGTTTCGGGGCACCCTTCCGGGCAGGGGAGGGAATCGTCTTCCCGCCGTGCGGGCCTTGTGCCTTCTGCTATCTCGGGTCTTCGCTCCCTGTCGTCTCGCCTGGAACGTTTCAACCCCCTGCGCAATTTCAAGGGGCTGCCCCTGCTGACTCTGGCCGCGCTCGTAGTGCTGGGCGCCATTACATTCCTCGGCCCTTCCCTCGGCCCCCGTGTTGAGAACGCATCGGCCACCCAAGCCACGGTGACCGTTAAGCACGGCGAGACGCTGTGGGACATCGCCCAGTCGGTGAACCCCGGCGGTGATGTCCGTGATACCGTGGTGCGTATCATGGAGATGAACTCGCTGACGAGCACCGCTGTCGACGCCGGTCAGCGCCTCGAGGTTCCCAAGCCGCGCCACTAGTCAAAGCTGTCGAGGTTGGGAGCTTCGGCTCGCTCGTCAGCGGATCATGAATCGGCTACGAGCCGCCTACCGCACTACTCAAGGAGCACGCGATGTCAACACCCTCTCAATCCCATCAGGACGCGGTCTCCTCACCGCGCCCCGTGGTCGCCGTTCTGGGGGATCCCGGAACTCACGGTGACATGGTAAAACTTCTTCGGGATTCGGGCGCGGAGGTCATCGTCACCGCTGACCCGCATCAGCTCCGCGAGGCTGACGGCATGGTGGTTGCCGGTCCTGCCGGTTCCCTTGAGGCGTTCGACGAGCTAAAAGCCAAGGACGCTGAGCGCGTGATTGGGCGCCGTGTGGCCGGTGGCCGTCCGGTGCTCGCGGCCGGTGCCGCCCTGAGCTGTCTTTTTGAATCCGTCGCGGTGAACCACCTGCAGCTGGGCAGCGTGCAGGTTCAGGGTATGGGGGAGTGGCCCGGCGAGAGCGTGGAGCTTTCCTCCAGGGGCCTGGTGCCCGGCTCCTCCGCGGTGTCCCCCTCGACCGACAGCCGACTGCTCAAAGATATTGAGGGCGAGGCCCGTTTCAAGTCCGAGCACGGTGTTTTTGAGTGGGTCTTTGACCAGAGCATTGACTATATCGCTCCTCCCGCGGTGAGCTGGACGGTAACCGAACCTCCCTATATTGCCGCGGTGGAGAACGGCCCGCTGACCGCGGTGCAGTTCTGCCCGGTCGTATCCGGTGAGCTGGGTGCTAAGTTTATGCGCCGCTGGGTTGCGTCCCTCGCGGTGACCGGCCGGCTGTCGCCTGCCGCGGGTGAATCCGCTACCGGTGGGGAGGAATCATAATGGCTAAACCCATCCTTGAACTTCTGCCGGCCGTCGATATTTCCGAGGGCTACGCGGTACGCCCTGTGGGCGGCACCCTATCCGGTGGCGAGCAGCGTCTCGACCCTGTAAAGGCGGCGCTCACCTGGGTGAAGGCTGGCGCCCGCTGGATTCATCTGGTTGATCTTGACCTAGCCTTTGGCCGCGGTACGAATACGGATGTTCTGGCGGAGGTCGCCGCCGCCGTCCGTGCCGAGAATACCCGAATGGCAGGCGCTACTCCGGTGCGTATTCAGGTCAGTGGCGGTGTGCGTAATGCTGAGAGCCTGGAGCGCGCCCTGAGCCTCAACCCGGACCGCGTGAACGTGACCAGCGCGGCGCTGGCGGATTCTGCCTGGCTTGAAAGTATCCTGGCTCGTTACGCGGATTCTGATCTCCTGGCCCTGGGGCTCGACGCCCATTACGACCCCGAGCGGGGTTGGATGACGGTGGCTCGCGGAACCGACTGGTCTGGCCCCGAGGTGGCGGAGGCGCTGGCCTGGCTAGAAAGCGTGGGCGTGCGTCGCTACATTGTCACCGACGTGAGTAAGGATGGCTCGCTGGCTGGTCCCGGCGCGGAACTGCTCGATGAGGTGCTGGCCCAGACCGCCTGTCGGGTGGTGGCCTCCGGTGGCGTGGCGTCGCTGGCGGACCTTGAGAAGCTGCGCGCCATGGTGCCGTACGGATTGGAGGGCGTGGTGCTGGGCAAGGCGCTGTACGTGGGGAACTTTAGCTTTGAGCAGGCACTCGAGGTCGCTGGCTCCCGCTAAACCTCTCCTTTCTGGTAAGGCTGTCGGCTCCCGCCAGCCCGCGCAGAATATATTCGGCTCCCGCCAGTCCGCGCAGAATATATTGCGCAGAATATATACGGTAAAGCCCCGCCTCCTTCAGCCGAGGGAGACGGGGCTTTACCGTGAATAGATTGGGGGCGACATGGTAGGCCGGCCGGTTCGAGAGATCGGTTTAGTACACCGGGCCGGTCAGCTTCTCGCCGGGGCCCTTGCCGGGCTCGTCCGGGAAGGGGGAAGCCTCACGGAATGCCAACTGCAGGGTGCGCAGGCCATCGCGCAGGGGTGCTGCGTGCTGGGAACCGATTTCGGGGGCGGCAGCGGTGACCAGGCCTGCCAGGGCGGTGATGAGCTTGCGCGCTTCATCGAGGTCCTTGAGATCGTCTGCGTTCTCGTCGGAGGCCAGGCCGCACTTGACGGCTGCGGCGCTCATCATGTGGATGGCCGCGGAGCTAATGATTTCGATGGCGGGAACGTCTGCAATATCGCGCAGCTGCTCATTAACGGCCTCGACCTGCTCCTCGGTGAGCTCGGTGTGGCCGTGGACGGGGGTTTCTTCTCCCGCGGTAAAGCGGAAGTTATTGTTTTCAGTGCTCATAACCCTAGAATCTCACATTTCGTTTAATTCGGTAAATGCGTTCACCCTGCGGTCCTGTGGCTCTCCGCAGCACCCGGGGCTATGCCCGTCGATTCGGCCGAGCGCGGGGACTCGCAACCCAACATGATGTGGGGTATATCCCTTGCGCCGTCGGGCGGTTCTGAGGTATGGTTGTAGACAGTTTGCAAGTGGAGCGCGCCTCCCACCCGATTGGCCGTCTCAGGTTTGCCCCTGGGATTTGAGGTGAACGGGTTCGTCCGCCGATTTCGGCGCACGCTGGTTTGTGCCTCCGCTTGTGTAACTGCGGGGGCTTTTTAGCGCCCGCAACGGATAGTATTCACGGGGAAACCCACAGAGCACAGGAGCTAGTCATTAGCGAACCACGCATTAACGATCGTATCCGCGTTCCCGAGGTCCGACTCGTCGGCCCCGGTGGCGAGCAGGTAGGCGTTGTCCCTCTGAAGGACGCTCTGCGCCTGGCTGAGGACGCCGAACTCGACCTGGTCGAGGTTGCCCCGAACGCGAAGCCGCCCGTGTGCAAGCTCATGGATTACGGCAAGTACAAGTACGAAGCCGCAATCAAGGCTCGTGAATCCCGCAAGAAGCAGGCTAATGCCGTTCTGAAGGAGATCCGTTTCCGCCTGAAGATTGATACCCACGACTACGAAACCAAGGTTGGACACGCTCGTCGTTTCCTTTCCGGTGGTGACAAGGTCAAGGCAATGATTCAGTTCCGTGGTCGTGAGCAGCAGCGCCCCGAGATGGGTGTGCGTCTGCTGGAGCGTCTGGCGGCTGAGCTGGCTGAGGTGAGCACCGTTGAGTCTCGCCCCCGTCAGGATGGCCGCAACATGGTGATGGTTCTGGCTCCGCTTCGCGGTAAGGCAGAGGCTCGCCGTGAGCAGGGCGCCGGCGGTCGCAAGGGTCGCGAGCGTATTGACACGACCAAGGCGAAGCCCGTAACTAATTCTCTGGCAGACGCTATGCCTGCCGAGCTGAAGGCACAGGCTTCCGCCGAGTAGGGAACCGGGTCGTCACTTTAGGATGGGCACGCGCCTCCACCGCTCGGTGGGTGTTGCGGGTTCACCCGGTGCCGGTTCCGAGGCACCTCGTCAGGGGTGCCTCACCTTTGGTCCTTGGGGCTGATGCGTTCGCGTACGCAGCCCCACTAAGCTACCCCGCCACTGTGGCGGGGGATGAATGTAAGGAGAACGGCAGCTATGCCGAAGCAGAAGACCCACTCTGGTGCTAAGAAGCGCTTCAAGCTCACCGGTAGCGGCAAGGTTAAGCGCCAGCAGGCGAACCGCCGCCACTACCTGGAGCACAAGTCCTCTCGTCTGACCCGTCGTCTGGCTTCTGACCAGATCGTTACCGGCGGCCAGGCAAAGGTTGTCAAGAAGATGCTGGGTAAGTAAGCAACGCTTACTCTCTGCACCTGGCGCACCGATAGTGGTGCGCACTGATTAAAGACTCGCTCCTGTTCAGCGTGATATGTGAGCTGTTCAGGACATAAGACGAAGGAGACACACGTGGCACGTGTGAAGCGCGCGGTTAACGCGCACAAGAAGCGCCGTACTATTCTCGATCGTGCATCCGGCTACCGCGGTCAGCGTTCTCGCCTGTACCGTAAGGCTAAGGAGCAGGTCACTCACTCGCTGGTTTACAGCTACGACCACCGTCGTAAGAAGAAGGGTGACTTCCGTCGCCTGTGGATTCAGCGTATTAACGCTGCTTCCCGCGCACAGGGCCTGACCTACAACCGCTTCATCCAGGGCCTGAAGGCTGCTGGTGTTGAGGTTGACCGCCGTATGCTGGCTGAGCTGGCCGTGAACGAGCCCGCTGCCTTCAACGCACTGGTTGAGATTGCTAAGAACAACCTGCCCGAGGACACCTCGGCTCCCAAGGCTTAATTAGCCTGAGGTTGTGTGCTTCTGCCTCGAAGATCTAGGTTCGGGGTGGGATGCTCAAGCGTCGTGAGCGGCCGTCTGCACTTTTGAGTGTGGGCGGCCGCTTTCTGCGTATCTGGGGGTTGTGCTTGTGGCTGTTGTGCTTCCGACTGCTCTGCGTTCTTTGGGTACGTCTTTGCCTGTACCCTTAAAGGGTGAATTTTTTTGAACGTATTAGTACCCCCGTTGTGATGTCCAACCCGCAGGCTGACCGCGTGCGCGATATTGCGAAGCTTCGCACTCGCTCGGCCCGCACGAAGAAGGGCCAGTTCCTGGTGGAGGGTCCGCAGGCCGTGCGCGAGGCCCTGAAGGCGCACCTGAAGAGCCCCATCCTGGACGCCGTGTACGTTACGGAGGTGGCTTTTGACCGTCATGAGGATATCGCTGAGCTACTGGAGCAGGTGTACGGCACTCCCACCCCGGAGGAGGGCCGCCGCGTTTTTATGCGTGTGGTGACCGATGAGGTGTTGGCGGCCATGGCTGATTCGGTGAGCCCGCAGGGTATTATTGCGGTTTCCTTTATGGTGGATGCTTCCTTCTCGTTGCTCTGGGGTGAGGGCGCGTTGAACCCCAAGCTGATTGCTGTGCTCTCTCGTGTTCAGGATCCGGGTAATGCGGGCACGATCCTGCGTGTGGCGGATGCCGCCGGCGCCGATCTTGTGATTACCACCAAGGGCTCGGTGGATTTGTACAACCCGAAGACGGTGCGTTCCACCGCGGGTTCGCTGTTCCACGTGCCGGTTATTCAGGGTGTGGAACTCGAGGACTTCGCGGAGGACGTGAAGTCTCAGGGGACCGCGGTGCTGGCTGCTGACGGCTACGGCGTGGTGAACCTGCAGGAGCTGACGGAGTACACCGCGGCCCGTCGCGCGGGTGTGGAGGCGAGCGCCCCGTCCGGCCTGAAGGGTAATTTTGATCTTTCTCAGCCGACAATGTGGCTTTTCGGGAATGAAGCGCAGGGTTTGAACGCTGAGGAGAAGGCGGCCGCTACGATGCGAGTGGCCGTGCCGGTGTACGGCTCAGCGGAGTCCCTGAACGTGGGTACCGCCGCGGCGGTCTGCCTGTACGCCTCGGCGATGGCTCAGCGCTCGAACGCTCTGGGCTAATACCGTAAGCCCATCATCCCGTGGTGTACTCTCCCGGCGAGCTGTGTTCGTCGTGGCTGTATCGGGCCGAGGTTTGGCCGTGCCCGCCGCGGGCCTTTTACAAACTTTTGAATAGTGTCGCCCCCGATGGTTCCGTGCTTTTCGGGTTAGTGCGGCCTGCAGAAAGGTAAATATGTCTCAATCCAGTCATTCCGGCCACTCGGGAGCCGGGGCGATTATTGCCGCCCTGGGGGCGAACCTCGGTATCGCCGTCCTGAAGTTCTTGGCTTTTGCCCTGACCCGTTCCTCCTCGATGTTGGCCGAGGGCATCCACTCGGTGGCTGACTCCGGTAACCAGGTTCTGCTTCTTTTGGGTGGCCGCGCCTCCCGCAAGCAGGCCGACGAGGAGCACCCGTTCGGTTACGGCCGTAACCGTTACATTTACGCGTTCATCGTCTCGATTATCATCTTTGCACTGGGCGGTCTGTTCGCCCTGTATGAGGGTTTCGAGAAGCTTCACGACCCGCACGGTATTACCGAGTGGCAGTGGGTTCCGGTGGCCGTGTTGGTGGGCTCGATTCTGCTGGAGGGTAATTCCTTCCGCGTGGCTGTCAAGGAATCCAGCGGCCTGAAGGGTAAGCAGGGCTGGCTGCGTTTCCTGCGCACCTCGAAGAACCCGGAGCTTCCGGTGCTTCTGCTTGAGGATGCGGGCGCACTGGTCGGTCTGCTGCTGGCCCTGATTGGTGTGGGAATGACCCTACTGACCGGTAATGGCCTGTGGGATGCGTTCGGCACCCTGGCTATTGGTGTGCTGCTGGTCTTTATTGCTGTGTTCCTTGCGGTGGAGATGAAGTCCCTGATTTTGGGTGAGGCTGCTTCTCCGGAGGATTTGGCGAAGATTCGCGCGGCGATTGAGGATGGCGACAGCGAGCGCATTATCCACATTAAGACTGTGCACCTGGGTCCTGAGGAGATTCTGGTGGCGGCAAAGATTCGCATTCATGATGCTGACACTGGTCGTGCGGTGGCTGATGAGATTGACGCGGCTGAGGTTCGTATTCGCGAGGCTGTTCCTGCGGCACGCATCATTTATTTGGAGCCGGATATTTTCCGGGCTTAGTTCTAGGAGATTTTTGTTATGACCGTTGAGATGATCGTTTATCGTTTGCTAAAGATTTTCGTTGGCCTGATCATTCTTTTGGTGTACCTGCGTCTGACTCACCGTTCTCAGGCGGGGCACCAGACCCCGATTGATACCATCGGTAACTTTGTCATCGGTGGTGTGTTCGGTGGCGTGTTGTACAGCGAGCAGATTAGCCTGTTCTACTTTGTCATCTACATGGTGTTTACGCTGTGCATGATTCAGCTGCTGAACGTGGCGACCACGAAGATTCGTTTTCTGCATATGGCGGTGCGTGAGCAGCGCGTGCCGGTCATTACGGATGGTGATATCGATATTAAGAGCTTCCAGCAGGCAGATGTGGTTCTTGATCCGATGCGCCTGATTGCTGACCTTCGTGCGCAGGGTATTTACGACCTGGAAGACATTGAGTTCGCTCAGATTGAACCGAACGGTGCGCTGAGCGTGATCCGTAAGGGTGACGGTGTGCCGAACTTTGCTCTGATTGTGAAGGGTAGCTTGGTCACTCGCGATATCGCGGATGCGCACAAGACCGAGGATTGGGTGTACCTACAGTTGCGTGCCGCTGAGGTCGAGCTTGAGGATGTCTTCCTCATGGAGTTCAAGAACGGTAACCGCCTTCTGATTCTGCTGAATGACGGCACTAATATTCGCCGTGAGGTGGCAGAAGCCTCGAATATGAATGATGAGGAAGAAGAGTGGCAGGAAGGCGTGGAGGAAGCTCCTGAGCCTGAGGATACTGAGGATGCCGAGAAGGAAGTAGCGGAGCACGCTGCTGAGGATGCGCATCCGCTGAAGGATTCTAAAGCGTAGAAGAAGGTAGAGAAAGATGAGTGAAGTGTCGCCCTCGTTTGAGGTTCAGGTGGTTGGCGCCGCCGTGGTTGATTCTTTGGTGGCTCCGACCCGTATGCTGGTGGCTCAGCGTTCTGAGCCGCAGACTGTTGCCGGCATGTGGGAGTTCCCGGGCGGTAAGGTCGAGCCGGGGGAGAGCTGCGAGCAGGCGCTGGTGCGTGAGCTGAAGGAGGAGCTGGGTGTGCAGGCGCGTTTGGGTGCTGAGGTGCCCGGTGCGTATCCGCAGGGCTGGCGTCTGAGCGAGCGTTTGGCGATGCGTGTGTTCTTTGCCGAGATTCTTTCGGGTACTCCGGACACCCTGGAAAATCACAGCGCCCTGCGGTGGATGCCGCTTCCCCCGGCGGGGGAGGGAATCCTCGAGGCCGTGGAGGCTGCCGAGATTCTGGCGCTGCCGTGGATTCCCGCGGACTTCCCAATCGTGGAGGCACTTCTACGTCAGCTGGGCCGTTTTGGGACGGGTCGGTCTGGGCCGGGCGACGAAAGCTAAGGGCGCGTACCTGCGCCATACCGGTAACGCTCTCTTCGCGGTGCCGCCCGGGGTGAAGGATGAGAACGACTACATCTGCTCGGGCCTTTTTAACTAGGCGCGCTCGATGTAGCTGGGCATCTGCCCGATGCTCCAATACCGCCCGATGTGCCGGTGAACGCCCCGATGGGAGGTTCACCGGCACATCGTCATATATGAGTTCGACACGAGCATTTTCTTTGGAAACTTCTTACCGACCGGGTAGTATTGAGGGAGAAATCACATACAAATTGGGAGACAATGATGACTGCTCAACCTCCGTACGACCCGAATGCGTACCGCTCCGACGCGGTACCTTCAGACACCCAGGCCATCTACATTCAGGAAGGTGGCTCCAAGCCGGGTGGAATCCTGTTCCACTCGCCGACCAAGCACCCTAAGATTCTGCGCCTGCAGGAGATTATGATTGTCTCCGCGTTGCTCTGCTTTGTCCACGGCATCATTTCTTCGTTCGCACCGGATAACCTGTCCCCGCTGAAGGGCCTGCCGGAGTTTGGCGTTGCGGGCGGTTTGGGATTGCTCATCGGCTCGGCCATCGTGTACTCGTGGGTGTACTTCACGATTCAGAAGGGTAAGCGCCAGGGCCTGACCGTCGGCCTCATCTTCGCGATTCTCGGCGCCTTCGTCGCGGTCCTCTCGCTGATTGGCAACGTGATTGACGCTCAGCGCTACGGCTTCGTGCCACTGTACGCCGCGTGGTTTATCGCCAACGTGCTGTGGATTCGCTCCTCCTTCGACCCCGAGGTCAAGGAAGCGCTGGCCTAATCCTCACCCCCGTGGGGACCCGTTCGGCAAATATGCCGCCGCGGGGCGTGCGTACCTGACGACTCCACACCTAATCAAAGCATCAGAGCGCCCGGATGGACTATCCGGGCGCTCTGATGCTTTCTCGTGGTTCTCTGGTCTAGAATGGGTAGGATATGCGCCCGCAGACCCTGCCGGGATGCTCCGCCCCTCACACGCTCGGCGCCCGCCGTGCCCGGGGCGATTGGTGAGCTCTCGCGGTCCCCGCGGTGCCGCCCCATAGTGACAAACCAGCCGACCGGCCCCAACGCGCCGGTGGTACGCAGAGAAGAGTGACAATGACCGATTCCGTGCAGGAACACGAGGGCCCGAAGGGCCCGGCTCAGGTCCTCGCCAACATCGCGCAGGTCCTGGAGAACAACCCCGAAAAGGGTCTGGACGCCGTTCGTGAGGCATTTGAGGCCGAGCGAGAGCGCGCCCAGCAGGAGATTCGCGAGAAGGCAAAAGACTTTGACAGCCTCAAGGAGGTGCGCCTGAGCTTCTTCGGTGAGAAGGGCGTCATGAGCGTCGCCAACCGCCAGATGCGTGACCTTCAGAACCAGCACAAGGGCCCCGTGGGCAAGCTGCTGGGCCAGGCCCGCGCCGCACTGACCGAGGTTATTGAGGCTCGCACCAAGGAGCTGGAGGCCGAGCGCGAGGCCCGCATCCTGGCCGAGGAGGCCGTGGACATGTCGGCCGCATCCGCTCGCCGTTCCCTGGGCGGTCGCCACCCCATCGCCCTGATGCAGGAGCGCCTGACCGACATCTTCGTCGGCATGGGCTGGGAGGTTGCCGACGGCCCCGAGCTGGAGTCCGAGTGGTACAACTTCGACGCCCTGAACATTAAGCCGGACCACCCGGCGCGCGAAATGCAGGACACCTTCTACGTTGAGCCGAAGAACGCTCACCTGCTGCTGCGCACCCACACCTCCCCGGTGCAGATGCGCTCGATGCTCTCGCGCGAGCTGCCCCTGTACATCGTGTGCCCCGGCCAGGTGTACCGCACCGATGAGCTGGACGCGACCCACACCCCGGTCTTCCACCAGATTGAGGGCCTGGCGGTGGATAAGGGCCTGACCATGGCCGATCTGAAGGGCACCCTGGAGTACATGGCCCGCGCCATGTTCGGCGAAGAGGCTAAGATTCGCCTGCGCCCGAACTTCTTCCCCTTCACCGAGCCCTCCGCCGAGCTGGACCTGTGGCACCCCAACGCCAAGGGCGGCCCCCAGTGGATTGAGTGGGGTGGCTGCGGCATGGTGAACCCGAACGTGCTGCGTGCCGCCGGCATCGATCCCGAGGAGTACTCGGGCTTCGCGTTCGGTATGGGTATTGAGCGTACCCTCATGTTCCGTAACAACGTCGCCGACATGCACGACATGGTCGAGGGCGACATCCGTTTCTCTGAGCAGTTCGGGATGGAGATCTAAATTATGCGTATTCCCCTGTCATGGCTGCGCGAGTTCGTGCCGGTCGCCGAGGACGCTTCGGCTGAAGATTTGATGGCAACCCTGGTGAAGGTTGGCCTGGAAGAAGAAGACGTTCACCGCCCCACCGACGAGATGTCGGGCCCGATCGTGGTGGGCCAGGTTCTCTCGATGGAACCCGAGACCCACTCTAACGGCAAGACCGTGAACTGGTGCCAGGTGCGCGTGGTTCCGGAGGGTCAGGAGCAGACCCTGACCGGCAAGGGCATCGAGCCCTCCGGTGTGCAGGGCATCATCTGCGGTGCCCACAATTTCAAGCCCGGTGACAAGGTCGTCGTGACCCTGCCCGGCGCCGTGCTGCCCGGCGGTTTCGCGATTACCGCCCGCAAGACCTACGGCCACAAGTCGGCCGGCATGATTGCCTCGACCCGCGAGCTGGGCATCGGCGACGACCACGGCGGCATCCTGGTGCTCTCGACCCTGGGCCTGGACCCCGAGGTCGGCACCGATGCGATGGAGCTGCTGGGCCTGTACGACCAGGCGGCCGAGGTGAACGTGACTCCGGACCGCGGCTACGCATTCTCCCTGCGCGGTATCGCCCGCGAGTGGTCCCACGCAACCGGAACCCCCTTCGAGGACTTCGTGCTCGCCTACGGTGAACGCGCTCCCGAGGCGAACTCCTCCGGTCACCCGGTGGTCCTGCGCGACGAGGCCCCGATTCACGGTAACCCGGGTTGCGTGCGCTTCGTGATGCGCGAGGTATCCGGCGTGAAGGCCGAGACCCCGGTTCCGACCTGGATGTCCTCGCGTCTGCGTTTGGCCGGTGTGCGCTCGCTCTCGCTGCCCGTCGATATCTCCAACTACGTGATGCTGGAGACCGGTCAGCCCCTGCACTTCTACGATGCCGATAAGGTTCAGGGCGAAATCGTGGTGCGCCGCGCTGCTGCTGGCGAGAAGCTGGTGACCCTGGACGGCGTGGAGCGTACCCTGCACCCCGAGGACATCGTGATTGCCGATGATTCGGGCGTGATCGGCCTGGCCGGTGTGATGGGAGGAGCCTCGACCGAGGTGACCGACTCGACCACCCGCATCCTGATTGAGGCCGCACGCTTTGACGAGGTGTCGGTGGCTCGCACCGCCCGCCGCCACAAGCTGATTTCCGAGGCCTCCAAGCGTTTCGAGCGCGGCGTGGACCCGCAGATTCAGGCAGCTGCCGCCCAGCGTGCCGTGGAGCTACTGGTCGAGCTGGCCGGCGCCCAGGCTGAGCCGGGCGTTACCGACGTGTCCCTCGGCTACGAGCCGGTCGTCATCGAGTTGCCCGCCGAGTACACCGCCGGCCGCATCGGCGTGGACTACTCCCCGGAGCAGATTGAGTCCAGCCTGCGCGAGATTGGTTGCTCGGTGGAGCGCACCGAGTCCGGCTACCTGGTGGCTGTTCCTTCCTGGCGCCCCGACCTGCGCGCGAAGGAAGACCTGACCGAGGAAATCGCCCGTATCGACGGCTACGAGAACATCCCCTCGACCCTGCCGGTGGCCCCCGCCGGCCGCGGCTACACCCCCGAGCAGGCGGGCAAGCGCCGCGCCCTGAACGCGCTGGCCGCAGCCGGCCTGACCGAGGTCTTCGCCTACCCCTTCGTGTCGGCTGAGGCGAACAACCTGTGGTCGGCTCCGTGGGTCAGCACCCCCGAGAACCCCGTGACCGAGGTGCCCTCAATTCGCCTGGAGAACCCGATTTCTTCGGCTGAGGGCTGGATGCGCCGCTCGCTGCTGCCCGGCCTGGTCGAGGTGCTCAAGCGCAACCTTTCCCGCGGCTTCAAGAACCTGGCCATCTTCGAATCCGGCCACGTGTTCATCCCGGGTGAGAAGCTGGGGTCGGACTCTATCCCGCCGCTGGGCGTTCGCCCCTCGGATGAGGTTCTGGCGGACCTGAACGCCGGCATCCCGAAGCAGCCCTCGTTCATCGCCGGCCTGTTCGCCGGCACCGAGCACGAGGTGATGCCCGGCGCGGCTCCGCGCGCTTACGACTGGCGCGATGCCTTGGACGCCGTGCGTCTGATTGCGGATGCCGTATCCGCGCCGATTACCGTGCTTAACGGCGTTCATACCGCGTTCCACCCGGGGCGCGTGGCCGAGGTCCTGGATGCGAACGGCGAGCGCATCGGTTTTGCCGGTGAGTTGCACCCGAAGCTGTTGCAGGAGCTGAACCTGCCGGAGCGCACCTGCGCCTTTGAGCTGGACTTCTCCGCCCTGTTCGCGCACCGCGTCGAGGTACACCAGGCCGTTCCGGTGCTGACCTACCCGGCGGCAACCCAGGACGTAGCCCTGCTGGTGGACCGCGATCTGCCCGCTTCTGAGGTGGAGCGCGTGCTGCGTGAGGGCGCCGGCGAGCTGCTGGAGGATATCCGCGTGTTCGACGATTACCGCGGTACCGGCATCGATGAGTCGAAGAAGTCCCTGGCGTTCGCGCTGCGTTTCCGCGCACCGGATCGCACTCTGACCGCGGACGAGGCTTCCGCCGCTCGAGAGGCAGCCGTGGCGGCCGCCGTCGAGCAGCTGGGCGTGGAGGCTCGCGTCTAGTCGAGACCAAGTGACGCTGACGGGGTGGGGGCTTCGGCTCCCACCCCGTTTGCGTGAACACCTGCGCGTTCGACGGCGCATCCGCCGAATTTGTATCTGAATATGCGCGTTTGGCCTCGTCAGATAAAGAATAAAGCACAAGTTTGTTCTTTTATTGGTGATGCTCCGCGGTAATGGGTACCCTAGAAGGTAGACGATTTGAGGGAGAGATAATGGCTAACCGAGAAAGCTCGCACGATCGCCGTCCGCAGAACGAGGATTCTGCGACTAATCATTCCGAGGATTTCCGCTACGAGGAGCCCGAAGAACTAGAGTACGAAGAGTACGAAGAGTACGACAACTACGAAGAGTACGATGACGACGAGGATGACGAGGAAAACGCCTCCCTTTTTGCGATGAGCGAGGATGAGCTGGAGGAGCGCCCCGGCGTGAACTGGCTGTCGGTGCTCTCAGCCGTCGTCGCGGTGGTCGTGGCCATTATTCTGGCGGTCGTGGGCGTGCGTTCCTTCGCCTGGGTGAACGCGAATGCCGACTACGCCGGCCACAGCTGGGTTGTGCAGGGCACCTACCAGGATTTGACTCCCGACCTGATTACCAAGGAGAACGTGGCGCGCTATAAGGGCAACCTCCCCGCCGATGATGCGCTCAACGGCAAGACGTACGTGTCGAATCTGAAGGATAAGTACAAGGTCAATTCCAGCGCTACGGTGGAGTTCCGCGGTTCGCAGACCGGTGACGTTCCGGCCGATTTCCCGCGTGAGGTGGATGGCCTGCTGGTTGAAAACAACGGTCAGCTGGAGGTTGTTTACACCGCAGAGAAGGGCACCCTGAAGCCCGTAACTGAGGGGCAGGTGACCGGTCATCGCGTGGCCGGCATCGCAAGCATTATCGGCGCGATTCTGGTGTTGCTGGGCGGTATAGTGTTCGCCGTGTGGCTGAACCGCCGTTCCCGTAACGTGGAATACGAGGACCTGGACGGTCTGGTGGATAACGAGGACTAACCGATCAGTCCTTCCATAACGATTTTGTGGGGGCCCGCCTCCCGCGCCGGTACGTGATGAGCGTAGTCGGTGCGGTAGGCGGGCTTTCGCTGTGCTCCCGGAAGATGCTCCCCAAAGAGGGGGGCGGCGCCTATGCATAGCACGCGAGGTTATACGTCCGGGTGCGTATTTGCACGCGGAGATACGGCGGCCGGAACGTACATATCGTGAGATTCCGGGGCGGATTTCCCTATAAATATGAGAATAATCCATATTTATGACGCATATTTATGTGCATATGTATTATCTTGGGTAGAGAGGACGCACCCGTTCCACCGACGGACGGGAAGGTCCACACTCGTGATTGGCACCGTAGGAAGAAGAGATAACATGCCTTTCCCCTCGACCAAGATCGCGCGTCAGGCCCGCATCGTTGAGCTGCTGCAGACCCGACGTGTACGTTCCCAGGCTGAACTGGCGCAGTACCTGACCGACGACGGTATGAAGGTTACTCAGGCCACCCTTTCCCGCGATCTCGTTGAAATTGGAGCCGAGCGCATCCGCGATGAGGGTGCCGGTCTGATTTACGCTGTTCCGAACTATCCGGCTCGCCGCGGTGGCGGCACCGCGCCGGACGCCCGCATGATTTCCCTGTTCAAGGAGCTACTGATTACCGCCGAGGGTTCGGCGAACATCACGGTGCTGCGTACCCCGCCGGGTGCGGCTCAGTTCCTGGCTTCCTCGATTGACCAGAGTGGCATGGACGCCATCCTGGGTACGATTGCCGGAGACGACACCGTGATGGTGGTTACCCGCGACCCCAATGGCGGGGCTGCGCTGGCTGAAAGCTTCCTGGACTGGTCGGCAGCCCAGTAGCGTGCGAGGGGTGCGCCCCGGACCGTTCGATGAACGAATCGGCGGTCCCGGACGCACCCCTGTTGTGTGCCCACGCCGCGGCAATCGGCCCCGGGCATCGGGAGTAGCCCGCACGAGGGCTTCTCGCCTACAGACGAAGACGATTCGAACAATACCGCAGGAGAACTCAACGATGACTTCGATACCCAGCTCTGGACCCCGTGATCCTTCGCAGGCTGAGCCTTCGGCCCGGAATAATACCGCCTCAATTCTGGCGGAGGCGGCTGCGGCCTCCCCGCGCAAGGTCGCGCTCGCACTGCCCGCCGCGGGGGACTCCGCTGAGTCCTCCTCGCTACTGAACATCAGCTACGGCGAATTGGCCTCCGCCGCGGCAGAGGTGCAGCGATACCTGGGAACCCTGGGCGTGGAGGCGGGCGACCGAGTGGCCCTGTCCATGCCGAACGTGCCGCTGATGCCCGCCCTCTACTACGGTATTGCCGCGCGCGGTGCGATTTGCGTGCCGCTCAACCCTCTGCTGTCGGGTGCGGAGCTGGAGTACCACCTTGAAGACAGCGGCGCAAAGGTTCTCTTCGCCTATACCGGTACTCGCCTGGCGCAGGAGGCCGCCTCGACGGTGCCGGTGAAGAACGGTTCGGTGCGGTGCGAAATTTTTGAGCCCTCCGCCTCGCCCCTGGCCCCCTTTGACGGTGTGGACGTTCCGCTGGCACCCGCCGTGGTGAAAGAGCAGGATCCCGCGGTTATCCTGTACACCTCGGGCACGACCGGCCGCCCGAAGGGAGCCACCCTCAGCCACGCGAATATCCTCTTGAACGCTCGCAGCTGCGTGAAGGTTTTTGGTTTCACCGCCGAGGACGTCATCTTTGGCGGCCTCCCTCTCTTCCACGCCTTCGGCCAGACGGTGTCGATGAACGCGGCTTTTGCCGCGTGCGCGACGGTGGCTTTGCTTCCGCGCTTTACGCCCGATCACGCGCTGAGCCTGATTGAGGCGGCTCGGGTGTCGGTGCTGGCGGCCGTGCCGAGCATGTACATCTCTCTTGCGGCTCTCATGGCTGAGCAGCCGGAGCGTTGCGCCCGCCTGCGCGGTACGGTGCGCTTCGGCATTTCGGGTGGTTCGGCTCTGCCCGCTCCGGTGCACGAGGCTTGGAAGGAGCTGGCCGATTGTACCGTGTACGAGGGCTACGGCCTGAGCGAAACCTCGCCCGTGGTTTCCTTTAACCAGGCGGCCTTTGGCATGGTGCTGGGTTCGGTGGGTCGCGTCCTGCCAGGTGTGCAGGTTCAGGTGCGCGACTCGGCGGGCGTCGAGTGCCCGACGGGGGAGAGCGGCCAGCTGTGGGTGCACGGCGAGAACGTGATGCTCGGTTACTGGAATAACCCCGAGGCAACCGCCGGAGTGTTCGACGGTGAGTGGTTTGCGACCGGAGACGTGGCGCGTGTGGATGCCGACGGCAATATCTTTATCGTGGACCGCATCAAGGACATGGTGCTGCGCAACGGCTACTCGGTGTACCCGCGCGAGATTGAGGACGTGCTGTACACCCATGATTTGGTGCAGTCCGTGGCGGTGCTGGGTGTGCCGGATGAGCGCGTGGGCGAGGAGATCGTCGCCGTCGTGGTGCCGCGGTCCGGAGCCGACTGGGGCGTGGTGCAGGCGGAGCTCAATGCCCTGGCCCGAACCCGCCTCGCGGCCTACAAGTACCCGCGCCGCTACGTTGCGGCGGATGCGATGCCGCTGGGCCCGACCGGAAAGATTCTGAAGCGGGACCTGCGTTCGAAGCTGGCGGAGTCCTAAGAGCATACTGGGAGCGTAGAGTCCTAGAACACGGGGCCCTAGCCCCCGATGCTTCCCGCGTCTCAAAGCCCCTGCCCCTCAAGCTTCAAAGCCCCGCCCCTCGAAATGAGGAAACGGCCGGGGGTTTACGCGTGAACCTCGCGTCAATCTCGCGTTGATGCGGGCTGATGGGGGTGACCGGCGGGTGTACAGAGGAAAAAAGCGCTGGAACAGAGTAGAATTCTCTAGGCGGCCTGTGCCGCCGCAGATGATTCCGGGCCGTTCGGGCCCGACGCCACCCCACGAAAGAGAGAGCATGAGCGTTCCCGCTTCTGAGGCTACCCCCATCGAACAGCGCATCCCCGCGGCCTGCGCCACGATTCAGGATTACCCGCACGAGGGCATCCTCTTCTACGATGTGACGACTCTCTTCGCCAATCCCGAGGTGTTCAAGGCCTGCATCGATGAGCTGGCCCACCGCTTCGAGGGCGAGTTTGATGTGGTCGCCGGCGTGGAGGCCCGCGGCTTCCTGCTGGCATCGGCCCTGGCTTACGCTACGGGCAAGGGCATCATGACGATTCGCAAGGCCGGCAAGCTTCCCCGCGAAACTTACCGTGAGGAGTACGCGCTTGAGTACGGTACCGCGGCCGTCGAGATTCACTGCAGCGACTTCGCGCCGGGTACCCGTGTGCTGATTCTTGACGATATTCTGGCGACCGGCGGCACCCTGGAGGCCGCGGTGAAGCTCGTGGAGCGCGCCAAGCTTAAGGTTGCCGGCGTGGCAGCCCTGCTGGAGCTGGATGGCCTGGGCGGCCGCGATGCGCTGGCCGGCTACCGCGTTGAGACCCTGAGCCTGGTCTCCGAGTAGCGGCCCGATAGCGGATTCCGCATTATTTCTTCCTGCCGTAGGGCAGAACCAAAGGTGCCCCTTCCGATGCTTTCGGGAGGGGCACCTCGCCGTCTGACCGGCGCTACCGGAAGCCGTCATATTTCTGGGCTCGAGAGCCCATCCTGTAGAATAGTGACCCGTATTTTTAGGTGCCGCTCACGGTGCCGCACTGAGACGCACTATGTTTAAGGAGCTTGCGTGTCATCTGAATCCCTGTCCCACCGGCCCGAGGAATCGTCGAAGGCTGAGCAACTATTTGCCGAGCAGATGGCTGCTGAGCGCGAGTACGTGTCCCGCGTATACGCTCGTCTGGACGAGCTACGCGAAGAGACCGCTCAGAAGCTGGCGGATGTGCGCAAGAACCAGGCGGTGGGCGGGCACCAGAACCGTTCGGAGCGTGACTCCTTCGCAACCTATTACGAGGATCGCCTGGCTCAGCTGAACGCCGTGGATTCTCGCTTGACCTTCGGCCGCCTGGACATGGACCGCGAAGGTGCGGATGCTGTGCGCTACATCGGCCGCATCGGCATTACCGACGATAACCAGCGTCGCCTTCTCATGGACTGGCGTGCCCCCGAGGCGGGTACCTTCTACCAGGCCACCGCGTTTCAGCCGATGGGCGTGCGCCGCCGTCGTCACCTGATGCTGGAGGGCCGCACCGTCGTGAACATTGAGGACGAGGTCTTCGACGAGGCCATGCTGGAGGATTCGGAGGCCCTGCACGGTGAGGGTGCGCTGCTGGCCGCGCTGAATAAGAAGCGTACCGGCCGCATGGGCGATATTGTGGCGACCATTCAGGCCGAGCAGGACGCAATCATCCGTTCGGAGCTGCCGGGTGTGCGCGTGGTCCAGGGTGGTCCCGGTACCGGTAAGACTGCGGTGGCTCTGCACCGCGCGGCCTATCTGCTGTACACGAACCGTGAACGTCTGTCGAAGGCGGGTGTGCTCGTGGTGGGCCCCTCGAATTCTTTCATGTGGTACATCGAGCGCGTGTTGCCTTCGCTGGGCGAAACCGGCGTGGTGATGGCTTCGCTGGCGACCCTGTACCCGGGCCTGCGCGCCGTGCCCGAGGAAGACCGCGCGGTGGCAGCCCTTAAGGGCGATTTGCGTATGGTCAAGGTCATTAAGCGCGCCGTGGCGGACCGTCAGAAGGTTCCCGCACGGGCGCAGCTTCTGAACGTTGAGGGAACGGACGTCGAGCTGACCCCCGAGATGGTGCGTTCGGCTCGTTCCCGCGCCCGTTCGACCGGTAAGCCGCACAACGAGGCCCGCGAAACCTTCGTGAAGATTCTTTTGAAGGAGCTGACGGTCAAGCTTGATGAGCAGCTGAACCGCGCGGCGGGCCGCGTGGTGGAGCGCCCCTACCTGCAGGATGATGTGCGCGCCTCCATGGACGTGCGTCGCGCCCTAAACCTGGCATGGATGCCGCTCTCGCCCGAGACCCTGTTGCGCTCGCTGTATTCGAAGCCGCACTACCTGGAGTCGGCTACCCGTAGTCTGTCGAAGGCGGAGCGAGAGCTTCTGGCTCGTCCTGCGGATGCTCCCTTTACCGAGGCCGATGTCCCCCTGCTGGATGAGGCCGCGGAGCTGCTGGGCGATTTCTTGAAGGTGACGGGTGCCGCTGCGGCGGCGCGTGCGGCGGCCGAGCATCGCGCGAACCTTGAGAACGCGACGAAGGCTTTGGAGAACGTACACCAGTCCCTGGAGGATATTGGCGCCGATGGCGTGATTACCCCCGAGCAGATTGCGATGATGAACGAGGTGCGTGGCGAGCGGATGACCGCGGCGGCCGCGGCTTCGTCCGATCGCACCTGGGCGTACGGTCACGTGGTGGTGGATGAGGCGCAGGAGCTCTCGCCGATGCAGTGGCGTCTGTTGATGCGACGCTGCCCCATGAAGTCCTTCACGATTGTGGGCGATATTGCTCAGGCTTCGTCGCCGGCGGCGGCTTCGTCGTGGGCGCAGGCCCTGGAACCGTTCGTGGGGGAGCGCTTCACCCTGGACGAGCTGACGATTAACTACCGCACTCCGGCGCAGATTGCGCAGGCTGCGGCTTCGGTAGCTCGGGCTGCCGGCTACGAGGTGTCGGCTCCTCGCGCGGTGCGTGAGGGCCAGTGGCCTCCGCTGATTCGCGAGGTTGCCCCCGATGCCGTGGTGGAGCAGACCGTGTCCGTGGTGGACGATGAGGTTGCCCAGTCCGGCGGCGCGCTGATCGGCGTGATTTGCCCGCCGAGCCTGTACCTTGAGACGGCTCGGGCGGTGGCTCGTGCGCACGCCGACCGCACGGGTACCGCGCAGACGGCTCTGGAAAACCAGGTGCTGGTGCTGACCCCGTGGGAGGCGAAGGGCCTGGAGTTCGACGTTGTGGTGATTGTTGAGCCGCAGCAGCTGATTGATGATGCGGACGGCGCGGTGGGTGACGTGTACGTGTCGATGACCCGTCCCACCCAGCGCCTGTATCTGGTGGGTTCGCGCATGCCCGCGGGCCTGTAGTCGAATCCTTGCACCCGCCGCCGGGCGCTTGTTCTGAGCGTTTGTGCCGGTGCGGTGTTAGGCTTAGTACATATTTTGTTCGGACGCCTCGTGCGTCGTTACCTTGTGAATGGGAGAAGCATGTCTGCCGAGATCCTCAACGCGCAGCATAATGACGATACCTTCGAGAATATTTGGCAGGAGCTGAAGTGGCGCGGCCTGGTGCACGTGAGCACCGATGAGGCTGCCCTGGAGAAGGCGCTGAGTGAGGAGACCCTGACTTTCTACACGGGTTATGATCCGACCGCGGCTTCGCTGCACCTGGGCCACCTGGTGCAGCTGCTGGTGATGCGTCGTCTGCAGCTGGCAGGTCACAAGCCGCTAGGCCTGGTGGGTGGTTTCACCGGTCTGATTGGTGATCCGCGTCAGACGTCTGAGCGTGTGCTGAACTCGCCCGAGGTTGTGGCCGAGTGGGTGAAGTCCCTGCGCGCACAGATTGAGCGTTTCCTGTCTTTCGAGGGTGAGAACGCTGCTCGTATGGTGAATAACCTGGACTGGAGCGGTCAGATGTCCGCCCTGCAGCTGCTGCGCGATGTTGGCAAGCACTTCCGCGTGGGCACCATGGTGAAGAAGGAGATTGTGGCGAAGCGCCTGAACTCCGACGAGGGCATTTCGTACACCGAGTTCTCGTACCAGATTCTGCAGGGCCTGGACTTCCTGGAGCTGAACCGTCGTTTCGGATGCACCCTGCAGACCGGTGGCTCTGATCAGTGGGGTAACCTGACCAGCGGTACCGAGCTGATTCGTAAGGTCGAGGGTAAGAGCGTTCACGCTATTGGTACCCCGCTGATTACTAACTCTGACGGCACCAAGTTCGGTAAGAGCGAGGGTAACGCTATTTGGCTGAACCCGCAGATGTGCTCGCCGTACGCGTTCTACCAGTTCTGGCTGAACACCGCGGATGCGGATGTTGTGGATCGTCTGAAGGTGTTCACCTTCCTGACTCGCGCTGAGATTGCTGAGTTTGCCGAGAAGGTTGAGAAGGAACCGTTTAAGCGTGAGGCTCAGAAGACTCTGGCGTACCTGGTGACTTCGCTGGTGCACGGCACCGAGGCTACCGATCAGGCTGTGGCTGCTTCGGAGGCTCTGTTCGGTAAGGGTGATTTCGCTGCTCTGGATGAGGCTACCCTGGAGTCTGTGGTTGCGGAGCTTCCTTCGGCGAAGCTGACCGAGGACCGTCTGGACCTGATTTCGGTGCTGACCGAGCTGGGCTTTGCGAAGTCTAACTCTGAGGCTCGTCGCATTCTGAAGGAGGGCGGCGCTTCTGTGAACGGCGTGAAGGTTCAGGGTGAGGACGCCACCATCTCCAAGGATGACCTGCTGCACGGTCGTTTTGCAATGGTTCGCCGTGGTAAGAAGAACCAGGGTGCGGTTGAGCTGGTCTAGTCTCTTCTGACTTTCTCTATACATAGAGGGGGAGGGATGCTTCCCTGCTGAGTAATCGGTGGGGGAGTGCCCCTCCCTTTTTCTCTCTCTACTTCTCGAGAGGTATCTCTAGAGCCCCTCCGTTAGGAGGGGCTCTAGTTTTATCTTCCTGTTGCCCTCTGCATCTGGGTTTGTCTTTGTTCGCGAGGGTTTTGAGGGTGTTTCTCCCCTGTTTTGGGGCTCCAGAGAGGGGGATTCGCAGATTTTTAAGGTTTTTTAGAATTTTTTTGAAGATTTTTTGCCACCCTTAAAACGCTTTGACTAGGGTGTTTAGCGTCTGGAGGGGCGCTTGAGACCCTTTCAAGGCCTTATTTGTGTTCTACTTCACCCGTAT
>NZ_KV810420.1:0-4934 GCF_001812775.1 Rothia sp. HMSC068F09
CCTCCAACCACACTCAACTCTGAAGAGCCGTTTTACTGTCCCGACATTCCAGTTGTCCTCAGTTTTCGATGCCGTCTCAAACCGAGTGCCGCCAAGTAACACTATGTCGTGTTTCATCGGCTTCGGGGACAAAAGCCGGGGCAATCTCAAAAACTCATTCCAAACTCGGGGCTTTGAGTTTTCGTTTTTGTCCCAAAGGGCACGGCGGACAGCCTTTAGAGGTTCGATATCGACGAAAACGCCCGCTTTGAAACTCAAGTGCCTTTTCGTGTGCGAGCCGCCAGCTGCAATAGGAAGTGAATCAACGCAGGCGCCTTTCAAGCAGTTTGCAAAACTGCAGGTTGCAGGCCTTCATTGCTAGTAGGGGAAATGAGTAGTCTCAGGTGGCTTGCCCATGAGTTAGCGAGCAGGTTGGGGCTTCGTTGTTGGCGCAATCACTTCGTGCACACTCGAAAGGTCTGTTTAACTTCAGACAGGGCGCCAGTGCCTACGCGCAGTGGCGCAGATGATGGGCAGCAAGAGACAAGCATCTGCTGCCGCCCATCAGAAAGCATCGTACAGGCCATACCACACGTCGGTGTAGATGAAGTCGGCGCCCTTGATGCACTCGGTTGTCGTCGGAGACCTTGCAGTTCTCCTCGCCGATGGCCATGAGGTCGCCCATCTCCTGCGAAGGCGGGCGAGCCGTAGCTCGCCCGACCTGGTACGTCTTACAGACCGTGCTTACCGAGAGCGGCCATGCGCTCATTGATGGTGGCGCGGTATGCCGCAGCCTTCTGCTCGTCGGGCTCGCTCTGGGGGCACAGAGTGGCCAGGATGGCGCGAATGGAGTGCTTGCGGTTCTCGGCCTCGACCCAGCACAGGGAGCGCTCGGGATCGTCCATGACCTCGTCGACGACTTCCTCGCCACGGTTGGCGGGCAGGCAGTGCATGAACATGCTGTTCGGACCGGCAACGTTCATCATATCCCAGGTCACCTGGTACTTCGGATAGAACACATCCATGTAGCTGGAGCTGGAGACTTCACCTTGATTATCAACTTTATCCGAACACCTCCCACATTCATCCGCACATGTGCGGATGAATGTGGGAACCCGATACCCTGAGGGCCGGATCGGCCGGCCCCGGGAGATCGGAGGACGGCATGTCCGGAAAGAAGAAGAGCGGCTCCGCAAGGGCGGTCCCGAGGGCCTACGGAAGGCTCACGAGGCACGAGCGGGACACGGTCCAGAGGATGCTGGAGCGCAGGGCGTCGTGCAGGGAGATCGCGAGGGAGCTGGGCAGGTCGCCCTCGACGGTGAGCGCCGAGGTGGCGTCGCACAGGTTCGTGACGGCGCCGAAGGCCAGGCGCGGCGAGCGCGTGGACGCCTCCGCCGACCTGTCGGCGGCCTGCCCGCGCCTGGCGGCGTGGCCGCGCTGCTGCAACGGGTGCGGCCGGTACCGCGCGATCGGCTGCAAGCGCCGCCCCCACGTCTTCTACGAGGCCCGGGCCGCGCAGCTGTGCGCCGACTCGGTCCTCGTCTCGTCCAGGCGCGGGATAGACGCCGACGAGCCCGCCGCGGCGGCCAGGCTGGAGGCGATAAGGGACTGCCTGCGCCGGGGGCTGTCGCCCGAGCAGATGGCGGCGCGCAACGGCGGCCCGGTGGACCTGTCGCCGTCGACCATCTACCGCTGGGTCTCGGCGGGCTACGACGGCATGACCAACATGGAGCTCAGGCGCAAGGTCGGCTACAGGCCGAGGAAGCGCGCCGCGGGCCGGGCGGCGACCCGCCACTCCGCCCGCAGGTCGCATGCCGCGTTCCTCGCCCTCGGGGAGGACGCGTGCGCCGCGGCCTGGGAGATGGACACCGTCGAGGGGGCCCGGGAGGACTCCGCCTGCCTGCTCACGCTGCTGCACCGCCCCAGCAGGCTCCAGCTCGCGCTGCCGCTGGAGGAGAAGACCGCCGGGTGCGTCGCGGACGCCCTGGAGGGCGTCCGGGCCATCCTCGGCGCCGACGGGACGCGCCGCGTGTTCCGCGCCGTCCTCACCGACAACGGCGCCGAGTTCTCCGACGAGGCGGCGATCGCGGCGCTGCTCGGCGAGGGGCCGGGCGAGACGAGGCTGTTCTACTGCGACCCCAGGCGCAGCGACCAGAAGGGCGCCTGCGAGCGCAACCACGTCGAGATCAGGAAGCTGCTGCCCAAGGGCGCCGGAATCAGGTTCGACCGGCTCGCCCCGGCCGACCTGGCGCTGGCCATGTCGCACGTGAACTCCGAGCCCCGCGGCGCGCTCGGCTTCGCGACGCCCGCGCGCGCCTTCAGGGCGATGCTCGGGGAGGACGCGGCGGCGCTGCTGGACGCCTACGGCGTGGAGGACGTGCCGCTCGGCGATCTCGACCTGACGCCGGGGCTCATCGAGAGGGCGCGCGCAGAGAGGGGCGATGCCCCGCTGGCCTAGCCTAGGAGAAAAACGGAATAGACGGACCGACCGTCCGGCTGAGTCTGGGAAGAGGTGCCGGGCGGCGGGCGGAGCATGGCCACCGGACCCATCGAAACACATCTCCACCATTCCTTCAACTGGGAAAATGCCGCCCCCGGGGCCCGGATAGGACCTCGGGGGCGTTCGGTTAACTGCGGGAGCGTGCCGTCAGCTCAATGTGTTCGGTTGGGATCGGAAATCAACCAGTGATCTTACTGAACATATGGCGCACCTTGTCCAGGCGGCTGTTTGGACGGCGGGGCTGGATGACTGGCTTGCCGACAGCGGCCTGATACCCTTTCAGTTCTGTAAGGCATACGCTCTGCCCGTTGGTGTAAAAGGCCAGATCAGTACGGTATGCCTGTATACAGCGGGCGGGAATCTCGCCAGTAAAGACAACTTCATCCTTTTTTACCTGGACCGTTTCGATGGTGGCACAGTATTTCGGTGCATCATGATAAGCCCTGGAAAGATATTCCCGGGGCGCATAGAGGGTGAAGGAGAGATAAGGTTCCAGCAGTTGCGTCCCTGATTCCTTCAATGCCTGTTCCAATACAATCGGGGCCAATGAGCGGAAGTCCGCCGGCGTGCTGACCGGACTGTAATAAAGCCCGTATTCAAAGCAAATCTTACAGTCCGTTACGTTCCAGCCGAACAAGCCCTGCTCCAGCCCGTAACGGATACCATCCCTGACAGCGTTTTGAAAACTCTGGTTCAAGTATCCCAGCGAAACCCGGCTCTCGTATTGTACACCGGAGCCAAGCGGGAGTGGTGTAACAGACAGTCCGATGGATGCCCAAAACGGGTTGGGCGGCACCTCGATATGGATGGTGTGGCTGGCTGCTTTGAGCGGCCGCTCCATATAAATGACGGGGGGTTCCTTTACCACTGTTTCAAGCTTGTATTTTTCCGACAGCAAAGCGGAAACAACCTCCAACTGCACCCGGCCCAAAAAAGAAAGAATGATCTCATGGGTGATGGAATCCACCTCGCAGCGCAAAAGCGGGTCAGTATCCGCAAGTTGCGTAAGAGCGTCCAGCAGCCGTTCTCTTTGCGCTGCCGTTTTCGGCGCAATCGACGTCCGCAGCATGGGGAGGGGGTCCTCACGCCACCTTTTACGAGGGAGCCGGGTTGGGTCCCCTAATACATCGTTTAACCTCACGCTGTCGCTGGGAAGGATAACAATTTCACCCGGATAAGCGGTGTCTGTCCGAACAATTTCCCCTTTGGATGGAATACGCATCTCTGTGATTTTCAGCTTTTCTCTCCCGGCCAGGGCCACCGTATCCCGCAGGCGCAGCGTTCCGCTGTATAACCGTAGATAGACACGCCGCTGGCCGCAATCGGTGTACTCAACCTTGAAAACGCTGCCGCATAGGGCGGCGCCCCCCTGTTCCCCAATCGGTTGGAACAGCCCTGTCACCGCATCCATCAACGGTTGAATGCCAAGGCCATTTTTGGCGCTGCCATGATAGACTGGGAACAGGGAGGCGTCTTGAACCCGCTGCTGTTCCTCCCGCGCAAGTTTTTCCCGGCTGATTGGTTCTCCTGCGATATACTTTTCCAATAATTCATCGTTATTTTCGATGACCGCATCCCATGCTTCTATGTCGGTATTTTCCTCCAGGACTATTTCCGGGGACAGCGACACCGTCTGCTTGATGATAATATCGGCGGAGAGCTTATCCCGAACAGACTGAACCACGCTCTGCAAATCAACGCCAGCCTGGTCGATCTTGTTGATAAAGATAACGGTGGGAATGTTCATTTTCCGCAGGGCATTGAACAGAATACGGGTCTGGGCCTGCACGCCATCTTTAGCGGAGATCACCAAGATGGCCCCATCTAAAACAGCCAAAGAGCGGTACACCTCCGCCAAAAAATCCATGTGGCCGGGCGTATCCACAATGTTAACTTTACATCTGTGCCACTGGAAGGAAGTGACTGCCGCTTGAATGGTAATCCCACGCTGCCGCTCCAAAAACATGGTGTCCGTCCTCGTTGTCCCTTTTTCGACGCTCCCCGGTTCTGAAATGGCTCCGCTGGCATATAGCAGGCTCTCCGTCAAGGTCGTCTTTCCAGCGTCTACATGGGCAAGAATTCCAATATTGATTATTTTCATGTGATTGTCCTCCCTTTACAGCCCCAAAGGGCATAAAAATCCCCAGCAGTAAAATACTTTTACCACTGGGGATTATAAGTTGCGGACATACACATATACAGCATACACCTGTTTGTGATTGCTGTTTTTGGGGATATGTCAAAATTGATAAGGCAAAAGTATTCTTAAATTGGGTACAAAAAACTAAGCCCCTACAAAAGGAGCTATCATAATCCTTTGTTCCCACTATTTGATTATAGTTTTATTTAAGAATACCTTGCCGCATATTTTTTACTCCTTTTCTGGATTAAATCATTGTATCACATCAGTTTTAGGAAAGCAAGTAGGTCAAGTCCTGTGGAGTGGTGTAATCGT
>NZ_KV810421.1:0-1488 GCF_001812775.1 Rothia sp. HMSC068F09
TTCGCTGCGATGGCTTCGACCAGGCCCAGAGAGCCTGTCAATTTTTCTGTGTATGGGGGTTAGAGGTAGGGGGTGATTCGGTCGGGGTAGGCGGTGGTGAGTTGGGCGAGGGCTTGTTTCCAGTTGGTGGTGGTGCGTCCTTGGATGAGGCGTGTGGGGGCTGTTCGTTTGTTGGCGGGTTTGCCTGCGTCTGTGAGGCGCTGGGTGGCTCGTTTGTCTTCGATGTTGCAAATTCCCAGCCACAGGAGTTTGATGGCGGCTTCTTCGCTGGGGAAATGCCCGCGGTTCTTGGTGATTTTACGTAGCTGGTAGTTCAACGATTCGATAGCGTTGGTGGTGTACACGACGCGGCGCAGCATGGGCGGGAACGCCAGGAATGGCGTGAAGCGCTGCCAAGCACGCTGCCAGGTCGCAACCGTTTGGGGGTAGCGTGCTCCCAGGTCGCTGGCCGCAAACTCTTCCAGCGCCGCTCGGGCGGTTTCTTCGTTGGGCGCGCTGTACACGCTCTTGAGAGCGGCTGCGACGGCCTTGCGGTCCTTGTAGGACACGAAACGCATGGACGCGCGGATTAAGTGAACGACGCAGGTTTGGACCATGGACTGGGGCCAGGTCGCTTCGATGGCTTCGGGCAGGCCAGCAAGTCCGTCGCAGCACACGATCAGGACATCGCGCACGCCCCGGTTGGCCAGCTCGGCGCATACGTGGGCCCAAAAAGCCGCTCCTTCATCGGCTTGGACCCAGATGCCCAGCACATGCTTGACGCCCTCCATGTCCACTCCCACCGCCAAGTGAGCGGCCCGGTTCTCCACGGTGTGATCGCGTCGGATTTTGATGCGGATCGCGTCCAGGTAGATCACCGGGTAGAACGCTTCTAGGGGGCGGTGCTGCCACTCCAGCACGGCGTCGCACACCGCGTCAGTGATCGTGGAAATCGTCCCGGCACTGACCTCCACGCCGATGGTGGAAGCCAGGTGATGACGGATATCGCGCACTGTCATTCCCCCGGCATACAAGCTGATAATCATCGCATCCAAGCCATCAAGGCGCCGCTGTCCTTTGCGTACCAGGCGTGGGGTGAAAGAGCCTGCCCGATCCCGGGGAACCTCGATCTCAAAGGCTCCCACCTCCGACATCACGGTCTTCTTCGTCGTGCCGTTCCTCGTGTTCGAGCGCGCCTGCGTGCTGGCTTGGCCCTTCTCATACCCCAAGTGCTCAGAAAGCTCAGCGGCAAGCCCGCGCTCCAAAGCCTCCTTCAGCAACGCGGGCAACAACCCCTGGCTGCCCGTCATCTCGACCTCGCCAGCATCAAGACGCTCAAACAACGCATCCAACGCCCCCGAGCGACGCAGCTCCTCCACAGCCTCACGCCCACTAGCGCCAGACACAACAACATCATCATCATTCATCATGCATCAATCCTTTCAAACAAAAAGACGGATACACAGACAATTGAACACGCCAGGCCCAGATGGGCGTCACTGGTCACCA
>NZ_KV810422.1:0-3529 GCF_001812775.1 Rothia sp. HMSC068F09
CGGTCACCCACACTCAACTCGGAAGAGCCAGTAAAACTGAAGCCATCGAGTGGGAGTAGGCCGATAGGGTTCTGACCTGCGATTTTGAGTGCCGCACTGTGCCGCTGAGTTTCGTTTCGTACGAGAGTCATGACAAAGCCACCAGCGACGGAGATGAGTAAAAGCGATTAAAGAGCCTCCGTTCCCTGCGTTGGGACGGAGGCTCTTTCTTTGCCGTTTTACTCCCTTGTCTCCGTTCGGGGATTATTTCTTGCTCATTTAGGGCTATTCGCGCTGAAAGATTTTGACTAGCTTGGTGTCCTTTATTTCGTAGACAATGTCTGCGACGTTCTCGACCAGCCTCTTATCGTGGGAGACGAACACTATCGTTCCGGCATAGGCGCTCATCATCTGCTCGAGGGCTTCGGCGCTCTTGATGTCCAGGTAATTTCCAGGCTCGTCCATGAGCAAGATGTTGTATCTGCCCAGCAGCATCTTCGCGAGTAGCAGCTTGATGACTTCGCCTCCCGAGAGAACGCCAACGTCCTTTGTCAGGTCGCGCGGTCCGATTCCCATAGAGGCGAGGATGCCTCGAATTTCGGTCATGCTGTACTCGCAACCATCCTGCATGAACGAGATCGCAGACTGACGGGCGTCGAACTTGTAGCCTGTTTGCTCGAAGTAACCGATCTCTGCCTTGGGAGAGATGTTGATACCGTCGGCGCGTCGAGCGATTGCCTTCAGCAGGCTGGTCTTTCCTGTACCGTTGCCACCGGTGATGGCCACTTTGGCACCGAGCGGTATCTCGAATTTCGCGTGGTCATAGAGCATGCAGTTGCCGAAGCTCAAGCTGAAATCGTCTGCCGAGATGGGAAATTTACTATGCAGTTCCAGGGCCTTGCTCTGGCGGAACCGCACGGCGCGAATGCTATCTGGGGCCTCAATCCCTTCGAGCGCTTCGAGGCGCTTCTCCATGTCCTTAGCCGCCTGGTACATCCTCTTCTGTTTGGTGCCGGTTGCTTTCTGATGCCCCAATCGACCTGCATACTCGTTGCTTTTTTTCGCAGCCTTCCGCTTGGCGTCGACCTGCCGTGCTTTTTTCCGTTGTTTTTCGATGGCGGCTTCGAGGCGATCGCGCTCGCGCATCGCCTCTTCGTATCGAGTCGCCTGAGCTTTGCGCTCTTCTTCTTTCTGTCGCAGATAGTCGGAGTAGTCACCCCAGAATTCGGAAATACCGCCGTCTTTGAGCTCCCAGATCTTGTCTACCACCTGGTCGAGAAAATGACGGTCATGGCTCACGATGAGCAGAGCCCCATCAAATGCCTTGAGTTGTCCGACGAGAAGGCGGATGCCGTCTTGGTCGAGGTGGCTCGTAGGCTCGTCGGCGAAGATCGCGCTTGCATGCTGGGAGAGTGCAGAGGCAATCTTGGCGCGTGTTTCCTCCCCGCCGCTCATCGTCTCCTGCGCCACTCCGGCGACGTTGAGACGGGAGAGCATCTCACCACTGTCCTGAGCCGCATCAAGGTCGAGTTCATCGAGTTGGCCGATGAGGGCAATGCTGCCGAAGCGCCTGACGTCGGCGTCCGCAATGGTAAGATTGCCGCTCAGAATTTTAAGCAGGCTGGTTTTGCCTGCGCCATTGTCTCCCACCAAGCCGATGCGATCGTAGGAGTAGATTTCCAACTCTTCGATATCTAGGATATCGCGGCCGGCATATTCCAAAAAGATGTCTTTAGCTTTGACTATGAGTTCCATAGGTTGAACCGCCTTTTGTGTATTAGCGTTTTACTGGAAGCGCAGCCATGCCAAAAAAGATTGCTCACGTCGATTTTTCGCCTTTGCCCAATTGCCGGCGCGAGCGTTTTGACCTTGCGCAAGCCGGCAAATCCGAAAATGATAGTTGGCGACGAATAAGGAGCGCGATGCGGAATGTCGGTGCAATACCTCGTCGTCGCAAGGGCTTGAAGGCTGACGCTTGAACCGATGGCTGCTGCCTCTTTTTTTCGAATACTTGGGCTATTGAATCTGCCCGGTATCTCTTTTCCCCGCGTTTCGGACGCTCGGAGCAAGCAGCATAGCCATCGCAAGCAGTACCATGGTCGCTCCAGAGCCGACGAACCATAACGGAGCTCCAAGCAGATCCGCAAAAACGGAGGGGGCTGCGAGGCCCATGGGCATGGCCCACGCCATGATGGTTCCGTAGAGGCCGAAAACGCGGCCTAGGTACTCAGGAGGTATCTGCTCCTGCATAAGGGCAGTCTGGGTTCCCGCGTACAACGGGGAGCATGCGCCCATAAGAAAGCTCACCGGCAGGAAAGCAGCGAACAATGACGGGCCGAGCGATCCGGATACGATTGCGGCAATGCCGAAGCCGGCAATCGCGGCGACCATGGTGAACGACCTATTGCGGAACCCTCCCGTGGCCGCCAAAATGCCGGACCCAGCCAGCATGCCTGCAGAAAAAAGGATTTCCACCAAAGCGGCATCCCCCGTGCTACCGCCAAAATGCCCCAAGGTCATTATTGGGAACAATGCCGCGAGCGGAGAGAACGCGAAAGCGAAGACGAACCCGCACCAAAGAAGGGCGAACAGCCCCCTGTACTCCCTAATCAGCTTGTAGCCGTCCGAAATCTCAGAGAAGAGCTCTCGAACCTTATTGGAAAAGGACAAGCTGCGGTCGGCTTCATCGAGGCCCCCTGCGTCTATCTGTGCGGCGAGGACGGCTAAAGAAGCGAAAAGCGCTCCCAGCACGTCGAGGACAATCATAGCGGTAATGCCCGCCACGGGATAAATCACTGCTGCAAGCGCGGCGCCAAGAATGTATCCGCCGGACTGAATCGCCTGAGTCACCCCCGATAGGCGAACGAGATGCTCTGGCGGGGCGAGATGGGGCGTGAGAGATTGGGAGGCTGGCGTGTAGAACGAAGTACCAACTGCACGGAGAAACAGGGCGATGAGAATTAGCCATGCAGGTAAGCTGCCGGCCAACGAGGCAATCGCCAAGGCGGCACCCACCGCGGCAATGAAGAGGTCGGTGCCGATGAGGACACGTTTCAAAGGCAGTCTGTCGACAACGGCGCCCGCAAGGATTCCGAACAAAGCAATCGGCAGAAAGCCTGCCAGCGATGCTAAGGAGAGGAGAGAAGACGACCCTGTCGTGAGGGCGAGATGCCAAATAAGACCCATTTGGAGAATCGAACTCGTCAATGTCGAAACGAGCTCCCCGCCCCATACGAAACAAAGCTTGAATTGCCATGAATGGCACAGCAGAACAGACCTGCCCCGAGAGGTTTCAAATATCATGGTTATGTCCAATCGTGAAATGGCGTGCAGAAAAACAGCGCGACGCCACAACAGCGCCGCTTTCTAGGCGCTCATCCACGTGCGGAAAAGACCAACCACGACACCCCTCCTTTGTTAATTCGGTCTGGCAAACCATGTAATATTAACGAGGCTTGAGTTTGCCTGTCAAGTAGCGTCCCGCATAGTGGTGTAACCGTGGGTGGTCGGCCCGTTTGATATGGGTGCGGTCACCGTGTGATCCTTCGAG